>NZ_CP051680.1:7510000-7670000 GCF_012849095.1 Cohnella herbarum
ACGAAGGTTTTATTAGAGGTGAAAACCCTAGAATCTTAAAGGATTTTGAGCCCAATCATTAAGTGAATTAGCAAAATTTATAAAATTATGCTTTTCAAACCTAAAGTGTGTTGCTATAATCAAATTAAGTTAAGCGGTTACCCAAAAGTGAGGGTGACGGTCACTTAGGATAGGGAAGGAGTTTATGGGCTTGAAAACTTTGAACATCGGAATTATCGGCGCCGGAAGAATCGGAATGCAGCACGCCGACAACTTGCTGCGTCACAGTCAGGTGAAATTGAAAGCGGTTTCCGATATTCAACCGGAAGCGATTCGCGAATGGTCCAAAAGCGTAAACATCTCGACCATTACGACGGATAGCGGGCAATTGCTCCAAGACCCGCAGATCGATGCAATATTCATTTGTTCTTCGACGGATACGCATGTCGACTTCATTATAGAAGCGGCAAAGGCCGGAAAACACATTTTCTGCGAAAAACCGATTAGCTTCGATCTTCGAAAGACCGAGCAAGCGTTGGAGATCGTCAAGAGGAGCGGAATTAAGATGCAAGTCGGCTTTAACCGGCGCTTCGATCACAATTTCATGAAAGTCCGTCGACTTATCGAGGAAGGGGCAATCGGGAAACCGCATATCGTCAAGTTGATTTCCCGGGATCCCTCTCCGCCGTCTTACGATTACATTAAGGTGTCTGGCGGACTTTTGTTCGATATGGCGATTCACGATTTCGATATGGCCCGGTTTTTGTCGGGAAGCGAAGTGGAAGAGGTTTTCGTCAAGGGGGCCGTACTCGTAGACCCGAAGATCGGAGAATTGGGCGACATCGACACGGCGGTTACGACATTGAAGTTTAAAGACGGAACGCTCGGCATCATCGAAAACAGTCGCTTGGCCGCCTATGGATACGATCAGCGCGTCGAAGTGTTCGGATCGGCCGGAACGGCCAATACGTATAACGATACGGAGAGCACGGCGGAATGGAGCACGGCTAAGGGGGTGTTCAGAGAGAAGCCGAAGCACTTTTTCTTGGAGAGATACCAGCAATCCTACGTGCGAGAGGTAGATACGTTCATTGATTGCGTATTGAACGACAAACCGGTACCTGTAGACGGGTACGATGCTTACATGGCCGAAGTGATCGCGGCGGCGGCGAAGAAATCTTTGATCGATAATGCTCCTGTGTTGATCGAGGATATTCGTAAGCTTTTGCCGTCCGTTTGATTAAGCGCTTTCCCTAGGAGGTCTAAGATGGTTAAAACGATACGGATGACTATGGCTCAAGCCTTAATAAGGTTTTTGGATCAGCAATATGTGGAAATGGATGGAGTCGAACAAAAGTTTATTCGCGGAATCATGGGAATCTTCGGTCATGGTAACGTCACCGGTCTTGGAGAAGCCTTGGAGAGGCAACACGGCAACTTGATCTTCGTTCAAGGCAAGAACGAGCAGGGAATGGCTAATGCGGCTATCGCCTTCGCCAAACAGAAAAACCGCATGGAAATATTCGCTTGCACGTCATCCATCGGGCCGGGAGCCCTGAATATGGTTACGGCGGCGGCAACGGCAACCGTTAACCGAATTCCGCTGCTATTGCTTCCGGGAGACAACTTTGCTTGCCGTCAACCGGACCCGGTATTGCAACAGATCGAACAACCTGCCGATTACTCGGTATCCGCGACGGACGCGTTCAAGCCGGTAAGCAAGTACTGGGATCGCATTCAAAGACCGGAACAACTGATGGTCGCGGCGCTTAATGCAATGCGGATATTAACCGATCCCGAACGAACGGGGGCCGTGACGCTGGCTCTGCCGCAAGACGTCCAAAGCGAAGCTTACGAGTATCCGGCGGATTTTTTTCGAAAACGTGTGCATGCGATCGAGCGACGGACCCCGTCGCGGACTTCCATCCAAAGGGCGGCAGAGTTGATCATGCGGAAGAAGAAACCGCTCATCATTGCGGGCGGGGGCGTGCTGTACTCCTCGGCTACCCGGGAATTGGCGAAGTTCGCCGAAGCTTTCGGCATTCCGGTGTCCGAGACTCAAGCCGGTAAAAGCGCGTTGAAATGGGATCATCCGCTGAACTTGGGGGCGATCGGGGCAACCGGATCCCTTGCGGCTAACCTTCTGGCTAGAGAAGCGGATTTGATCATCTGCGCCGGTACGAGGCTATCGGATTTTACGACGGCTTCGAAGACGGCGTTCCAACATCCGAATGCGGAGTATCTAGGCATTAACGTAAGCATGGACGATGCTTCTAAGATGAATGCGCAAATATTGGTAGCGGACGTTAAGGTCGCTCTGAGCGAATTACTCGCCGAGCTTGATTCGAGGAAATACGAGTCGGCCCATTCGTTGGATGAGCTGGCTTCAAGGAAAGCGGTGTGGCAAGCAGAGGTTGATCGGCTATATGGGATCGAGTTGGACGAAGGATTGGCCCAGACGCGGGTATTAGGCGAGATCAATCAGACTATTGGCGACGAAGCCGTCATCGTGTGCGCGGCAGGAAGCTTACCTGGGGACTTGCATCGTCTATGGCGAAGCCGGCAACCGAAGACGTATCACATGGAATACGGATTCTCTTGCATGGGGTACGAAGTTGCCGGAGCATTCGGAGCCAAGCTTGCGGAACCTGCTCGCGAGGTATACGCCTTAGTAGGTGACGGCAGTTATCTGATGCTCCATTCGGAACTGCTGACCAGTCTCCAAGAAGGTTACAAAATTAATATCCTTTTATTCGATAACAATGGGTATCAGTGTATCCACAATTTGCAGAGGGAGAATGGCAGCGATGGATTCGGCAATGAATTTCGCAAGCGCTTGAAGCCTGCGGGGGGTTGAGCGGAGAATACTTGCCGATCGACTTTGCTGCTCAGGCTAGAAGCATGGGGGCGGTAACCTTCACGGTCCGCTCGTTGGAACAATTGAAAGAAGCTCTTAAACTGGCGAAACAAGAGGCCGTGTCCGTTCTGATCGATATTAAGGTGTTACCCGGGACGAATACGGGCGGGTATGAATCCTGGTGGAGGGTCGATCCGGCGAAAGTATCGGGCAACGAGAACGTTAACGAGGCAAGGGAACGGATGGAAACGAGGTTGAAATCCGCGAAAGCTTTCTGAAGGGGGAGGCAGCAACAACGATGGAATCGTCGAAGTGGAAGCTTGGCATATCTCCGATCAATTGGGTAAACGAGGACGTATTGGAGCTAGGCGATCATTATACATGCGAGCAATTGTTGCATGATTTCGAGAAACTCGGCTTCAAGGGCACCGAGAATTGCCGTAAATTTCCTAAGGATCCCCAAGTGCTTAAAGCAACGCTAGCCGCCAAAGGCATTCAGCTGACATCGGAATGGAAAGGCGTACTTTTCTCCGATCCCGATTATCGGGAGCAGGAAATGGATGCGTACCGCAGACATGCCGAATTCTTAAGCGAGATGGGCTGCAAGCATATCGTGACTTGCGAGTTGGGCGGCTCGATCATCGGAGATCCCCGAAGGGCGCAAGGCGAGACGGAGGTAATCCCGCTTACCGATCGGCAATGGGGTCACATGGTCGAAGGATTGAACCGGGCCGGAGAAATTTGCAAAGAACGTGGCATGAAGCTCGTCTATCACTATCATATCGGTACTGTAGTGGAGAAGCCTGAAGAAATCGACAGGCTGATGCGTTCGTCGGACCCGGAACTTGTTTATTTGTTATTCGATACCGGTCATGCCGTCTATGGAGGTGCCGACCCGCTCGCGCTCTTATCCGAATATGCCGGACGAATTCCTTACGTTCATTTGAAAGACGTACGCGGGAGCGTGTTGGAGAGAGTAAAGCGGTCGTACATCCCTTTCCAGCAATCCGTCATCGAGGGGGTATTCACCGTTCCGGGCGACGGAGCAATCGATTTCAAGCCGATTATTGGGAAGCTACAGGAAATCGGGTATGACGGTTGGATGATCATCGAGGCCGAGCAGGACCCATCGGTCGCCGAGCCCAATCAATATGCCGAAAAATGCCTAAGGTATTTGAGTTCGATTTGATTCCGGCTCGGACGAAGAACAAGGAGGAAATCTAAGCGATGGCTGAGTTGTTAGTCCGGAGCGGCATCCCCGATTCCGAGGGGAAAGTATTGGAAATCACCCCCCAGTCGGCTGGGTGGGAATACGTAGGGTTTGAAGTGTTCGTTCTGAGTAAAGGGGATATCCTCCGCAGATCGACCGATCATCGCGAAGCTTGCCTCGTACTTCTGACGGGAAAGGCCAACGTAAATACGGCTAACGCTTATTTCCCGGATATCGGACGGAGAATGAACGTGTTCGAGGGGATACCCCCGTATTCCGTTTACGTTCCCGCCGGGGATCGGTTCGAAGCAGAGGCTTTGACCGACATGGAACTGGTTTGCTGTTGGTCGCCGGCGGAAGGGACGCTAGAAGCCCGCTTGATCCCGCCCGAAGACGTAGCGGTTACGAAGCGAGGACACGGTACTATGGAACGCACGATTCGCAATATTTTGCCTGAGGAAGGGCTCGCCGAACGGTTGCTGGTCGTGGAAGTAGCAACTCCGGCAGGTCACTGGTCCAGCTATCCGCCCCATAAGCACGATCGATTGGATCTGCCGAACGAATCGTACCTGGAAGAAACCTACTATCATCGAATTAATCCGGGTCATGGGTTCGCCGTTCAAAGAGTGTATACCGATGATCGATCGATAGACGAGGCGTTGATCGTAAGAGACGGCGATGCCGTACTCGTGCCGAAGGGTTATCATCCGGTCTCGGCGCCTCCCGGTTACGAGGTTTATTATTTGAACGTAATGGCGGGACCGGTTCGAACTTGGAAATTCCATAACGATCCCGAGCATGAATGGTTGTTCGAGCAGGGAGGGAGAACATGAGCATGTTGCGTTTTCCAGAGGGGCGAGCCCTTGATTTCGTTGGACTTGGCAGATTGTGCATCGATCTGAACGCGAACGAAATCCATCGACCGATGGAGGAGACGTTAACGTTCACCAAATACGTTGGGGGATCGCCCGCGAATATTACGATCGCGCTGGCAAGGCTGGGGGCACGTGCGGGATTTATCGGCCGGGTGTCCAACGATCAATTCGGAAGATTTATTACCCGCTACCTGCATGAGGAGAACATCAACGTGGACAACGTGATCGTCGACGATACCGGCAGCGTAACGGGGCTCGCTTTTACCGAGATTAAATCCCCGACCGATTGCAGTATTCTCATGTATCGGGACAACGTGGCCGACCTTAAGCTCGAGCCGGCAGACGTGAGCGAGGAATACATCCGTCAAGCCCGATCTTTGCTGATCTCGGGAACGGCGCTGGCTAAGAGCCCTTCACGCGAAGCCGTTTTCGTCGCTCTGGCTTATGCCCGCAAGCATGGCGTCGTTACGATCTTCGATATTGACTACCGGCCCTATACATGGGTCAACAAGGCAGAAATCGCGGTTTATTGCACAATGGTCGCGGAAAACTGCGACGTCGTCTTGGGAGGGCGAGAGGAGTTCGATTTGCTGGAATCCTCAGAAGGTCCGCAACGACAGGATGACGATGAAACGGCTCGGAAGTGGCTCGATCATCAAGCCCGTATCGTTGTGGTAAAGCGAGGGGGCGACGGCTCTATCGTATACTCGCGCGGAGGAGAGAGGGTCGAAGGGGCGGTGTTCCCGGCGAACGTCGTGAAAACTTTCGGGGCCGGTGATTCGTTCGCGGGAGCGTTCATATACGGTTTGATGCAAGGCTGGAGCCTTGACCGTTGCCAGCAGTACGGCAGCGCGTCCGCGTCGATCGTCGTTTCAAGCCACAGCTGCTCGGATGCGATGCCGACTTTAGACCAAATCCGCGACAGAATAGATCGCTTTGTCCGTAGCGGAACTTGAAGGGGGATATTTCCATTGCTTGTGTACTTAAGGGAGTTGATTCAAGATGCGTCCGGCGGTCATTACGCCATCCCCGCGTTTAACGTTTTCGGTTACGAGGATGCGGTCGCCGTTATACGGGCGGCGGAGGAATTGGATGCTCCAGTCATCCTGGCGACAAATCCGGGGGCCGTCCAACATATGCCTTTTCCTTACATCGCTCCGATTCTGACCCGATTGGCGGAAGACGCGACGGTTCCCGTCGTCGTCCATCTCGATCATGGCAAGTCTTATGAATATGTAGCGATGGCCATGGCATACGGCTATACCTCGGTCATGTTCGACGGCTCCCAGCTCCCTTTGGAAGAAAACATTCGAGTAACAAGGGAAATCGTAAGGCTTGCGGCCATGAGAGGTATATCAACGGAAGCCGAGATCGGTTCCGTAGGTTACAGCGATCCGTCCATCCAGATGAAACACGAGTATTCCGATCCGGAGGAAGTGTTCCGGTTCGCGGAAGAAACGGGCGTCGACGCGGTCGCCGTGTCCATTGGAACCGTGCATCGAATGGAGGTCCAGGGGGCTAAGATCGATTACGATCTGCTCTCGCGCATCGAGGCAAAGGTAGCCGCTCCTCTTGTGCTGCACGGTTCGACGGGGGTGGCGGATGAAGACTTGCGCAAACTGGCAGCCACGCGAATTGCTAAAGTCAACATCGGTACCGCTCTTAGGATGGCGTTCGGCAAGAAGCTTCGGCATGAAATGGAGATTCGTCCGGATGAATACGATCGGATTCGATTGTTCAGTGAACCGATGGAAGCGGTAAAACAAGAAGCATTGCATAAATTTCGAATCCTGGGTTTAGGGAGAGACGCTTAGTGGAAAAAATATTGCAAAATTGGATCGGCGGCGCTTGGGTAGATGCGCAGACGAGCCTGGAAGAGGAAGTTCCGAATCCGGCTACCGGCCTAACGATCGCCCGCGTACCTTTGTCCACCGGAGCGGATGTCGACAAAGCGGTGCAGGCGGCCAAAGTCGCCTATAGAGAGTGGAGTAAAGTTCCAGTCCCGCGCCGCGCTCGCATTTTGTTTAAGTATCAACAACTGCTCGTTCAGCACTGGGACGAATTGGCCCGGCTCGTGACGATCGAGAACGGCAAGAGTTACGGAGAGGCTCACGGAGAAGTACTGCGCGGAATCGAATGCGTGGAATTCGCCGCTGGCGTTCCCACTCTGATGATGGGCTCGACTCTCCCCGACATCGCGACCGGTATCGAATCGTCGATGTATCGTTACCCGATCGGAGTCGTAGGGGGGATTACGCCCTTTAACTTTCCGATGATGGTTCCATGCTGGATGTTCCCGCTCGCCATCGCTTGCGGCAATACGTTCGTGCTCAAGCCTTCCGAACGCACGCCGCTCTTGGCGATTCGGTTGGCCGAATTGTTCAAGGAAGCGGGATTGCCGGACGGCGTACTCAATATCGTTCATGGTTCCCGAGACGTGGTGAACGGAATATTGGAGCATCCCGATATTGCCGCCGTCTCCTTCGTTGGCTCGCAACCGGTCGCTGAATATGTCTACAAAACGGCAGCCGCGCACGGCAAACGGGTACAGGCGCTAGGCGGAGCCAAAAACCACTCCATCGTGCTGCCGGACGCGGATCTGGCTCTAGCGGTGAAGGAGATCACGAATGCGGCTTTCGGATCGGCCGGGGAACGTTGTATGGCTTGTTCGGTAGTCGTCGCCGTTGGAGCAGTAGCCGATGAATTGGTCGAACGGTTAACGGATACGGCCAAGAAGCTTACGATCGGGAACGGATTGGAGAACAGCGTTTTTCTGGGCCCCGTCATTAGGGAATCCAATAAAGCGAGGGCCGTCCATTATATCGAGAAAGGGATCGAAGAGGGAGCCTCTCTCGTATTGGACGGCAGGGAGCACGAAGCCTTCGGGAAATCCGGTTTTTTTATCGGCCCTACGATATTCGATCATGCAAAATACGGCATGAACATATGGACCGACGAAATATTCGCTCCTATTCTGCAGGTCGTAAGAGTCGGGTCGTTGGAGGAAGCGATCGAACTTGCCAATCAATCCGAATTTGCCAATGGCGCCTGCATTTTTACCGATAGCGCAAAAGCCGTACGCGAATTTCGGGAAGCGATCGATGCGGGGATGCTTGGCATTAACGTCGGCGTGCCGGCTCCCATGGCCTTCTTCCCCTTTTCGGGTTATAAGAAATCATTCTATGGAGATCTTCACGCCAACGGAAAGGACGGAGTTGAATTTTATACGCGCAAGAAGATGGTTGTCGCCCGCTATTAGAGCTTCAGTTAAAAAAAGAACAATTTGTTAAAAGGAATTTGGCTGTCTATGATGAATATAACCAAATTCACGACACAATTTGTTTCGATAGCTGGAGGGAACCCCATGGCAACCATTTATGACATCGCCAAAGAAGCCAACGTCTCGATCGCAACGGTCTCCAAAGTCATCAATCAAAATGGCAGAATCAGCGATAAGACCAGAAAACGGGTGTCGGACATTATGAAGAGGCTGAATTATCAGCCAAGCATGGTGGCTTCCGCGCTTACCAAAAAAAGAACGTATACGATCGGTTTGCTTATTCCCGATCTGGCGAACCCGTTCTTTGCCGAAATCGCCAGAAGCGTTGAAGATCGCGCGCATGAGCTCGGGTTCAATTTAGTCATATGCAATACGGACAACGACTCGGTCAAAGAAGAAAGCTACACCGTTCTTCTTAAGCAGAAGGGCGTCGATGGCATCATCTTGGCAACAGGAGCCCACAACAACGCTATCTTAAAAAAGCTGCTTCATCAGAAGCAAGTGATCGCCGTAATCGCCCGGGATATGCCTTCTCTGGCCGTGGATACCGTACTGGTTGACGACTTTCTGGGCGGTTACCTTGCGGCCAACCATCTGATCGAGCTCGGGCATCGCAGTATCGCGGTCATTACGGAGAAGTTCGAAGTAATGAGCAGCCGGGAGCGGGTACGAGGTTACCGGCAGGCGATCGAGGAGGCCGGCCTGCTTTTCGAGGAAAAATGGGTTAGGGTCAGTTCCTTCCAGGTTCAGGACGGGAAAGCGACCGCAGGGCTTCTGCTCGACGAAGACAATCCGCCGACGGCGATATTCGCTTGCAATGATCTGCTGGCGATCGGCGCTATCCAAGCTGCCCGGGAACGGGGATTATCGGTACCTAGAGACTTGTCGGTCGTGGGGTTCGATAACACGATATTGGCGACGATCATCGACCCGCCGTTAACAACGATTGCTCAACCGATTCAAGAACTCGGAAAACAAATCGTCGATCTCATCTCCCAAGAGATCAACGAGAAAAAAACTTCGAAGCAACGTCTTGTCTTATTGCCGGAGCTCGTAGTCCGGGGTTCGACTGGAAAGTTGATTCCATAGGTAAGGAAGCGGCTCGGAAAAAGAACCGCCTCGCGTTTTGGGTAAGCGCTTACTTTAAGATATTGAGAAGAAAGGTGTTGCTTGTTCATATGAACGAACCGCTCTTAATCATTGAAGCAGCCAATACGGATGATCTTCCGTTGAGGTTCCGATCGACTTCTTCTCCGCTCGCAAACGATTCCGGGAAAACTCCCGAGATGCATGGCTTTTCGGAATTGAGAATGTCCGGCAGCGGCCAATTCTCCCAACGCGGACTCCGCAGGATCAGGCGAGAGATCGGGGATACTCGCGCAATCGTGGTGGACTTAAGGCAAGAGAGTCATGGCTTCGTGAACGGAATCGCGGTTTGTTGGTTTGGAAAGCACAACAACGCCAACAAGGGATTAACTAGCGAGGAAGTACTGTTGGAGGAAGACCGCAGATTCGGGTTCCTCAAGGATGCGGCCGCTTTTAACTTCGACTATTTGGAAGGGAAATCGGCGCTCCGCATCGACGAACCCGTCGTTCATCCCAAAGCCATTTATTCGGAACAAGAAATGGTTTTGCAGGAAGGCTTCGACTATATCCGCTTCTTCGTTACCGACCATCATCGGCCATCCGATGAAGAAGTAGACCGTTTTATCGCTTTTTCGACTTCGCTTCCGGTATCGAACTGGCTTCATTTTCACTGTCGTGGCGGAGTCGGACGCACTTCCTCCTTTATGCTAATGCACGATATGTTACGCAATGCGAAATTCGTGAATTTCGAAGAACTGCTTAGACGTCACGTCCTGAACGGGGGACGCGATATGTACCGGCTCCACCCGGATCGCGGGAATTACAAGAACGCACCTGCCCTAGAGAGAATTGCTTTCATCGAAACCTTCTACCGCTATTGCGTCGATAACCAAGACGAATTCGTTACGACTTGGTCGCAATGGCTGAATACCCGACAATCCGACATCAATGTTAAACAATCATAGATCATGTAATAAAAAGAAAAGGGAGGAATTAACAATGTCAAGAAATAAGAGCTTAAGAGGAAAACTAACTTTGGTCGCAATCGTAGTCCTGATGTTGGTTATGACGGCATGCGGCGGGAATTCGAAAGAGTCGGCCAACGCAAGTGAAGGCGCGGAATCAAGCCCCAGCTCCAGTGAGAACGGCAGCTCGGACGGCAATGCCGCACCGGACTCCGATAATCCTAACGCGCAATGGGCGTTGGATGTGGGCCTCGACAAAACCGAAACGACCGACGAGCTTTACGAGTTGGCTAAGAAAGAGGGAAAAGTCGTTGTTTATTCCCAGTCCAGCCGGATCAAGGACGTCAAAGCTTCTTTCGAAGAAAAATATCCGGGCATTACCGTCGAAGGATACAAGATGAGTTCTCCTGAAATCGTAGAAAAGGTCATCCGCGAGCAAGAGTCCAAAGTGTGGAACTCGGACGTTATCTTCGTTAAAGATTCCAGCGGTTCCGTCTCGAACGAGATGATCAAGAAAGGCATGGTGCATAAGTACTTGCCGACGGATATCCAGTCCACGATGATGGAGCCGTTCAAATCGTCTTCTCCCGGCTTGGTTATGTACTTCTCCGTTAGGACGATTTATTACAACAACGAAGTTTACGACGAACCGCCGATTACCAACTGGTGGGATTTGACCGATCCGAAATGGAAGGGCAAAGTGCTGGTAGACGATCCGATTCAATCTTCCGATACGATGGATTTATTTTTATCGTTCGTGCAACATGCCGATGAAATGGCTGAAGCTTACAAAGAAAAGTTCGGCAAGGAAATCGTGCTCGACGGCACGGATAACGCTGGCTATGAATTTTTCAAGCAATTGTTCGCTAACGACGTCGTCTTAGTGAAGTCGAGCGACGAAGCGGTTGAAGCCGTTGGAGCGAAAGGCCAGGACAATCCGCCGATCGCGATCGCCGCGGCCAGCAAGCTGCGGGAAGTCGAGGAGAAAGGCTTGAAGGTCGGCGCTTCATGGGAAGTTAAACCGCGTCTTTCCGTCAAAGGCCCCGCGTATCTTTACGTGACTAACGAAGCGGAGCATCCGAATGCCGCCAAACTGTTCATTCGTTGGATGGCCGGCGAAGTAGACGGTACCGGCAAAGGGTTCGAACCTTACAACGTTTCGGGTTCGTATTCCACTAGACCCAATGTCGTCCGCGAGGATAATGTCCCGCTCGACCAGCTAAAGCTTTGGGACTACGATTCCGATTATTTCTATAACAACTATGTGAAATTCAGGGAGTTTTGGATTAAAAGCGTAAGCTAAAAAGAGACTTGAAACGGAGTGTCAGAAACCATGCTGGGTTATTCGCTTCAGAGTCCCGTATTTCTAGGAAAGTTGAGCAAGGAAACGCCACATGATTTAATCGCGCGTTACGAATCGATAGAGTCGTTCCTAAGCTCGCTGAGGTCCGGCGGGATCGACTCTATCGAAATCAGAATACTTCCCCGCGGCGCCGATGAACGGTCGTACCGGGATTTGATCAAGATCGTCTGGGACATGGGATTTCAACTGACGGTTCACGGACATGTCGCGGGGGAGCATCCAGGGGAAACATTCGTTGAAGCTTACCCGTCGATGCGTTATATTCTTAACCATTTTCACGAATACCAGGAAGGTTTGACAATGACGCTTCATGCCTTTGAAGCGAAACAAGGCAATAGGGAAGAGTTGCGCCGTCGAACGGTCGGACTTCTTCGCGAATGGTCCTCGATGCTTCAAGCGGACGATTTGCCTATTCGGTTAGCATTGGAAAACAATCGGCGTAAATCAAGCAAAGCGGATCCGGGGGATTGTATCGACGGCGTGCTTAGCATGGTGAATGAAGTAAGCAGCCCTTATGTCGGGATATGTTGGGACATGGGACATTATTATTCGAACTTGCTTACCGCCAGTAAGCTGGAGTTTCCTCCCGAGGAACCGCTGATGAAGCTCCCGCCTTCCGCTTTCTTGGAAAGCGCTTACCATACCCACATCCATGGTCTAGGCCCATCCGGAACGCATAACGCGTTAACGGAACGGAACAGTCTTCCCTTGGAGCACTACGTCGATGCTTTAAAACAAGCGAACTATCAAGGCGTCTACAATTTGGAGCTCACTTTGGACAAATTCGACGCCGATCGGTCGATGAGCGATCATATTGCGGCATCGGTCCAACGATTAAAGGAGGCCAAGGCTTGAACAAGATCGAGTTTACGAAACCTACCGCAAAATTACGCACGAATAGGACGTTAAACATTCTAAAAGGCATTTTATCGAACCCCGTGCACGTGATCAGTATCGTATCGATCGTTTTCCTAGTGTACGCGATCGTGCTGCCGATGTGGGAGATCATTTCCCACACCTTCACCTGGCATCCGGAGGACGTTAGAGCGACGAGCGAGGCGGTGCCCGGCAAGTTCACATTCTACCATTGGATCTACGTTCTTCGCAGCGAGATCAGCGAGTCGATATTCTATAAGCCGATGCTGCATTCCATCCAAATCGCGATTACCGTATCGATATTCGCCATGATTCTCGGCGGGGGACTGGCTTGGCTGCTTACCCGTTCGGATATTCCCTTCAAGAAGGCCATAGGCGTCTTGGCAATCATTCCCTACATGCTGCCTTCCTGGATCAAAACCTTCGCATGGCTGGTCGTGTTCAAGAACGATCGGGTAGGCGGCAATCCCGGCCTATTGCAATCCGTATTCGGCATCAATCCTCCCGACTGGGTATCGTACGGATTTCTGCCGATTTCCTTAACCTTGATCGCGCACTACTTCGTTTTCTTCTATTTGCTGATCGCGGTAGCTTTGAGTTCCATTAATAGCAGCTTGGAGGAGACGGCTGAAATAATGGGGGCAAGAAGATTCACGACGATGAGGAAAATCACTTTTCCTCTCGTTCTGCCGGCGATCATGTCTGCGTTCATCCTTACCTTCTCCAAGACGATGGGAACGTTCGGACCAGCGGCATTCCTCGGATTACCCGTCAAATACTATACGATATCGACGATGCTGTACGGCAGCATGCGAAACCGAATGATATCCGATGCGTATGTGCTCAGCTTGATCCTGATCGGAATTTCCGCGATCACGATCTACATTAACCAGCGCGCGTTGGGCAAGCGCAAGAGCTATGCCACGATCGGGGGCAAAGACGCAAGAAAGAACTTAACCCCCCTAGGAAAGTGGAGATATCCGATTCTCGGCGGCGTTACGTTGTTCTTGTTCGCCGCGGCGGTCTTTCCGATCTTGCTCTTGTTGATGCAATCCTTCATGTTGAACGAAGGAGATTATAGCTTCGGTAACTTCACGACGCATTTCTGGAACGGCGAATCCAATTCCCACATCGCTTCGGGCGAGGTCGGAGTACTTAAGAACGATCACATCGGACAGGCGCTGAGCAACTCGCTCAAGGTAGCCTTTATCGGAGCCGGAGCGGCGTCGCTAATCGGGCTGATCTTCGGTTACATCATCACCAAGTCGAGAAAGACGCTCTCTTCCAAAATGGTAGAACAGCTGTCGTTTTTGCCTTATTTGATTCCCGGAATCTCTCTGTCGGCCATCTATCTTTCCATGTTCGCCCAACCTAAGTTTCTGATGCCGGCTCTGTACGGAACGTTAGGCATCATCATTCTCATTACCATCGTTAAGGAGCTTCCGTTCGCGACAAGGGCCGGAACGAGCACGATGTTCCAGATCAGCGGCGAGTTGGAGGAGGCGGCCGTCATCCAAGGAGCGGGCTGGTTCAGGCGGTTTATCCGAATTATCGTGCCTTTAAGCTGGAAAGGGGTCGTGAGCGCATTTTTGCTCCTGTTCATAGGAGCGATGAAAGAATTGGATTTGATCATTCTATTGATTACGCCCAAGACAGGAACATTAACGACGCTTACGTTCGAATATGCGGACAAAGGATACCAGCAGTATTCCGATGCGATCATACTGATCATCGTCGCGATTATCCTTACGACGCATTTCTTGGCGACAAAATTCGCAAAAGCCGACATTTCCAAAGGCATTGGAGGATAACATGAGCAGAATCGAGCTAAAAGGGATCAATAAGTATTTCGACAAAAACCATATTCTGAAAGACCTGAACCTCGTGATCGAGGATGGGGATTTCATGACCCTTCTTGGTCCTTCAGGCTGCGGCAAGACGACTACGCTCCGGGTCATCACTGGGCTTGAGAATCCGGAGCAAGGAATCATTACGATCAACGATAAGGAAATGGTTCACGGAGAAAACCACTTCTACGCCGCCCCGTCCAAGCGAGGATTAAACTTGGTTTTCCAGAGCTATGCATTGTGGCCTCATATGACCGTGTACGAGAATGTGGCTTTCGGATTGAATATGCAGAGGGTATCGAAGACGAAAACTCGAGAGAGAGTCGAGAACGCCTTAGAACGGATGCGGATATTACCTTATAAGGACCGTTATCCGTCCGAATTGTCCGGGGGGCAGCAGCAGAGGGTCGCCATAGCCCGTGCGATCGTAACGGAGCCGAAAATATTGCTTCTCGACGAGCCGTTGTCCAATCTGGACGCCAAGCTCCGCTTGGATATGAGAGCCGAACTGAAGCGTCTCCATCGCGAATTGAAAACGACGATCATTTACGTGACGCACGACCAGGTCGAAGCGCTTACGATGTCGACGAAGATCGCCGTTTTCTTCGAAGGAAATTTGGTTCAGGTAGGCTCTCCGAAAGAAATCTATCATTGTCCGTCCGACATTCGGGTTGCCGACTTCATCGGAAATCCGAAAATCAACTTCGTGGACGCCGATGCCGCCGCTTACAGTGATTCGCTTCGGGTCGAATCGGCGATAGGCACGCTTGCGATTCCGAACCGTCAACCGTTTAACGGAAAAGCGGTACTTTCGATTTATCCGGAAGACATTCGAATTTCGACGGAACGGACGGAGACCGGGATCCCTTGCATCGTAGACTCCGTTCTCCCCGCAGGTTCGGAAACGCTGATCCAAATGTCGGCGGAAGGAAATATAAGCCTTCTAGCCAAGATGATCGGCGAGATTGATCTGGAGATCGGCAAACCGGTATGGATCGCCTTCCCCCTCGAGAAAGTGAACGTATACGACAAAGAAACCGGAAAACTGGTTGCTCGATCGTTATCGAGCTGAAGGGGAGAACGCCGTGTGGTCTTTCGCCAGCGATAGCGTATGGCACATCTCTTATCCGGAATTGATCCTTAGAATGGTTTTAGCTACCGTGTTCGGCGGCATGGTGGGCATCGAGAGGGAATGGAGCAATCATGCCGCCGGATTCCGTACTCATATTCTCGTTTGTTTAGGGTCGGCTACGATCATGCTATTGTCCGTATACGGGTTCTCCGATTTCGTCGACGAGCCCCAAGTCCGAGTGGACCCCGCGCGGTTAGCGGCTCAAGTCATAAGCGGCATAGGCTTTCTAGGCGCTGGAGCCATTTTGAGGAACGGCAACATGATTAAAGGCTTAACGACGGCGGCTTCGGTGTGGGTCGTGGCGGCAATCGGATTATGCGTTGGAGCCGGCTTTTATACGGGAGCGGGAATTTGCACCTTTCTCGTCTTGATCAGCTTGTACTTGCTTAATCGGTGGGAGAAGCATCTGTTACGGCACCGGCGGGTCCAGGAAGTGGAGCTCGTCATCAAGGACGACCCCGGCGTATTGGCGGAGATCGCGAGCGCTTTCGGAGAACAAGGTATTCAAATTGCTAATTTGAGGATGAATCCCGCGGAAGATCATCCCGCGGAAAGATATATGCAGCTTATTTTCAGTCTTAAGCTTCAGAATCCGGAGCGGTTCATCGTCGCTTTGGAGCGCATTTCGCTGCTTGAGAAGGTGATTTCCCTGGAAACGGGCAATATGGACGCGGGGAAGAGCCGAGGAGCCAAATCCGGTTCGGTATCCATGTGAAGGAAAGGGGGGGCGATATGAACAAAAGAACATTGTTGATTACCGATTTGGATGGAACTTTATTGACGCGAGACCAACGGATCAGCCCGGAAAACGAAGCCGCGATAAAGTTGTTCCAACGGCGGGGAGGATTGTTCACCTTCGCCACGGGCAGAACGGAAGCCGCGGTCGACCGGTTCGTTCGTCAGCTGCAGCTCGACATTCCCATGATTTTATATAACGGGGCGAGAATCACCGATCCTCGAACAGGCGAAGTATTATATGAAGAAAAGCTCTCCCTGCCGTTGAATCTGTGGGAGGAATTGCTAGTTGCCGCTCGATCCGGCGTTGCGTTGCTCCTCTATCGGGACGGGAATGTGTATGCGCCGGAACGCAACGCGAGATTGGAGAAACACGAGCGCAAGGACGGCGTAACCTGCAAGCCGTTTCAGGCCGGTTTCGTCCAAGAGCCCTTTAACAAAATTTTGCTCATCGCGGATCGAACGGACAGTTTGCTCGATCTGGAGAGGAAGATAAGGGATTGCGGCATCGATTGCGAGATGGTCTATTCCGAATCCGATTATTTGGAAATTTTGCCTTCGAACGTCTCTAAAGGAACCGCGTTAGGCCAATTGTTGAGGCTTCTGGAGTTCGATGACGTGTACACCGTGGCTGTTGGAGATAATCTGAACGATCTCACGATGCTAATGCGCGCCGATTTGGGAGTGGCCGTCGAGAATGCCCATCCGGATCTCAAGCAAGTGGCGAAATCCATCGGCGGCCACCACGAGCGGCATGCGATTTCCCTGATCGTGAACGAGTTGTTGAAGCCCACGAACAAGACGGGAGTGATTGAAATGAATTGGCTGGAAGAAGCGAAGAGAATTGCTATGGAAGCCGGAACGATGATCAAATCAAGAGTCGGAAGCGGATTTTTGGCCGAAGAGAAAAGCTCGAGCTTCGACGTGGTCACCGAGGTCGATCGGGCATCGGAGAAGTTAATCCGCGATCGAATTCGGGAAATTGCGCCGGACCATACTTTCCTTGGCGAAGAGGAGTCGTTCGACAATGCCCAATCCTTCTCCGAACGATTGGATAGCGCCGAGACTGAACCTAACTTATGGATCGTCGATCCTATCGATGGAACGAGCAATTTCGTTCAAGGCATCTCCGGATTTACGGTATCGATCGCCATGGCCTCTTACGGAGAAATCATACTTGGGGTCGTGTACGACCCGATGAAGGATGAAATGTTCTATGCGGAGAAAGGGAAAGGGGCATTCATGAACGGGATTCCGCTGCGGGTAGCCTTAACTTCTCGCTTGGATCAAAGCGTAGTAGGAACGGGGTTTCCATCCAAGACCGAAGCCCGGGAGAAAGTGATGGCCGGTCTGCTGGAAGTAGGCAAACGATGTCGGACGATCCGTGCACTCGGGTCGGCCGCTTGCCAGATGTCCTACGTGGCGGCGGGCAGGCTTACCGCGTTCTGGGAAAACGGCCTTAACGTATGGGACGTAGCTGCCGGGGTCGTGCTCATTCGCGAAGCCGGAGGCCAAGTGTCAGACACGAGAGGCGCTCCGTTCAGCTTAAAAACGAAGGATATGTTCGGCAGCAACGGGAACATCCATGCGAAAATGTTGGCCTGCTTAAAATAAATAGAGGCTAAGATCGCATATATTTCCCTAAGAGGGGTTAGGTGTCAATATGGCAAACGGGAAGATTCCCTTTTGGTTTCTACCGTCCGTCCGTTTGATGAACCGGTTGAATTTCTTGAAGAAATTCATGCTCGTCGCACTTATATTTACCATTCCGATCGTGTTCTCCTCGTGGATGTTTCTGTCCGATCTGCAGGACAGAATGGCGTTCACCTCCCGGGAGCAAAGGGGCATCGAACCGATTATCCGGCTCTCTTCATTGCAACTGGAGTTGGATAAGCATCGGGAATATGCGCTTCTGTACGGAAGCGGATTGAGCGATTATAGAGAGCGGATGAACGAGCAGGAGATGATCGTTAACGAAGAGATAGAGAGAATCGCATGGATCGACAATTACGCTCCAAGCTTCGGAGCGGAAGATAAGTGGAGAGATTTTAATAACCATTGGTATTTCACCAAGCAACAAGTCCGCAAAGATGACTATAAAACCATTGCCGGCTTACATGTCCGCTTAGTGGAGGATATCCAAGCTTTGCGGCAACGGATTGCCGCGACTTCAAGGCTGAACCTTGATCCTCAAACGAGGGTTTCCTCTCTTTGGATGATGGCGACCCAGCTGTCAGACCAGAACGCCGGCACGGCAATTCTATCTTCCGTAGGACTTCAAGTTTCGATCCTCGGAAATCTATCGGAAACGAATAGGGAACTATTGAAGGATGAAATGGATAATCGGCGGTTGACGCTGCTCAAAGAGTATATGGACAAACTAGTCGGATCGAAGGTAAGCGTTCGTTTGGAGTCCGCGTCGCAGAAGCAGCAGACGTCCGTCGCGAAGCTGATGGATACGGTGAATTACCGATTGCTTACGGAATTGAGCGCGGAACCGGCAGAGTACGAACGGTTAGCCGCGCAAGCCGTAGAAGCGAATGCGGAATTGTATCGCCAAGTGCTGGCGGAGCTTAAAGAAACAATCCGAGAAAAGCTGGACGGGGAACAGCGGGAACGGAATGTTTTGTTGGCCGTCATCGCCTTTTTCATCTTGCTTGACGCGTATTTGTTCTGGGGGTTGTATTTGGCTATCCGTAAAACGGTTTCCGGTCTGGCCATTCATTCCCAGAAGCTCTCTTCCGGCGACTTAACCGTCAGGGCGCCTCTCGAAGCGAAAGACGAGCTCAGATCGATATCCGAAATGTTCAACGAAATGTCCGCGACTTTCGGAATGATGATCGCCTCGCACTTGAAGGCCGCTCAGGAAATATCGTCGTCGTCGCTGAGACTGGAGCTGAGCGCGACCGAATCCGCCGAAAGGTCAAGCCGGATCTCCACGGCATTCGCTTCGATCGCGGATGGGGCTATTCGGCAGCGGGACGGAGCATCGTCCTCTTTCGAGCAAATGTTAGCGATGTCTAATGGCCTGGGACATATTTCGGACAATATGAGCTTGGCCGCCGAAGCGGCTGCCCATGCTTCGGAAGAAGCCGATGCTGGCGTCCATTCGATTCAAGCCGTCATCGGACAGATGGACGCGATCAGCCAATCGGTGACAGAGCTCTCGAACATGATCGACTTGTTGAAAGAACAATCCGGGTCGATCGGAACGATCGTCGGGGAGATCAGGGACATTGCGGATAGGACGGACTTACTCGCGTTGAACGCCGCGATCGAGGCCGCGAGAGCCGGAGAGCAAGGCAAGGGATTCGCCGTCGTAGCAAGCGAAGTTAGAAAACTGTCCGAACAATCTTCTCGGGCGACCGAACGAATAAAGGCGAGAGTAAGGGCAATACAATTTTCCGTTAACGAAGCGTCCGACCGGATGAAGCAAGGAGTAGAAGAAGTCCGCGAAGGAATGAATAAGGCGGATCGAACCGGACTGCAATTTCGGAACATTCGAAATTCGGTTAATCGTATGGCCGCCAACATTCAAGAGATTTCCGCAACTTGCGAACAATCCGCGGCCAGCTCGGAACAGGTGTCGGATGCGCTTAGAGAAGTGCTGGCAATCGCTCAAGCGACGGGTACCCAAGCAGAGCTCGTATCGGAATCTTCCGAACAACAATATCGATCGGTCGAACAAAACTTAGCCTTTTCCCAAAATTTGAACAAGCTTGCCCGGCAGTTGACAACTTCGATGGATAAATTTCTGCTGGACGAGAGTTTGCTTGCACAAGTCAGGAAGTGATGAAAATTGAGGTCTCCTCGGTTAGTATTCGATTTCTTGAAAGCGAAATGGTACGTCTACGCTTCGGGAATGGCGTTCACTGCCGCTGCTAACGTCGTATACGCCCAATTCCCCAAGACGATCGGACAATTCACGGATAAGTTAAACGATGGAATTCTCAGCCTATCATCCATTACGGATTATGGGCTGTTCCTTCTGGCGATCGGCGTAGGCTACGCGGCACTTGGCGGCATCGGCCAATATCATGTGATGTACATCGGCAGGGTATTCGAATATGAAACCCGTCAATTGCTTTTCGACCATTTTACGAGAATGACAGATTCCTTCTACTCCAAACAAGGAGTGGGGAAACTATTGAATTATTTCATGAACGACGTTAAGGGCGTTCGGGAATCCATATCCGGCGGGGTTAATCACACGACGAACGCGATAATGCTCTTATTGTCCTCCGTATACGCGATGTTAACGAGCTCCATCCCCTATTATTTAATTCTTGCGTGCATCATGCCTTTGCTGACGATCCCCTTTATCGTCGTTAAATTCGGTCCTGTCATTCGCAGGCGTTCCATGGAAGTTCAACAAGCGCTTGGAGCAATGACGGAGATGGCCGAGGAACAGTTCGGCGGCATCCGGGTGACGAAGAAATTCGCGGTCGAGTCGATTATGAATCGCCGCTTCGGCAGGGAGGTAGATCTAGTCCGCGATAAGCAGATCCGGTTAGTTCGCATATCTTCCTTCTTTCAGGCCCTCATTCCGTTCGCGGGGGCTCTGTCTATGAGCACGGCTATCTCTTTTGGCGGGTATTTGACGTTGCGCGGGAGTATCACCGTGGGCAACTTTGTTGCGCTGACGCTATACATCAGGATGATGATCACCCCTTTGCAGCAGATAGGCAACGTCATCAATACGATGCAGCGTTCCCGGGCGTCGCTGGAAAGGCTGAATCGCTTGTTCGCGGTTAAAGCGGACGTGGAGGAGAAGGAACAGGCTCACGATGCGAACTTCGCCCAATCCGCGCTTGAGATTCGGAACGTCTCGTTTGCTTATCCCGATGCTGCTTCATTAGCGCTACAAGGAATCGATCTGCGTCTCGAGCCGGGTAGAACGCTAGGCATTGTCGGCAAGACCGGCAGCGGTAAAACCACGCTCGTGAAATTACTGCTTCGCGTTTACGATCCCTCGGAAGGGGCGATTACAACGGGCGGGGTAGATATGCGCGAGTTAAAGCTGGGAAGCTTAAGGAAAGGGATCGCTTACGTGCCGCAAGACGGGTTTCTATTTAACTCCACGATTCGGGACAATATCGCGTTCTATGAAAGGAAATCAAGATTGGATGAAGTGGAGCTCGCCGCACGCTTGGCGCAATTATACGACGATGTTCGGGAGTTTCCGGAGCAATTCAATACGAAACTCGGGGAACGCGGAGTGACTTTATCGGGCGGACAGAGACAACGAACGAGCTTGGCACGCGGGTTGATCAAAAAAGCGCCGGTGCTCATTCTCGACGATAGCTTTAGCGCGGTCGACTCGATTACGGAAAATAGAATTCTCGACTCGATTCGTAAGGAACGCGACGGCAAAACGAATATTATCGTATCGCATCGGATTAGCGCCGTGAAGTCGGCGGACGAAATTATCGTCTTAGACGAAGGACGGATCGTGCAGCGAGGCAAGCATTGGGAGCTCCTGTCCCGAAAGGGTTTGTATGCGGAGCTTCATGCCTTGCAGGAGGAAGGGAGCATGAATGGCTAGAGCGATAGACAACTGGCAGTTGGACAATAAGACAGCGTTAAACCATCCGAAACAGGACACTCCGTATTCTTCGGTTTGGCGATTATTGCTTGCCTACGTTTGGCCTCTTCGGTTAACGTTCGTCCTAGTATTCGTTTGTATTTTGTTCGCGATTACGGCGGATTTGCTGCAACCCTATCTGGTGAAAGTCTTCATCGACGACTATTTGCTGGCAGGGCATGGGGAATATCGGCAGTTAATCCTCTTTGCCGGTATTTATTTCGCGTTATCGTTGACGGATTTCTTTTTCACGTACGTTCAGAACAATCTTCTGCAATTCGCCGGACAGAACATCGTAGCGCGAGTTCGCAAAAGCTTGTTCGGCCATATCGGATTGCAGTCGATTTCGTTTTTCGATCGCAACCCGAGGGGGAATTTAATTACTCACGTATCCAGCGATACGGAAACGCTGAGCCAGTTTTTCAGTCAAGTTCTTCTTAGCCTGATGAGGGATGGACTTACTCTGATTCTCATCATCTTCATGATGGTCCGACTGGATTGGACGAGTACGCTCTATTGTCTGGCGCTGCTTCCCGTAATCGCTTTTATAGCGGTTTCCTTTCGTTCGTACATGCGTAAAACTTATCAGAACGCAAGGACTCAAATTTCCCGGCTCGTTTCCTTCGTCGCCGAGAATTTGGCCGGAATGAATATCGTTCAAGCCTTTCACCAGCAGGAGGAGCAGGGCTCCCGGTTCCGAGAGCGCAACCGTTCTTATTATCGCGCGAATCTCCGGGAAATCCGCACTAGCGTACTGTTTAATCGTTCATTCGATATTTTGGGCAACGTCTCCGTCGCTTTTCTCGTTTGGATCGGTGGAAAATCGGTATTGAACCAGGAGCTGGAATTCGGCGTTTTGTACGCTTTCATCACGTACACCCGAATGTTCTTTCAACCGATTAGCGCGATTACCCAGCAGTGGAGCACGCTGCAGTCCGCGACGGTGTCGGCAGGCCGGATTTCGAATTTACTGTCGGTTACCCCGGAAATCACGGATCATCCAGAAGGCGGGAAACACCCGGAAGAGGCGGTGAAAGGGGAAGTCGATTTTCGGAATGTAACGTTCGGTTATCAGGAAGCTAATCCCGTTATTCGCGACTTGGATTTGCACGTCGAACCCGGAGAAACGATCGGAATCGTCGGAACGACCGGAGCGGGCAAAAGCTCGCTGATCAGCTTGTTGTGCCGATTTTACGATGTTCAGTCGGGAAGCATTCATATCGACGGCAAAGATATCCGATACTTTCCCCAAAGCGAGTTGCACAGGGCGATCGGGCTTGTCCAACAGGAGCCGTTCCTCTACTCTGGGAGCGTGATGGATAACGTTCGGCTGTTCGACGAGACGGTCGCCAAGGAGCGGGTGATCGAAGCCTGCAGACTGATCGGAGCCGACTCGATAATCGGACGGATGAAGCATGGCTACGAAACGCGATTGTCGGAAAGCGGTAGCGGATTATCGGCCGGCGAAAGGCAACTGATCTCGTTCGCGCGTATTCTCGTATTTAAACCTTCCATCTTAATCTTGGACGAGGCGACGGCGAATATGGATTCCTATACGGAGCAACTGATCCAGAACGCGCTTGAAGTCGTATCCTATGAGAGAACGACATTGGTTATCGCCCATCGTCTGTCGACCATCGTGCATGCGGATCGCATCCTCGTCATGAAAAACGGAGAAATCGTGGAAGAAGGAACGCATGGACAGTTGCTGGAGATTCACGGCTATTACGAGCAACTGTACCTGCATTCTCTTGGAAGGTCTAAGGCGGAGTGAAGTCGGGCTAGGGGGAGGGGAGGGCTTAAACGCTCCCCCCCTCCGCTCGGTGTTTTACATTTTCCCGACCAACCCGGCTAGTTTGTTGATCGTGTTCATGTTGCGAGAGGTAGCCGTATTCCCTAGCTTATTCATGCTATTTGCAAGCTTGGAATCGAGCACGCTTCGTCGGAACAAGAAATAAATCTCCAGCCCATGGACGAAGTACTCATCGGTGCCGTCACCTTTGTTCGCTTCAAGAGCGGCAATGGCTTTCGGAGAAGGAGATTCGGTTAATATCGTAACTTGAATGCTCTCGCCTTCTAATAGCCCGTCTTTGCCGTACGGACAATTCGCGACGATTCGTTCCCATTGTTCGGCGGTTCTCATAGCGACGGTAACGCTGATACCGAAAGTCTCCGCAATCGCCTGTTCCAGCATAGGACGTAACGTATCCGCGCTTTTCTCCGATTCGAACAGCACATTGCCGCTCTGAATATACGTTTGTACCCGATTAAGGCCAATGGCTTCATAAGCTTTCCGCAGTTCGGCCATTGGGACCTTGTTGTGGCCCCCGACGTTAATCCCTCTAATCAATGCGATATAGATCGTCATTTCGTTTTTTCTCCCCTAACTAGACCTAGTGTATTTACCCAATTTATACAATGAAAGATCGTATTGATATGTTAGTATACTATGGATTATTTGGTTTTCCATAAAGTCGTTGCCGGCTTGGAGCAAAGGCTTAATCGGCGGCGTGCTGGATAAAGGCCTCATGTCGACGGACTCCAAGAAACATTTCCAGCCGAACAAACCGGCTACTAGAGCGGAAGTCATGGTCGTTCTTGATCGCGTAGCGAAGATGCTTGGCTTTGAGCAGGCCCTGACGATAAGAAAGGCGGGAACTTACGGCCCTGATTCCGGCGTAGAAGAAGTCAAAGGCGACATTAAAGTCCAAGTTGAAGGAGTTATGCTAAGAAACTATGCCGTCCCGAATCAACTGAAACTAACCGATGCTATCGGCAACTCGTCAAGCTTGTCATGCTATTCTGCATAGCTAGCGTGTGGCATCCAACATGTCTCTATAAGTTCATGTCTCAATGCCGATCTGTATCGGTTCCTTGCCTGCCATTCGTACATGCACTTTGAAGAGGTATAGATGCTTGCATAGGGGGGGATTTTGCCACCGATTTTCCGATTATTGGGATTAATTACACCTTATAATCCCTTGTGTGATATAATACCACAGGAAATGTTTTACATATAATATTTTGACAATGATTATGTCGAAGAGGAGCAAACCATGTCTAAGAAAATAGTCTCTTTTCTTATCTGTATGTTATTAGCTATCCAGATCCCGAATATTGTTAGCGCGACACCATCTAATCTCCAAATATCCATTGACGGAGAGCTTCTGAGTTTACCGCTGTCACCCGTTCAAGTAAATGGAACGACCATGGTCCCTATCGCTCCAATCTTCAGATATCTAGATCTGACATTGCAAGTGGACGGGAAATCTTTGAAAGGAAGTAAAATAGGACTTGTTATCCATATGGTTGTGGGAAGTAAGATAGCCAGAGTAAACGGTGTTACCGTTATTCTAAGTGAACCTGTCGAGCTAATAAATAATACTACGATGGTGCCTCTTAGATTTATTGTTGATTGTCTAGGTGCCAGTGTATCATCTGCAGAAGGAATCATTCACATTTCGAACAATAATAGTAGTACTATGTATGATATTGATTTGCCTGTGCAAGTTACAGGAAATTATGTTGTTAACTTACGGGGAGAAGAATTTCTCGAGTTAAATATCGTTGATTTCTTCTATGATCCGATAACAAAAAAGGTAAGCGAGTACGATTTCTATTCTAGTGTTATTGGGTTTAATTTTAACACGAGCTATAAGTATAATAGCTTTCAAGTTGGTAAACAGGATAAGGGCGATGAAATTTATATCGGGAGTGCAATTAAATTCCTTGAAGATTTCGACCATAACGTTCAAAATAATACGAACTACTCCAAAGTTAAAGCCTATTATGAATCACAAGATTTCCTAGACCAAGTTAGAGCCTTTATCAAATCTGAAAAAGATGCAAACGATGCTAAGCTTAAGAAAGCTCAGGATGCAAGTATCGCAAAGCTCAAAATAGAGCTTAAAGCGAATAAGAATAAACCGATAAAACTGATTAGTACTGAAGTTACATACAATTTGATTGACATACCTGAAGTAAATCTTACTATTAAGAACTTAACTACTAAAACAATTGTAGCTTATGAAATGAGAGTAAGTTGCTATGACGATTTCGACAGACCAGTAAATAGGTTTTTAAGCTCAAGTAACTTATTTAAAGGGATTTCGCAAGGGAACAATCTTACATCTGGACAATCTCAAACCGATACATGGACTCTAAACCTCTATGACTTGGCTACAAAAGTTAAAAATATAAAGATAACTGCCGTTAAATTTTCCGACGGGACTTCTTGGAAGTTATAATTATCAATTAACAAAGCCACTCTGCTCCTGGAGTGGCTTTGTTAATTATTTAGACAAGGTGTTTGAAAATAAAGCAAGAGCCATAAGCCCACCTCGGACGGGGGCTCGCGAGGTGGAAACATACTATTGAAAGCGAACTGTTCCAATGGTTTAGTGGGCTTTCTAGGAGTCATATTCATGCGTACTCTTATTGTATTGATTGCAATGATGACGAATTTTTTGGGGATGAAATCAGAGAATACTTTACTGATGTTCATACTTTTAGTTACTGCTTTTGTTTTCATGTTCTCATGTTCCAATTTTTGTGTTTATCAGTTTGAAAACGGAGGTAAGTCAGTTACATTTAGGGCCGCATAATCCCCAGTCACTTTTATGGGAAGGGAAAGACCAAGTGCAAGTAACACTCGGTCTTTACATTTGAATGGTGACTTGTTTACAGGGCTGAACAGGTTTCAACTAATACTTTCGCTTGAGACTTATCGGTATGCAGTGTTTCGAGGGTTTCGACAAGTTAATTTCCTTACTGCAAGAAAAGTGAAGTCCGGCCAATGCAACGGCTCTTCATTGATCGAAAGGACAAGAGAGAGCCGAGAGCCGATTCGATGAGCGAAGACCATGGAACGCGTGAAGTCCTTGGAAACGCAGCGCGGAAGAACTCCCGGTGTATAGGGAGCGGCATGCTGTGAGAGTTGTGTCTGGAACTAGGCATGTCCTCCCCCGTAAGAATTTTTTTTCGAAAAGAGCAAACCTATAAGCCCGAAAGGTGAAGTAGCGAGCTGCGGAAAGGAAGCAGGCATTGTCGCTCAGCACTAGGGGTTAAAGAAACTCGTCGGCTAGGAAAGTACCGTAACGCGGAAGAAAGAAGAACATCGGAAAGCCGTATGAGGGAAAGCCTCAAGTACGGTTTGATGCAGGGGGAGCTGGAGAAGTAAAAGCAGGGCTTACGCCCTCCAATAAAATTTCAGTTCTCTACTCTACAGATGATCTTTTACGGGGTTGTTTCTGCCAAAGCCGTTTCTTTATCTCGGAGTGTCCGAGTTAGAGGCATGGCAAGGGAACAAATAAGCCGAGTTGGACTGAGGCACGGTAAATACCTGCTCCTCAATAGCAAACGCTGCTCTCAGCCCTCCTGTGATCTTCTATAAGGAACGGCAAGCATAAGAGCTCATGTTTGTGTCGATGTATTCGAGAAAGTACTTACATGGATTCCTTGTTTGCTCCCGTGTTTGCCAACAACCCTGTAAACATTTTCATCTCGGACACTCTAGAGAGCTACGAAGAGTACAGAATCCGCGACGAACGCGGTCTCGTGAAATTAGAATTATTCCGTTCTAGTAATGGCTCGTCAAGCTTGTCATGCTAGTCTGCATAAATGGTCAAGTCCCCTCATAGACATGAACCATGGAATTATTAATGTGCAGAGGGGTGGATCGCATGCGTCGTCGGATTTCATGGATCACCGCTATTGTTCTTGTCTCGGTCATCTTCTTGGCCGGTTGCGGGAGCAAAAATGCGGATTCGATCGTGAAGGACCTGGACAAAGTCGTTGGCAAGATGGAGAGTTATGAAGGCAGCGGTACGATGATCTTACATACAGGACAACAGCCGCTTGAGTACAAAGTCGAGGTTTGGTACCAGAAGCCGGATTTGTACCGGATTTCGTTGACCAACGCCAAACGGGACATTACGCAAATCGTTCTCCGCAATGACCAAGGGGTATTCGTGCTTACCCCGCAGCTGAACAAGAGCTATCGGTTCCAGAGCGATTGGCCGGACAATCAAGGACAGGTTTACTTGTTCCAAACGTTGGCGAAGAGCATCATCCTGGATAACCAAAGGCAGTTCACGACGGACAAAGAAAGTTACGTGTTCGACGTCATGGCCGGCAACTATCAGAACGGATCGTTCGCGCGCCAGAAGATCTGGCTGAATCAGAAGGATTACTCGCCTAAGCACGTCGAGGTTTCGGACGCGAACGGCACCAAGATGGTGGAGGTCATCTTCGATACCTTCAACTTCGATAAGAAGTTCGAGAAATCCGCGTTCGATATGGATAAAAATATGGGAGTCGCGCCGAATGCCAAGCCGTCCAATACGGCCGAGGAAAGCGCGGGCCCAGAGGTTACGGCCGTGCCGGATAGCGGCTCTTCGCCGGAAGCATCCTTAACGCCGGACGAGGAAACTTCCGTCCAACCGGACCAAGAAGGAACCGAGACGCCGGCTGAGGCCGTTAAGCTTACGCTTACAGAACCTGATGCGGATGCGCTTCCCGTAGGCGTCGAACTCCAGGATCAGAGCGAGTTGCAACTCGGAGATCAACAAGGCGTCATGCTCCGTTACACGGGCAGCTACGACTTTACGATCGTCGAGGTCGTCGCCAAGGACCGTGCCGTTACGTACAACGAAGGCATCGGGCTCGATCTTGGCTTTACGATGGGACATCTATCCTCGGGCGAGACGAGCACGCTGATCTGGACCAACGACGGCGTGGAATTCCGCTTAAGCACCCAAGATCTCCCGCAGGAAGATATGATTCGCATCGCCCAATCGATGGAGCAATCTTCGGGGAAATAAGGAAGGATCAAGGAAGGGGGAGCAGGGCCGATCGCAATAGGATCGGCCCTGTTTCTCTCCCGACAGGAAAAGTTTGTCTGCTTGAATATCGTTGACAGTACCCCATCCTCCCGGTAACATTGACTTATTGTAGCTTTTGCAGCAGGGAAGGTGAACGGTCCGTGGACTGTCATTACCGGCCGACAGCGGCCGAGATTTCCCTAGATGCCCTGGATCGGAACATCGGGGCTTTCCGTGAACATTTAGCAGCGGGAACCAAAATAATGGCTTCCGTCAAAGCGAATGCTTACGGACATGGGGCAGTGGAAATTGCGAGACGGGCAGTCGCGTCCGGCGCGGATTATTTGGGTGTCGCATTCTTGGATGAGGCGTTGCAGCTCCGCGCCGCGGGAATCGGCGCCCCCATTCTGGTGCTGGGATATACGCCTCCCGAAGGTTATCCGATTGCCAGAGAGCAAGGGATTACCGTCACGCTATATCGAGAACAAATGCTGGATGAGGCAGCCGCTCTTCCTCTATCCGTTTCGGGCAAGAAATTAAGAGCGCATGTCAAGATCGACTCCGGAATGGGAAGATTGGGATTGATGCCGGGTCAAGAAGCCGAGCGCTTTCTAGAGCGGGCTTTCTCGATTCCGCAATTGCACGTGGAGGGGTTATTCACCCATTATGCCCGTGCCGATGAAACCGATAAGAAGTATACTTTCCTGCAAGTCGAGCGATTTGCCGGCGTTGTCGATTACGTACGCCGTTCCGGAATGCCGATATCGATCATTCATTCCGGGAATAGCGCCGCGGGAATAGATCTCCCGGAGCACGTAGGCCAGATGCTGCGTTTAGGCATTAGCATGTACGGCTTATATCCAAGCGATGAAGTGGATACCCGCCATGTGCAATTAGAACCGGTTCTTTCCTTGAAAACTTCCATCGTCCATGTGAAGAGCTTGGCGGCAGGGGAAGGGATTAGCTACGGCACCCGGTATTTCACGCAGCGCGAAGAATCCATAGGCACGCTTCCGATCGGTTATGCGGACGGCTTCAGCCGGATGTTAAGCGGGAAAGTGGAAGTGCTCGTACGCGGACGGAGAGTTCCCGTGTTAGGAACGATCTGCATGGATCAGTGCATGATCCGTTTGAGCGATGCGGAATCTGCGGGCTCCGCCAGGATACAACCCGGTGAAGAAGTCGTGCTGATCGGCAAGCAAGGGGACGCCGTCCTCTCGGCCGAGGAAGTCGCGGGGAAGCTGGGCACGCTTAATTATGAGTTAACTTGTATGCTAGCCGCGCGAGTTCCGCGTATTTACAGAAGCGGCGGAGAAATCGTTGCCGTCGTTAATCCGCTATTAGGATAATATTGGTAACGAATTATTTGCCCGTTCGCGGCAGGATTGTAATTATCGACATCGAATTGTAGATAGTACGACTCGTCGATGTCGCCCGGCAGCGGGACTCGATGCTTATTTACTAGCGAAATCGTATATTTCTTTGTTAACTCATGCATACTGGAAAATAGGTTGCTTGTTGGAAATTCTTTGGGGGTGTCCGTTCGGTGGCCAATTTACACAATACGAAACGCATTATGATCAGTCTTCCGGATCATTTGCTGCGCGAAGTCGACTTCGTCGTCGCCAAGGAGAATACCAATCGCAGCGAGATCATCCGCCAGGCCATGAAACATTATCTGGTCGATCGCAAGAAGCGGTTAATTCGCGACGCGATGCAGCGCGGGTATTTGGAGATGGCTAAGATCAATTTGCATATGGCCTCGGAAGCATTCCACGCAGAAGAGGATGCGGAAAGCATACTCGGTCGCCTCGTGAGCGGGGTGTAAGCTTTGATTGTGAAGCGCGGGGATGTTTTCTATGCGGATTTGTCGCCGGTCGTAGGTTCGGAGCAAGGCGGGGTAAGACCCGTTCTGATTATTCAGAATGATATCGGCAACCGATTCAGTCCAACGGTCATCGTAGCGGCCATAACGGCGCAAATCCAGAAAGCGAAACTGCCGACTCACGTCGAAATAGAAGCGAAAATTCATGGCATGGAACGGGATTCGGTTATCTTGCTTGAGCAGATCCGGACGATCGACAAACAGCGATTAACGGATAAGATCACGCATTTGGACGACGAGACCATGCGCAAGGTGGATGAAGCTTTGCAAATCAGCGTAGGTTTGATTGATTTCTAAATTAAGATGACAGGTACTGCTCTTGCGGGTTCCTGTCGTTTTTGCGATTGTACATAACGAAAGTGAGAGTGCGAGACATGACGACTTTTAACCAACGGTTGGAAAAATACGCGGAATTGATCGTTAGAGTAGGCGTAAACGTTCAGCAGGATCAGGAAGTGTTCATTACGGGTTCGGTCGAGATGGCGACGCTCGTTCGCCTCGTGGCTGGCAAAGCCTATGAAGCCGGGGCAAGTAACGTACACGTGGATTGGATTGACGAGGCGTTGTCCCGCTTGAAATACGAGAAAGCGGCGGATGAAGTGTTTACCCGTTTCCCGGAGTGGGAAACGGCCAAGAGAAACGCGTTCGTCGGTAACGGCGCGGCCTTTATCTCCATCATTTCTCCAAACCCCGATTTACTGAAGGGAATCGATTCATCGCGGATCGGCAACTATCAGAAAGCTTCCGGTCAAGGCCTCTCGGAATTCAGAAGAGCCATTCAAGCCGATAAGGTCAGTTGGACGGTAGTTGCGGCGTCGACGAAAGACTGGGCCGCCAAAGTATTCCCGAACAGCGCTTCGGAGCAGCATGCGGTAGATCAGCTGTGGGAGGCGATCTTCAAGTCGGTGCGCTTGGATGCTGCCGATCCGGTGAAAGCCTGGGATGAACATAACGCGACTTTACACGGTAAGAGCGATCTCTTGAACGAGAAGCATTTCAGCAAGCTGCAATATCGGGCGCCGGGAACGGAGCTCACGATCGAGCTGCCCGAGAAGCACTTATGGGTTGCCGCAAGCAGCACCAACGCGAAAGGGATTCCTTTCATGGCGAATATGCCGACGGAAGAAGTGTTTACGGTCCCTCTGAAAACGGGCGTTAACGGTTATGTGTCGAGCACCAAGCCGCTAAGCCATGGCGGTAATATCATCGACGGCTTCAAGCTTACTTTCGAGAACGGTCGGATCGTCCGAGTGGAAGCGGAGAAAGGCCAGGAAATTTTGCAGCAGCTCGTCGACACGGACGAAGGCTCTCATTACTTGGGAGAAGTCGCTTTAGTGCCGCATGAATCCCCGATCTCGCAATCGAATGTGTTATTCTTTAATACGTTATTCGACGAGAATGCTTCTAACCATCTGGCGATCGGCAGCGGATATGCCTTTAACGTCGAAGGCGGCAAGATGATGTCTCCGGAGGAATTGCTGAACAGCGGCGTTAACTCCAGCATCACGCACGTAGATTTCATGATCGGCTCCGCGGAGATGGATATCGACGGCATCCTGGCCGACGGCACGATCGTTCCGGTGTTCCGCAAAGGGAATTGGGCTCTCTAGTTCCCACCCTGTATCGATAAGATAATATCCTCTCCCCGGCTTCGGCTGGAGGAGAGGTTTTTTATGGATTTAGGGGTTTCGACAATGAGCGGACAATAAGCGGACAGTTGACATTTGATGTGAAATATCTGAAAATATATCTGATGTTCAAGTTGATATTATACAGGAGAAATATACATGAGTTATAAATCAGACCGACCTTCGTTTCAGGAGCGGCTGGATCATTTCGTGAATGTCCTCCGAACGGAAATTCTTAACGGAATTAGGCAGGAAGGAACGTATTTGCCTGCGGAGAGCGCTCTGTCCAAGCAATTCCAGCTCAGCAACAAGTCGATTCGCAAAGGCTTGGATCAATTGGTCGAAGAAGGGCTGATCGTCAAGATCGACCGCGTCGGTAGCATGGTCACCACGAGCGCGAAGCAATCGATCGCTTTGAATTTCGGTTGTCCGATCTCGCTGACGACCGATTTTCTCATCGATGACCTGATTGCCGAGTTCGGAAGAAAGAATCCCGGCATTCACGTCCGGCGCATTACGTTGAATCACCTAAGCTACGTCCAATCCGCCGAGGAAATGATCTCCAACGGCCTATTGGATATCGTCGCCTTCAATAGCCCGCAGTTTCAGGAGTGGTCGGAGGAAGGGCTGACTTCGTTATTGGAGCCTTTAGAGTCGGACGGAGCGTTGTACCCGATCGCCGAAGAGGCGTTCCAGCACGAAGGCGAGATCTACGTTAAGCCCATTACCTTCTCTCCGGTCGTCGTATGCTACAACAAGAAGCACTTTAGGGATGCCGGATTGCACGAACCGGACAGTTACTGGACGTGGAAGGATCTTGTCTCGGCTTCGGTTAAGCTTGCGCAATCCAGGGGCAGGCACGGCGTATACTTCCTCCCGGCTTCCGAAAACCGTTATTCCGTTTTTCTGCTTCAGGGGATGGGGAATCGGCCGTACAGCACGCAGGGAGATGCCGGGCTAAGTCCGAGAGTGGCCGAGGGATTGCGTACTTTGAACGAATTGATCGGTAACCGGGACATCTTCCCGAATTACATGGCGCAAGGCAACGATGAGACGATTCAACTGTTCGCGGACGGGCAGGTTTCGATTATTTTGTCCACCTATTTCAATTTGAACGAATTTTCGCATCTCAAGCTGGATTACGACATCTGTCCGTTGCCCAGCTTAAGGCGGGGAGATCCGCAGAAAACGTTGCTCTTATCGATCGGAGCAGCGCTCGTGAAGCATTCCAAGGAAAAGGAAGCCGCGCTTCGGTTCGTCGAGTTTCTGTCTTCCGCGCAGGCGCAAAATTTCATTCGCGAACGAACGGTGAGCATTCCCGCAAGGAAGGAATCCGCGGAGAAGCCCTTGTCGGACGGGAGTCTTACGCGTCCTTCACGTTACGCGATGTTCAGGGAGATGTTCCCATCCTTCGCGTATCACCGGGACACCGGCCTTAGGATGAAGGACTTGAGACAATTCACCAAGTGGCTGAAGGAATTCTGGTCGGGCATGATCGACGAGCAGACGTTGCATTCGAAGATCGCGGGACTTTACGCGGCCAATGCGAACGATGATCAGGAAGAAGAGATTCTGGGCGCTAAGCTCTAACCGGTAATTTAACTAAATTATTTCGACAATGAGGTCAATCGGCTGAAAACCGATAGGCCTCTTTTTTCGTGCGTCGGCGACTTGTCGTCAGTTGCCGAATGTATCCGCAATCAATTCGTATCGTCTCTCGATTATTTAGAGGCTATTCCTAAATATAAAATATTCGCGAGAATCGGATTGACAGCGTTTTTATTCGCTGTGTATAATCGGTACATCAGATATACATCAAATGCATTAAAAGAAATTGTAAAAAGATGGTATGTAAATCAGATGTGAATCAGATGGGGATTAGAAACGAATCAGAAAGACATCAGGAGGCGCGTATGCGAGCGATAAAAACACGGAACGGCGCTGCGGTGTTCGTCAATCTGCCGGAGCCGGACATTAAACCCCAATTCGTCAAAGTCAAAATAAGCCGTTCGTCCGTGAGCATTGGAACAGAGTTGCTCATGATCCGGGGAAACTCGGAAGCCTCGCTGGGCTATAGCGCAACGGGCGTCGTACTCGAAGTCGGAGAGGGCGTCACGCACGTTAGCCCGGGACAGAGGGTCGCTTGCTACGGTACGCCGGCGCATCGCGAGATCATGTTGTCCCCGAAGCATCTCACCGTCCCCGTACCGGATGGCGTCACCGACGCCGAAGCCGCCTTCTGCGGGATCGGCGCAATCGCCGTACATGCTCTTCGGCAAGCGGACCTTCGTTTCGGAGAAACGGTCGTCGTGACGGGGCTGGGCATTCTCGGCCAGATTATAGCTCGTATCGCGCACGCGTCTAATTTTCAAGTCGTCGGTTTGGAACCGTTTACAGAACGCAGGAACAGGCTAATCGCCGCCGGTATCCCCCATGTATACGGGGATCAAGCGGAGATGAAAGCGGCGTTGGATACGCTTACGGATACTAAGGGAGCGGACGCGATCCTCGTATGCGCCAGCAACCGGAAGGACAATCTGATCGACAGCTCCATCGAGGTGCTCCGGGATCGCGGCAAGGTCGTCATCGTCGGGGATACGGGAAGCGGCTTCGACCGGGATCTGCTGTTCGGCAAAGAAGCCAGCATTCATATTTCGCGGGCCGGAGGTCCGGGAAGATACGAGAGCGATTACGAGCAACTCGGCATCGATTATCCGATCGGGTACGTCCGTTGGACCGAGGGACGCAACATTCAAGAGTTCCTAAGAATGATCCAAGAGAAACGAATAGAGATTCAATCGCTCGTGTCGGACGTGGTCGCGTTCGACGATCTGCCCGAATTGTACGTCCGATACGAGCGCGAACCGCAAAATAAAATGGGAATCATCGTTCGATTCGATTAACCCGGAAGGGAGGAAACAAGCGCATGAAAGATACGGCGTCAGCAATCGTTCCCAAGCCCGTCCGGGCTACAACGAGATGGACCCGAACGTTATGGCGATATCGTTGGCTTTACTTGTTCATGGTGCCCGGCCTTCTTTATTACATTATCTATCATTACGTCCCGATGTTCGGCCTCGTCATCGCTTTCCAAGATTACAACCTGATGAAGGGCGTTTCCGGAAGCCCTTGGGTCGGCTTCGATAATTTCCGTATCGTGTTCCAGTCGCCGGACTTTCCGGATCTGCTGAAGAACACGGTGCTGCTAAGCTTGTACAGGATTATCTTCAATATGCTGCCGGATTTGGTACTCGCGCTCATGTTGAACGAGATCCGGGTGCGTTGGTTCAAACGGACGATTCAAACGTTGACCTACGGACCGCACTTCCTGTCTTGGATTATCGTGTACGGCATCATGTTCTCCTTCTTCAGCCCGGGTTCGGGCCTTGTGTCCACGTTCTTCCGGGATATGGGATGGGGATCGATAGACGTACTGACCAATTCCGCCTTGTTCCGCCCGATGCTGGTGCTGACGGATATATGGAAGAGCACGGGGTACGGAGCGATTATCTACTTGGCCGCTCTCGCCAGCATCAACAACGATCTGTACGAAGCGTCTTCCATAGACGGAGCCGGACGTTGGAGACAGATGTGGCACATCACGCTGCCGGGCGTTCGGGACGTATTCATTCTTCTGATCATCCTCCGTCTGGGAAGCATCTTAGATGCCGGATTCGAGCAAGTATACATCTTCTTGAACGTGAGAGTGTACAACGTCGGAGACATTATCGACACTTGGATATTCAGAAGAGGGATCGAGCAGATGGATTTCAGCGTTCCGGCCGCGGTTGGCGTTTTCAAATCGGTTATCGGTTTCGTGCTCGTGCTGGGGGCCAACAAATTGGCTAAGCGATTCGGCGGATCCGGCATTTGGTAATGGAATTGCAGACTGAAGCAACTAGCGGAGGTGAACGGAAGTGCCTTATATTTTCCAGAAAACATGGTCCGACCGAATTGCCGATCTCTTCATCTATATCACGTTGGCGATCTTCGGATTAGCGACCCTGTTCCCGATCTACTACGTATTCGTTGTCGCGGTAACTCCTTATTCTGAGGTACTGCGCAACGGCGGCTTCCTGCTCGTACCTCGGAAATTCACGATGGAAGCTTTCGAGGCGATCTTAAGCAGCAACACGGTGCCCAAAGCGCTTGGAATTACGACGATGGTGACGGCGATCGGAACGTCTCTCAATCTGATGGTGACCACGCTGCTGGCGTATCCGTTGTCCAAGAAATATTTGCCCGGCCGGAACGCCGTTCTCCTGGCGATCGTGTTCACGATGCTATTCTCCGGAGGATTGATTCCGACGTTCCTTACCGTTAAGGCGACGGGGCTCATGAATTCGATCTGGGCGCTGATCATTCCCGGACTGGTATCTACCTTTAACTTGCTGATCATGAAAACTTACTTTGAATCGCTTCCTTCGGAAGTCGAAGAAGCGGCGAAGATAGACGGCTGCGGAGACGCTTCGACGTTGCTCAAGATCGTGCTTCCCTTGTCGATGCCGATTATCGCGACGTTGGGCTTGTTCTACGGAGTTAACCACTGGAATGCTTACTTCAACGGAATTATGTATTTGAACGATCGGGATCTGTATCCGCTCCAGGTCGTTCTCCGGAACATGATCGTGACCCCGAGCGTCAGTCAGGAGCTTGCGGTGCCGCAGTCGCAATTAAGCGCGCTGCCGCCCGAATCGATCAAGATGGCCACCGTCGTCGTAGCGATCATTCCGGTCATCGCCGTGTATCCGTTTCTTCAGAAGTATTTTATCAAAGGGATGATGCTCGGCGCCGTGAAGGGCTAGGGGGCAAGAAACAGGGTTAGTCGGCAGGAGGAGAGAGGAATAGGACGTTGACTAAATAAGGGGGGTATGCGCTTGGCCGCTGTGACTCAGCTTCGGCCGGATACCGTAGAGAATAATTGCCGCAACATGAAGGACGCAAGAAATAGACTCATCCAATCCCTTGTAGGAGGTAACATCGATGAAAAGAAACAGCACTCTGCTCGTTTGTTTGATGGTTCTAACTCTTATCGTCTCGGCATGCGGTAACAACAATGGTAACGAGGCGTCTCCATCGGCCAGCTCCCCCGCGCCGGGTACGGCTTCCGGCGAAGCTTCCGGGACTCCGGCTCAAGAAACGATCAAGCTGAATTGGTTCGTGACAGCCGCGGCGGAATCCCAGCTTCCGAAAGGGGATGCGGATTTCGTGAAGAAGGCGATCGCCGAGAAGTTCAACGTCGATCTGACCATCGACTACATGCCTCTGGGGACGGATTTCCAGAATAAGCTGAATTCCTTGATCGCATCCGGCGATATTCCAGACGTTTTCTTCGTGGACGGCATTACTTCCAACCAATATATCAAAGACGGCGTCGTTCGCGAGATGACCGGATTGGTGACTCCGGCCAAGATGCCGAACTATTTCAAGTATTGGGTCAAAGAAGAAGATTTGCCTAAGTATCAAGTACAAGGCAAATTCGCCCGCGCGCCGGTTCCTTACGAGAAAAACTATTTCCGTTCTTATTACATTCGTACGGACTGGCTAGAGAAGGTCGGTCTTGAAATTCCGAAATCGTACGACGAGATGGTAGAAGTCATGAAAGCTTTCACGTTTAACGATCCGGACGGCAACGGCAAGAACGATACGTTCGGCTTCACCGCTTACGGCAACGGAACGAACATGTCGATGGAATTTCCTACTTACGTGAAGAACGGTCTTATCGGCGACTTCGTAATCGAAGGCGACCAGTTCATCGATACCCGTACGGATCTCCGCATGCAACAGACGCTTACGGACACGAGAGCATTGTTGGACTTGAAGGTTGTCGATCCCGACTGGCTTCTGAACAAGAACGGACAACAGCTCGAGAAAGCGGAGCAAGGCAAAGCGGGCATCGTTCTCGGCTTCGGCAAAAACCTGGCATTCGACAACAACCCTGTCGGCTTGCAGGCGAAGACGAAGGAAATTACCGGCAATGCCAACGCCAATTGGGCGGCATTCGATCCGTTCGCGACGACGGGAGTATTCATTGAGCCCGTGCCTAGCAATCCGTTCGTGCTCAGTTCCAAATCGTCGGATGCGGAAATCGAGCGTTCCCTTCAAGTGCTCGACTGGCTCGCCAGCGAAGAAGGTTTCCTGATGGCGCACTACGGCCGCGAAGGAACGGAGTTCACCCGTACCGGCAACCAAATCACGTTGAACCAAGACGCGATCAAACAAAACGTAACCGATCAAGGCAACTTCCTCGGCGTCTATCAATGGTTTACTCCGATTTCCGGTCCGGAAGCGTTCGGAGTCGAGGTTCTGGATCCGAACGTGACCGACAGAGACAGGGAAATCGTCAACACGATGAACGGCTATAAAATTCTACCGTCCGTAGGCACGAGTCTTGTCATTAAAGAAGGCATGGATCTGGGCGCTCTGAGAAAACGGATGAACGAGCTTCAAGTTAAAATTTTGTACGACGAGAAGGATGCTTCGAACTGGCCGAAGTACCGCGAAGAGATTATGACCAAATACGGCGGTCAAATTATTTTCGATTACTACGCGGAGCAAGTCGCCGCATCCCAAGGTAAAGCGATTACGTTCAAATCGGCAAATCAATAAGGCAACAATCGAACGATGAAAGGAGCGGAGAGTCGGATCATCGACTCTCCGCTCTATCGCATTGGGCAGACCATTCGCGTCGGTTAGGGGAGACGAAGATGAACGATCAGGCAGACAGCGCAGTACGTTGCGTTCGGAACGTGGACGCGCTTAAGAATCTTCCGCCGGAAATCAGGCAGCCGGGAACTACCGTATGGGTAAAGGGTTATTACGAGGAAGGCGATCCGGGCGGCAAGTTCGTTCGTTTCGTATCGGACAGCAAAGCTGCCGATAATGGGGGAACCGTGCATGCGCCCGCGGATGGCGGCGCGGGACGATGGTTGACGATCCATGACGGCGTTGGCCGTTACCGTTATTTCGGCATATTCGGAACGGATCGCCAAGCGGACGATGCGCTCGACGCCATGGCGAACGATGAAACGATATATAAAATCGAAGCGGACTCGGATCTGAATTTCGCCCGCAGGCACCGAATGAATAGAAGTCGCCTGGTCATGGAGTTTAACGGCTTTACGGTCCGCACGGACGGGATCGAGGACGCGCCCGAGAACGATCCGTTCGCGGCGGTGTTGTTCTTTCAAGGTTTATTGACCGGGTTGACGCAGAGCCTGGTCTTAACGGAGCCTCTGGCCGAAATGTCGGAATTGTTCGAGGTATCGGATTCCTCCGCCTTCGCCGTCGGCGAATGGTGGATCGTTCAATCGAATGCGTTATCGGGCGGCGCCGAACGGGAGCTGGAGAAGCTTATAAGGGTAACCGAGATCGTAGACGCGACGCATGTCCGATTTAATTATAAGAACGGTTGGGAGCTTGCTCCGGGCAGAACCGTTACTTATAAAAAGGCGATTCCGGTCGAGCAGGTATCGGTACGGAATATGCGATTCATCGGCGCGGGCAGCACGGATAAGACGGGTTCGCATCCGCTTGCGTACGAGTTCGCCGTGGAGTGCGACGCCGTAGGCATCAACGCATACGGTACGTTCTGGCCCGTCGTCATGCGGCGTTACTGCACGCACTACGTGACCGAGCGCTGCAATCTGACGAATCCGGTGGAAGTCGTGATCGGCGGCACCGGTTATCTTACCCAGCAAATCTATTGCCTTTACGGCCACGTTCGGGATTGCCAGACGAGCAACGGCAGGCATCTGAACGATTTTACGGGATCCGCTTATTGTTACGTGGACAACTGCCATTGCGATGGCGACGATCTTGGGGCGTTCGTCACGCACGGCCAATACGAGCACGACTTGACTTACGTCGGCAATTCCGGGCTCATGTCCTTCGCCAATAGCGGTCCGACCTGGGGTGAGAGCGCGAAGAGAATCACGGTGAAGAAACACGTGGCCTCTTGGTTTCTCGCTTTCCGCAAAGTGACCGATCTCACGCTGGAGGACGTGCACGTGTTCGTCCGGAAAGGCGTGGAAAACTCGGCGAATACGGGTTCCTTCTGGCTTAATCCGGACGGCGTGCAGATGAAGAACTGCACGGCAGAGGCAATGGTGAAATTCATGCAGGTTTCGGCCCGGTCGGAGCGACCGAACGTGATCGAGAATAGCTCGTTCGCGCTTACGCAAGGGCGTCGCTTATCCCACGAGAACGTGGAAGCCGAGCTGTCGTTCCGCAATTGCAGGTTCGCCGGGATCGACGGCAATCGATTTGCCGGAACCGGAAAGCTATCGTTCAGGGATTGCTTGCTCGAGGGCGCGAGTGCCGAAGCTAGCGCTCTTCGCGTGGAAGGGTCGGCGTTCAGCTTCCACGGGGGAACGATGACGAATACCGGAGTCGTCTTGACCGGAGCGGGAGATCGCCAAGTCGAGATCGGCACGGGAGCGGCCGTTAGCGGCACGAATGCCGGCAAGGCTTTCTTCGAGCGCGAAGAACCCGGAACGGGCTCAACCGATTGGCGGTTTTTCAATTGCGTTAGCCGGGCCGCCGATGCGGAAACTTCCCACTATCGCATCGAGGCCGGACGAAATACGTATTTGTCCACCGGTTCCCGGTTCGAAGGCGGTCGGTTCGCGGTTGCGGACGGAGCCTTCGAAGACGGGGGCCATATGCTGCACGCAACGAACGTGGAGAAAGGCGTGGACCGGAGCGGGCTGCCGGGCGAGAACGATTCGATCCGGCACGGGAGCAATAATCTGATCATTAACGAGAAGAAGGTGACTCACGAAGATTAGAGTTACGGTTGCTATTGCTGCTTCGGGCAAGCCGGTCTCCATGAATTATTAATCCTTGTACGCTGCGGTTTTTTTCGATAAATTAAACAGGAATGAGAATGACGCGAAGCTGGAAACAATCGAGAACATCTAGGGAGAGGGTTGATTAAAATGGCGGAAATCCGGTTCGTGGAGGAGAAGGAGATAGGGAGCGCGGCAGCTCTTGCCGATCTCGTGTTTCGCGACGAAGAGCAAACTTCGATGGGGGTTGCATTTCCCTTCATATTCTCCGGCAATTTCGGGAGTTCCGTCGGCGCATTCGAAGACGGAAAACTCGCGGCGTTCATGGGGCTCGTCCCAAGCGAGCTTCAGATCGGCAAAGCGGTACTGCCGTTGTTCTCCATGGGCGCCGTCTGCACGCATCCGGATTACAGGGGGCGCGGCTACGCCGGCGATATGCTAAAGCTGGCATTCGAACATATCGCTGCGTCCGGTGCTTCGCTCTTGTACGTGTCCGGGGATCGGAGCTTGTATCGGCGTCATGGGTGTCATCGCTTCGGGTCGGTTAGGAACTACTCGATTAAGCCTGGGCAATTCATGGAAACCGAGCAAGCCGGTTCAGCGAGCTACAGGAAATTTCGGGAGAGCGACCGGTTTCGCCTGCAGGCTCTGGCCGACGATGCGTTCGCGCGATATCGCCGGGGACTATACGAAACGGCTCTGCTTATTCGTTCCGAATCCCTAGCGAGCATTTCTAAGTTAAGGAACGAGACCTATGTCGCGGAATCGGAAGGGAGCATCGCGGCTTACGCTGTCGTAGCCATGCCGGCGGAACATCCTACGCAGTCGTCGCCTTTCGTCGTCGAATGGGGCGGCGATGCGGTTAAGGCGGCTCAACTCCTTAGTTTCATCCAAGAGTCGCGCGGACTATCCGAGCTTCGGGTGGCGGTTCCGTTCCATGATTCGGACATGCAAGAGGCGCTTCAACGGGTTCCCTATACGGAAGGGACGAACACCGGCACGGTTAAGATCATCGATCCGAAACGGTTGCTAACGCAGCTCGCTCCATACCTGAAGGAGAAGAACAATGAGGTTGCTCCCAGGATAACTCTGGATAACGTGAAAGGGGAGGAAGGGGCGGCGGAACTAAGGATCGACGACAATTCGATTAGGCTTACGTCCGAGGAGCTGGTCTCGGTCCTGTTCGACCTTGATCCCGACGTTGCGGCAATCGCCCAGTATCGGGAGATGCTCGGTAAGCTATTCCCGATTCCCCTCCCTTATGCCGCCGGTTTAAACTTCGTTTAACCGACCGCACGCACGCACGACTAGAGTAGCCCCGCTTTGCATGCAGCATGCAAAGCGGGGCTATTCTCCCGTTCCTTGCGGCGCTTTAACGTAGAGGACCTTCTCTACTTTCACCAGATGCCGCATCATTCTTTCCCCTGCCAGCTCCTCGTTCTTCGCTTCGATGGCACCGTAAATTTCCTTATGCTCCTGCAACAGCTTCTCCGCGGAAGAACGTTCTGCGAAAAACCACAGCCGACGAGACTCCTTCATGCTTTCCTGCATCCGTTCGGTCAGCGATTCCATCATGGAGATCAAGAGCGAATTGTGGGAGGCGTTCGCGACGAGCAGATGGAACCGGAAATCCGCTTGTTCGCTTTCCCCTTCGTTATCGAGAGCGGCTTCCATTTCGTCAAGGATTGTTTTCAACTCCGCGAGATCTTCGTCGTTTCTTCTTTTCGCCGCAAGCGTAGCGCAACCGATCTCGATGAACTTGCGCACTTCCAGCACTTCCTGCAATAGCTCGGTATTGTATGCAGTAGGTTCGATGCCGTCTTCACCGGGCGTCTGAAGACTGACGTAAGTGCCTCCGCCGTGGCGGATCGTTACCCACCCCATCGCTTTCAAGGCGCTCAATGCTTCGCGGATCGTGGAACGCCCGACTTCGAAGCTTGCGGCAAGTTCGACTACGGTCGGTAATTTGGATCCTGGAGGATAGAGATTCGATTGAATCTGCTCTCTGATTTGCTGCAAGACGATTTCGGAGCCTCTTTGCGTCTTGATTTTCTGGAATGCCACGGCGCTACCTCCATAAAAAAACATATACATCTATTCAATCATACGTTAAGCTATAAGAAAAGTCATCAGATCACATGATCAATTAACCAGAAAATGATAATCGAGGAGGAGCTCATCTCATGTTGGACAGAGCGATTGTCGCGGAGCTTCGGGAAGCGGTAGGAGAACGTTATTACAAAGAGGATCAGGAATCGTTAGTCACGCATTCTTATGACGGCACGCCTATGTTGCAATCATTGCCGGACGGAGTCATCTATCCCGGTAATACGGCGGAAGTCTCGGCGGTTATGACGATCTTGAATAAGCACCGCATTCCCTTGGTAAGCCGGGGATCGGGGACGAATCTATGCGGAGGAACGGTACCCGTGCAAGGGGGCGTCGTGATGGTCATGCACCGGATGAACGACATCTTGGAAGTCGATTTGCAGAATCTCACTGCAACGGTTCAACCGGGAATCATCACGAAACGATTCATTGAACATATCGAAGGGTTGGGGCTGTTCTATCCGCCGGATCCGAGCAGCATGTCCATCTCCACGATCGGAGGCAACATCGCGGAATGCTCGGGAGGGTTGCGCGGTTTGAAATACGGGACGACCAAGGATTACGTGCTCGGGCTGGAATGCGTGCTTGCGTCCGGGGAGATCATTCGTACCGGCGGGAAGCTGATGAAGGACGTCGCCGGTTACGATCTTACGAAGCTGCTGATCGGTTCCGAAGGCACGCTCGCTATCGTCACGGAGGCGACGTTAAAGCTGATTCCTCCGCCCAAGCACAAGAAGACGATGCTGGCCATGTTTACGGATTTATACGGAGCGGCTCGTACCGTTTCCCGTATTATCGAGAACCGGATCATTCCCGCCACGCTGGAATTCATGGATAATCCGACGATTCGGGTCGTGGACGATTACGCGAAGCTCGGATTGCCCTTGAACATGGCGGCGATCCTGCTGATCGAACAGGATGGCGACTTCGAGACGGTGGAACGCGACATCGAGTTGATTTCCGAGATCTGCCACGCTGAGAAGGCGGATCAGATCAGCATCGCGAGCAATCAAGAGGAGGCGTTAAAGCTTCTGACCGCAAGGCGCAGCGCGTTCACGGCGCTGGCCAGACTCCGTCCGACGACGATTCTGGAGGATGCGACCGTGCCGCGCTCGAAGATCGCCGACATGGTGCTGGAGATTAATCGGATCGCGCAGAAATATAACGTGCAGATTTGTACTTTCGGGCATGCGGGGGACGGCAATCTGCATCCGACGGCTACGACCGACGCAAGGGATCATGAAGAGATCCACAGGGTCGAGGAAGCGTTCGCCGAAATTTTCGAAGCGGCGATTCAGCTTGGTGGAACCATTACCGGAGAGCATGGAGTGGGTTTGGTTAAAGCGCCGTTCTTGGAATGGAAGGTAGGCAGCGCGGGCATCGCCATTATGAAGAACATCAAGCAAGCCTTCGATCCTCTCAATCTGCTCAACCCGGGGAAAATGTTCGCCAAGGAAACAAGACGCAGGGTGGTGTTGAACCGTGGCTAAATCGACTGCCGAAGCGCTGCGGCAAACGTTGAAGATCAAGCTGGACTATGACCAATTGACGAACTGCATGCGCTGCGGCTTCTGTTTGCCGGCTTGTCCTACGTTCAAGGAAACGGGACTGGAGGCGGAATCCCCGCGCGGACGGATCGCGCTGATGAAGGCGACGGTTGACGGCGTCATGGAGCCTAACGACCAGTTCGAAGACCAAATGAACCATTGTTTGGGCTGCAGAGCCTGCGAGCCGGCTTGTCCGGCGGACGTGAAATACGGCCAATTGATCGAGCAGGCAAGGGATGCGATCGAAGCGCATACCGTACGGCACCGCGGATGGGTAAAGGTCGTTCGCAAGCTCGTGTTCAAGCAACTGTTCCCGCATCAGAACCGGATGGGGCTCCTCGGGAAAGGACTGCGGATTTATCAGAAGACGGGACTCCAAACGGCGGTCAGGAAAACCGGAGCTGTCGGACTGTTCTCCAAGCAGTTGGCGGATCTTGAACGGACATTGCCCAAAGTATCGGGCAAGGGCGTCATTCAGCAGTTAGGCACGCGAATTCCCGCCAAAGGGGAGAAACTCGCTACGGTCGGCATGTTCAGGGGATGCCTGATGGATTCCATGTTCACCGAAACGAACAACAAAACGGTGCGCTTGCTGTCGGAGGCGGGATTCGAAGTCATCATTCCCGAATCGCAAAATTGTTGCGGCGCTCTCCACGCCCATAGCGGGGAAACACACGATGCCAAACAGCTCGCCAAGAGCAATATACGCGCTTTCCAAGAAGCTGGCGTCGATTATATCATCTCCAACGCCGGAGGCTGCGGAGCGATTCTTATCGAATACGACCATCTGTTGCACGACGAGCCGGATTGGCGGGAGCAATCCGAATGGTTCGCGAAGCGAGTGAAGGATATCAGCACGATTCTCGTTGAGAAGGGAAGATTGCCGCAACCCTCGCAACCGCAATCGAACGACCGCGTTCGCGTCACGTACCAAGACTCCTGCCATTTGCGCAACGTCATGAAAGGCGGGAATTCTCCGAGGAAGCTGCTGGCCGCTCTGCCGGACGTGGAGCTCGTGGAGATGAAGGATGCCGGTTCCTGTTGCGGTTCGGCCGGAATATACAACGTGACGCAACCGGAAATGGCCAATCAGATTCTCGAACACAAGATGGAAAACGCCAATGCCACGAAAGCTCACTATATCGTAACGAGCAACCCGGGCTGCTTGATGCAGATGAAGCTCGGCATCGACAAGCATGCGGACAACGATCGGGTCCAAGCCGTTCATATCGTCGATTTTCTATTCGATCGAATGGTGAAAAGCTGAAGTTCGGAAGGTAGCATGTCTAGCGAATAAAGAAGAAAACTTGCGTATGACCGCCTTGAAATTCATAATGGTAAGATGCAAATAGTAGCGGGAGGCACTTATCGATGAGTATTGGCATTGAGGCGGGAACGCAAGCTGCGCAAGAGAGAATGATTAAGCAAATCGCAGGCGAATTGGGCATCGGGTTAGGTCAAGTCAGAACCGTAGCGGCCTTGTTGGATGACGGAAATACGATTCCGTTTATCGCGCGATACCGGAAAGAGATGACGGGCGAGCTCGACGAGGTGCAGCTTCGCGCCATAGATGATCGCCGCACGTACCTTAAAGGGCTTGAAGATCGCAAAGGAGAAGTCATCCGGCTCATCGAGGAGCAGGGCAAGCTGACTCCGGAGCTTCAAGCGGCTATCGTGAAGGCGACTAAGCTGCAAGAAGTCGAAGACCTATACCGTCCTTACCGCCAGAAAAGAAAAACGCGCGCAAGCGTCGCCAAGGAGCGTGGCCTTGAACCGTTGGCGTTGTGGTTACTTTCTCAGCCGCGACAGGGGGATTTGCTTGGCGAAGCGGGTAAATACGTGGATCCGGACAAGGGGGTCAACTCCGCGGAGGAAGCCGTTCAAGGCGCGTCCGATATCGTGGCCGAAGGGATCGCGGACGATGCGGATATTCGCCGCTGGGTTCGTAGGTTCACTTGGGATCAGGGAGTTCTGATCAGCAAAGCCAAAGACTCCGAAGCGGAAACCGTATACGAAATGTATTACAAATATTCCGAGCCGGTGAAGCGCCTGCCGCCTCATCGCGTGTTGGCGATGAATCGCGGGGAACGCGAGGATGTGCTCGGAATATCGATCGACGTTCCGACGGATCGTATCGTTGAGGAGTTGAATCGTAGAACGCTAAGAGGACCATCTATTGCTCGCGACACATTAGCCGCAGCGGCGGAAGATGCTTATAAACGGCTAATTTCTCCTTCCATAGAGCGCGAGCTTAGGAACGAATTGACCGAGAAGGCGGAGGAGCACGCGATCGGCATATTTTCAGAGAACCTGCGGAATCTGTTGTTGCAGCCTCCGGTCAAAGGGCGTGTGGTGCTCGGCGTCGATCCGGCTTATCGGACGGGCTGCAAGCTGGCCGTCGTGGACGATACGGGCAAGCTGATGGAAGTCGCGGTCACGTACCCGACGCCGCCGCACAACAAGAAAGCGGAGGCGGAAGTCGTATTCCGCCGCTTGATCAACCAGTACGGCGTGCAACTGATCGTCATCGGCAACGGAACGGGTTCGCGCGAGACGGAGCAATTCGTCGTCGGAATCATCCATGCGATGCCGGAACGCAGCCTGCAATATTTGATCGTGAACGAAGCGGGCGCGAGCGTCTATTCCGCATCCAAGCTGGCCGCCGAAGAATTCCCCGATTTGGACGTCTCTGAGCGCAGCGCGGTATCTATCGCCCGCCGCTTGCAGGATCCGCTGGCCGAGCTCGTCAAGATCGAACCGAAAGCGATCGGCGTTGGGCAATACCAGCATGACGTCACGCAGAAGAGATTGGACGAGAGCTTGTCGGGCGTCGTGGAATCGGCGGTTAACCATGTCGGCGTAGACGTGAATACGGCGTCTCCGTCGTTATTATCCTACGTCTCCGGCATTAACGCGACGATGGCCCGCAATATCGTGAAGCTCCGCGAGGAGAAAGGGAAGTTCGTCGAACGCTCGCAGATTCAGAAGGTACCGCGTCTCGGAGCCAAAACTTACGAGCAATGCGCGGGATTTCTACGCATATCCGACGGGAAGAATCCGCTGGACCGCACTCCGATTCATCCGGAATCTTACGACGTCGTCGGCAAGCTGTTCAAGGATCTGGGCGTGAAGTTAACCGACATCGGCACGGATGCGCTTAAAGACAAGCTGAAGGAGATTCAACTGGACGAAGTATCGGCTAGGCTTGCCGTAGGCATTCCGACGCTTCGCGATATCGTCGACAGCTTGCAGCGCCCGGGACGTGATCCCCGCGACGAGCTGCCGCCTCCGATTTTCCATACGGACGTATTGGATATCGAGGATTTGAAGCCTGGCATGGAGCTTAAGGGGACGGTCCGCAACGTCGTCGATTTCGGCGCTTTCGTCGATATCGGCATCAAGAACGACGGTCTTGTTCACATTTCCCAGATCAGCAATAAATTCGTCAAGCATCCTACCGAAGTCGTCGCGGTCGGCGATACGGTTACGGTATGGGTGTTAGGTTCGGATCTGAAGAAGGGCCGCGTCAGCTTAACGATGCGCCAACCCGTGTAATAAAGAAACCCGAAGCCGGTAGTAAGCCGAGCCTTCGGGTTTTTGCGTATGCGCCTTCGAATGCGTGAAAACGCCCCCTGGAAAGTCGTTTTCGCCAAATACTATATTTATGTAAGCGCTTATAATCAGATTGTAACGATCACGATAGGGGGATAAAATATGAAAAAGCTTTTGACAACGTTACTTATGATAGGCATGGTTACGGCGCTGGCGCTCACCGGTTGCGGGAGTAACGATTCCGGTAATTCGTCGCCATCGCCGAAGGCATCTTCGAGTGACGGCTCGGGTAGCGAGAGCCCGGATGCGAGCGCCGCAAGCAACGAGGGCAAGGACTTCACGATAAGGATTTCCGGTTGGTTCCTCATTGACGGCGAAGGGACGACCGATGCCTTCAAGAAGGTCGTGGAGGAGAAGTTCGCGGCCAAATATCCTAAAGGCAAAATCCAATGGGATAATCTTACCGGGGAGAAATACTTCGATAAATTGAAAGCCGAACTGGCATCCTCTTCCGCGGCAGATATTATTTACAGCCAGCAAGTGCCCAGCCTAGGCAAGGCGGGTTACCTGATGGATTTATCGAACGAGCCGTGGGTGAACGACATGGTCGACGCAACGAAGATCGTCGAAGCATACGACGGCAAAATCTACGGAGCCGCGACAACGATTCAATCGTTCGGATTTTATTACAACAAGAAGATTTTCGCAGACCTGGGCATAGCCCTCCGACTAACTTTAATGAACTTCTTGCGGCGGGGGAAAAGCTGAACGCAGCCAAGATCACTCCGATCACGGTCGGCTTCAAGGATCAATGGACGCTTGATTACTTCTTCGGAGGTTATGCTCAAACCGCGCAAGCTTTAACCAGTCCGACGTTCGAAGCGGACGTATTCAAGGGTACCCAGCAATTGATAGGCCCGGAAACGAAGAGCGCGTTGGACAAATTCACGCAGTTGGCGCAGAAGAACATGTTTAACAAGAGCGCGCTAAGCATCGACTGGCCGCAAACCCAGATCGAATTCGCTTCGGGCAAAGCCGCGATGATCTATCAAGGGCCTTGGATGGCTCAGGTCGCTCAAGATACGTTCGCGAACAAAGGGTTTGATCCTTTCGAGGTGGGCTTCTTCCCGATAAGCGACGAGAATGGCAAGGTCGTCATGGGCGTCGGACCGGATCACAGCGTATCCATCAACGCTCAGACGGAGTATCCGCAGGAAGCCAAAGATTTGCTGGCTATTATCCTGAGTCCCGAAGCGGTCGTTGCGGATTTGGGCGAAGGAGGGATGTCCGGCATGAAGAGCGCTACTATCGAAGCCAAGCTACCCGCTACCAAAGAATTGCTTGAAGTGCTGAAGAACAATCCGACAACCTACCAGTGGGGCACTTATTACCCTCCTTCCGTAAAAACAGGTTTGCTCAATTACGTGACAAAGGTGATTGGCGGGGGCAAGGGCAGCGACGCAGAGTTGGATGAAGTGCAGAAAAATTACGAGAAAGACAAAAATCTAATTATCCTGCCTTAATTGATATTCCAAATCCGGGAAGCGAGACGATGAGGCGAGGTTCTCCTCATCGTCTGGTTTTTTCCAGAAGCAAGGTGAACGAATATGCATCCAACGCGCAAGAGGCTGGTATACGGAGTCACCTTTACTTTACCGGCGCTGATCATCTTTTTGCTGTTTACCTTTTATCCGTTCGTTAGCAGCTTGTATTACTCCTTCACGCAGTGGGACATCATTAACAAACCGAAATTTATCGGTCTCGACAACTATCGCAATTTACTCGAGGATCGGTTGTTTATTCGTTCGGCGTTAAACACCGTAACCATCGCTCTATTCGTAGTGATCGTACAGAACCCTCTCTCTTTGTTATTGGGGTTAGTCCTTAATAAACCGTTCAAATCCAGCTATTTCTTAAGAACGGCGTTCTATCTCCCGCTAGTCGTCTCGCTTGTCGTCGTGTCGGTTACCTGGTCGAATCTCCTTCAGTATGACGGGGTATTCAACGAACTTCTTCTCAGGCTCGGGGCGGAGAAATACATTCAGGATTGGCTGGGTACGACTTCGTCGGCGCTGACCTCGATCATTCTGATCCAGCTATGGTATGGAACGGGATACGGGGCAGTCATTTATTTAGCGGGATTGCAGTCGATTCCCCAGGAAGTCTATGAATCCGCGCAGCTCGACGGAGCTCAGGGATGGAAGAAATTCAGGTTCGTTACGTTCCCGTTATTGATGCCGTCGTTTACGATTTGCACGTTTCTCGGAATGGTCGGCGCTCTTAAGTTTTTCGAGATGCCTTACATCATGACGAACGGAGGGCCCGGCGATGCTACATCTACCTTAGCGCTCGTGATCTATAACTATGCGTTCAAGAACAATACTTTCGGTTATGCGACGGCTGCCGGAATTCTATTCATGATCGCGATTTCCGTGGTGACGGCGTTGCAGCTCAAATTAACGAGAAGCAAGGAGGTTGAATATTAATGCGCTCCTCTTCCGTTAGCAGCCTCCGAGATAAAATATTCGATCGAATGCTCGAAGCGTTCATGGTCGTTCTATCATTACTTGTTCTCTACCCGTGCTACTACATTTTCGAAGCAAGCATTAAGCTTCCGAAGGAGTTCTACGAGCCGCTTAAATTCCCAAGCCGAATTTATTGGGGGAATTTCGAGAACGTGTTCGCCAAAGTGCAGGTTGGGCGGGCATTGTTAAATACGCTGCTCATCTGCGGCGGAACGCTGGCCTTGCTCATTATCGTCGCATCGATGGCGGGGTATACGATTTCCCGCAACAAGCATAAGCTATTCCAATTTCTGTTCGTTTTATTTCTGGCGGGAATGATCATTCCCTTCCAGACGAGCATGGTGCCTATCTATAAATTGGCGCAATCGCTTCACTTGATGAATACGAGAACGCTTCTGATCCTGCTGTACACGGCGGGAACGATTCCTTTTGCAACGATGATCTACGTAGGTTTCACCAAAGGAATTCCCAGAGAGCTCGAGGAAGCGGCCAGCATCGATGGCTACGGTCCTTTGCGGATGTATTGGCTGATTATATTCCCGTTGCTTCTACCGGCCACCGGTACGCTGATCGTCACGACCGTTTTCGGATTCTGGAACGATTTCATAGGTCCGCTTCTGTACTTGACGGATAAGAGCAAGTTAACGCTGATTACGCAAATCTTTCAATTCAAGGCTGAGAGATCCAGCGATTGGGGCGGGATTTTCGCGTTATGTTCGCTGGCGACGTTGCCGCTCATTCTGTTATTCGTTATCACGCAGAAGTATATGATCAAAGGTTTGACGGCCGGAGCGATTAAGGGCTGATCGCGATTAACCTGCCATTGAACTCCCTCTGTGCTATTCTGAAATCATTGCGACAAACAATGAAGAAGAAGCCGGAGGAATAAACCGATGGGTGAACATATGATCAAGAAAATCGACTTTATGAATTTAGCGCCTTACGTAAGATATATACACGAACACATTCCGGAAAACGAGCCGCAGAGCAGATTGTACCGCCTCCCTCCGAGGGCTATTTACGATTACGAGATCATTTACGTCACCAAAGGCGGCTGTCTCTACAATATCCAGGGAGTAGAGTACTTGCTCAGACCCGGCGATATTCATTTCATGAGGCCGCATGTGCTGCATCATTGTTATGATCCGGACGGGAATACGTTTCATTATTATGCCGTGCATTTCGACCTTGCCTATATGGGGGAGCCTTTCGATTTCGATCCCGTCGTCTATACGGACGTGGATTATCCGAATTTGGATCATGTTCCCGTAGACGAGAAGCTTGTGGACAGGCCGGTATTCGAGTTGGCCGAAATCGATTTTCCGTATGTTATCCACTCGCCGGAATACCATGTCTATTTGCCCTTATTCCGCGAGATGCTGAACGTTTTCCAGACTAAGCCGTACGGATATCATTTGATTATGCGTTCTCTTATGCTGCGTATCCTCCATCAGATGGTCAAGGATATGTCGACGGACGAAGGCGTCAAGAAGAGCCATCCTCAAGGGGAAAAAGCGATCGAGGCGATTCACTACATGTATAAACATCTTCATGAGGATATCAATATCAACGACATTGCCCAATCGTTGTTTCTATCTCCGAATTATTTCCGTACGCTGTTTAAGCAAGCGACGGGGAAGTCGCCGCTGGAGTACTTGACGATGCTGCGATTGGAGAAAGCGAAAACCCTGATGGCGGAAGGCAAATATACGATTAATGAAATTTCCAGTCTGGTCGGTTATCAAGACCGGCATCATTTCAGTAAAGTATTTAAGAAAGTCGAAGGCTTATCGCCCAAAAATTATTTGAATTCGCTTCCGCATCTCTCGGAAGACGAGTAACGAAGCCAGCCAGGCAACGTAACATCAAGGAGGAACCTACTTTGTCTAACCCTTATGAAGTCGCCGTTTATTATTTTCCCAATTATCATATCGATCCCCGCAACGAAGAGTGGCACGGAGAAGGGTGGACGGAGTGGAATCTGGTTCAAGCCGCGACGCCGCGGTTTCCCGGTCACCAACAACCGAAAGTCCCTCTGTGGGGCTATTTGGATGAATCGGACCCTCTCGTATCGGAGAAGCAAATCGCGGCTGCCGCTGATCACGGAGTGACATCGTTTATCTACGATTGGTATTGGTACGACGGCAAACCGTTCCTGCAAAGGGCGCTTGAATCGGGCTTTATGCAAGCCTCGAACAACGACAGGCTGAAATTCTCGCTCATGTGGGCGAACCACGATTGGGTCAACATTTTTCCGCTGAAACGTTCGACGGACGTTACCTTGTTGACTAAAGGGCCTACGCCAAGAGAGTCGTTCGACAAAGCGACGGAATACATCATTCATAACTATTTCAATCACCCATCATACTGGCGCGTCGATGGCAAATTATACTTTTCGTTATATGAGCTTGGTAGCTTGATTAAGGGTTTAGGAGGCGTAGAGCAGACGAGGGATGCGCTGGAGGCATTCCGAATCCGGGTGAGAGAAGCGGGCTTAGGGGAGCTTAATCTTAACGCGGTCGTCTGGGGCATTCAAATCCTTCCGACGGAAACGAAGGTTCACGACCCTAAGCGTATGGTGGAAGCTCTTGGCTTCGATTCCGTGACCTCGTACGTCTGGATTCATCATACCCCGCTTGAGGGTATCCCACTGTCTCCTACCCGGAATACGCCCGTAAATCGATCGATTACTGGGACGTTCTTCAAGGGGAGCACAGCTTGCCTTATTATCCGAACGTCTCGGTGGGTTGGGATTCAACGCCTCGGACGGTGCAATCGGACACGCATGCGAATATCGGTTATCCGTTTACTCCCGTTCTTGTGGACAATACGCCGGAGCAATTCAAGGAAGCATTGATCGCGGTGAGGGATTATTTGGACCGGGGGCAGTTGAGCACCCCCATAGTTACCGTGAATTCATGGAACGAGTGGACGGAAGGCAGTTATCTCGAGCCGGATACGGTTAACGGGCTGGGTTATTTAGAAGCGATCAAAGAAGTGTTCGGAATTCGGAAATAGCAAGCGGTCGGATGCAGGTCCTGAGCCAAGGTTCAGGGCCTTTTCAAGGCATTATTCGGGAATTCCAGGAGGCTCTAAATTCAACCCGTTCACATTTCCCCCTTGATCAAGCGCGTATCTTTCGATACAATTCAAGCAACTGGAGGCGATAAAATGAAGCCGGAAAAGTGTGTCGGGTCCCATCATCCGAAATGGTTTGGATTAGCGCTGCAAGCGCTTGTCATTTTATCGAAAGATAATATCCAAACTTGCCCAAGCGCGGAATTAGCCGTTTATTTGCAATCCGAAGCGACGTTGCTTAGACGAATTCTAGCTACTCTGGTAAGAGGCGGAATTCTGGAAACTCGCGAAGGACGGGATGGCGGATACCGGTTGAAAAGAGATCCCGATTCGATTACGCTGGCGGAAGTATACACCGTTCTTCAAGTGAGCGATCCTTTGTGTCTCGGAATTAAGGAAACGACGGGCACGCATACGTTCGGTATGGAGATGAAGACGATTTTCAGCGAGATTACGACCGAAATGGATCGTTCCTTGCTCGAAGTGCTTGGTCGTTATACGGTCGGACAAATCTCGGACCGCGCTCAAAACTTAACGGGAAGTTCGCTTGCCGAGATCGGAAATATTAGCAGTTGACTTTTGATTTTGTCGGATCTATACTGTGCAATATAAGTAACAGTTAAACGACTTTTTTATTTGCAGGATACTGTGCCAACTTTTGAATAGTTGACTGTGCTGAAATTAACACAGAATAATGCGGGAATTCTATTCATGAGCTTAGTTCATGGAGAAGCGTATTGGTAAGCGATTCGAACCGGACAGACTGGTATTCGCCTCACGCATGCATGTTAACATTTTGTTAACTGTGTATATTTTTACTCAGTTTTATCATTCGAATGGAGGAATCATTTATGACAACGACAACCGAAGTACAAAGCCCGACATTTTCCGAAGTGGTCCATGGACGTCGTTCGGTAAGGAGTTACGATCCGTCTTTCAAGATTTCCAAAGAAGACATGACGGAATTGCTCGCGGAAGCGGTACGCGCTCCTTCCTCTTCCAACGTCCAGCCTTGGCGTTTTCTCGTCATCGACTCTCAGCCGTTGAAAGAAAAGCTGCTCCCGATCGCGAATAACCAGCAACAGATCGTAGAAGCATCCGCGGTCATTGCGGTGCTTGGGGATCTGGAAGGTTACAAGCTTATCGAAACGACTTTTAATCGCGCCTATGAAGCGGGCTACATGCCCGAAGCGACGAAGGATGCGTTTATCGCCAACTCGACGAAAATGTACTCCTCGCTGCCGCCGGAAGTCGCGCGCAGAATCATTTATACGGACGGCGGCCTTGTCTCGATGCAGCTGATGCTGTCGGCCAAAGCAAGAGGCTACGATACGGTACCGATGGGCGGCTATAACGCGGAGAAATTCGTCGAGGCGTTCGGGATCGGCGAGCGGTACATTCCGATCATGCTGATCGCGGTCGGTAAAGCCGCCAAAGAAGGGCATCCTTCCGTGCGGCTAACGGTTGACGAAGTGGCCAGATGGAATGAATTCACTCTGTAACAAAACCAAAAAGGATCTTCTATCCCACCGGCTCGGCGGGGAGAAGATCCTTTTTTTTCTGATTCGGAATTTATAAGCTTGCAGGCCGGCGTACGAATTATCAAGGGTTCATCCCAACATTATCCTTGGATCTATCGGGTTTGGCGCGGTAGTAGAACCAACAATCGTTCAACAGACGAATTTGCCGGCGGTCTTTTTTCTGAAAAGCGGACATTAATTGGTTGCAGAGCCACTGAGGCATCGAAATCGTCCTCCTCCCATCACATGCTGTATGAATAGCATATGGGGCTAGGCGGATGACCGTGCAGGTCCGATGACGCAACGATTACAACATTTCCTCATCTTCGTACCACTGTTCTAATTGAGCTTGCAACGCGCGTATTTCCGTCAATAACGAGACAAGCGGATAAGAACCCTCCCGGATCGACGCGAAGGTTTGCTCGAGTTCATTGACGTATTGCAAGCCGCCGATCGGACAACGTTTCTCGTCGAGTAAATCCAACGCGCGGAATTCGGCGATCGCTTTAGGCAGCTTCGGCACGTTGTCGGCGGTTAATTTGGTCAATTCTTTATGAAGGCGTAGATTCAATGCGCTTAATTGGTAAGCATGGGAAGCGGGCATCTCCACGAACTGGAGCTCTCCATCTTCTTGCTGCAATAGAACGTATGACATTTCAGGCATATGACGCGGTCTCCCCTCAACCATTTCTACTTGACAGTGTAGCCCAATCGGAGTCTACAATTCAAGTAGGTCAAGCCGATAAAAGGCGTTACGTTGAAGTTCAGGAGGATTGGAAAATGGAAGATCAGGAACTGCAACGATGGATTGAACGGGTGTCTCTCGAATTTTTTGGGCGGCCGTTCTTGCATCGCGCATCGTTCAATTCTCGGTTGCGAACGACGGGCGGCCGTTATTTTACGAAGAGCCACAATATCGAGATCAGTCCTCATCAGTTAGCGATTCATGGCGTCGAAGAAACGGAAGCCATTATTAAACACGAGTTATGTCATTATCATCTTCATCTTCAGCGCAAAGGATTCCAGCATCGGGATCAGGATTTCAAGCGATTGCTCGTCGAGGTAGGCGCTACGAGGCACTGCCGTCCCCTCCCCGGAGCGGCCAGAAGCCTCCCCGTGAAGTATTTGCTCGTATGCGGCGCTTGCGGGATGAACTATCCTCGCAAACGGCGTACGGACCCGCGCAAGTACGCTTGCGGACGTTGCGGAGGGCGGCTTATGCTATTGCAGGTGCAACAGCCTCAGCCGGCGCTCGACGCACGGAAACGGGTATCCGATTAGATCGTGGAATTCGCCGATTTCGTTTGCGGTTTCGCGATCGGTTTCGCGGGATCGGGTTTGTTCGGTTTATTCGGTTTGTTCCTGACGAAAATCGCGATTCCGAGGAAAGCGATGGTCATCATGAGAGCCCCGGTACCCAGGCTCGGAACGATATGATCGGCGAAATCCTGCGGCGACCGAATAGCGGCGCCCGATTGGAAGATCAAACCGCTGATCGCGATGCCGAACACTCCGCCTAACTCGCGAGTGGCGTTACCCATTCCGCTCGCTTCACCCGCGGCGTCTTCCGGGACGGAAGAGATCAATCCATGGGAGAGCGGAGTGAAGCTGAGTCCCATTCCGGTACCCGCCAGCATCATTGGAGCCAGAAGATAGACGAACGGGAAATCGAATCCTTGGGATTGGATGATCAGCGCGAACCACGCCAGCGCCGCCGCTTGGAACAGAAGTCCGAAGAGCAATACGGTTCTATTCCCGAATCGGCTAATGGCAAGCCCTGCCAACGGAGCGGCGATCATCGTCATCGTCGTCCAAGCCATTTCCTTGATTCCCGCGCCGAGCGGGGTGTTGCCTTGCGCTTGTTGGAGGAACAAGGTTAGCAGGAAGATGGCGCCGAAAACGCCGGCGTTCATCCAGAAACCCGCGAACGTATAGAAGGTATACGCTTTGCTGCGGAATAGATCGAAGCGCACGAACGGGTTTGCGCGTGTTCTTTCCCAGAAATAGAATAGAACAAGAAGCAAGGCTCCAAGACCGATTGAACCATACACGATCGGCGTTCCCCATCCTTCGGAATTTCCCCGTTCCAAGCCGAATATAATCCCGAATAGACCGGCGGTCAACAGCAACACGCCTAACGGGTCGAGTGGTTTGCGGACTCCTTTGGACTCCTCAAGCCATTTCAACCCAAGCACGAAAGCGATAATCCCGACAGGAACGTTCACGTAGAAAATGACTTGCCACGGAGCGCCCTCCATAATTAATCCTCCGACGAGCGGTCCGATGCTCAGGCCAAGCCCGGAGATTCCCGACCATAATCCGATGGCCGCGGCTCGTTTCTCGGGAGGAAAAGCCTTGTTGACCAGGGTCAAGCTTAGCGGAACGATCGCGGCCCCTCCGACGCCTTGCAGGGCTCTGGAAAGAATCAATCCGATCGAACTGTCGCTGAGACCCGAGAGCAGGGAGCCGAGGGTAAAGATGACTACGCCGCCCAAGAACACTTTTTTTCTGCCGATCGAATCTCCAAGCACGCTAAACGGGATAAGCAGCACGGCGAAGGCGAGCGTGTAGGCGTTCATGAACCATTCCAGATCTGAAAGCGTAGCGCCAAGGTCCTTCTGAATCGAGGGAAGCGCGACTCCAAGTACCAAATTATCGAGCATTGCCATGAATAAGGCGATGCAGGTGACGAATAATAGTCGTACGCGGGCGGGGGTGAACATGGTTTATCTCTCCTCTATATAACTTTATTTATCAATAAATAAATTAAAGCCAACACTCAACCACGATTACTCGTGGTCGCACCAGGGGGATAGCTTCGGCATCTCAAGTACCTCCGATAGCGTAATGATTAAACCGGCGGAAATAAAAGAGCTGGCTTCGTGACCGGGATTCGGAACTTGAGCTTTCTCGAACCGTGCTGAGATATTGTCGTAGATCAAGGAGTATTTTTCCTTGGCGAAACTTCTGATCGACGGCTCTGGAGTCGTGAAGCATTGCATCAGCAGCAACATCTCGTTTCTGTGGGTTTCCAGCAAGAGGTGGAACGCTTGACCCATCTGATCGCTTAGGTGCTCAGGCGGCGCTTGCACGACCGAGAAGGCGTTCACCATTCTTTCGTAAGCCCGTTCCAATACGGCGAGGTAGAGCTGCTCCTTCGATTTGAAGAAATGAAATACGTAAGGCTGCGTTACGCCAACGTCTTCGGCTACGTGAGCCGTCGTTGTTTTGTAGTAGCCCTGAGAGGCGAATAAGGCTGCCGCGCTGTTCATGATCTGATCTTTCCGGCTTGCTGCGACTTCCTCTTTAGGACTCATCTTAGTTTCTTCTCCTTTCATTATGGACTCGCAGGTCTTCAAGTACCGCTGAATTCCGGTTCTCTGCAACCGACGACGGATGTGTTGTGTTGTTTGCGTGATTTGATTTATTAATCAATAAATAACATACGGAAAAGGGTGAAGTCAATGGTTTTCAACCAAATTATTGCAGATAAGTCAGGCGAAAATGGTTATTCGAAAAAAACGAAAAAAACCATTTTCAAATGCTTGACTTCATTTGCGAACCATGATAAATTATTACTTGTCGCTTTTGAAAAACAATTTTCCCTGATAGCTCAGTTGGTAGAGCACTCGACTGTTAATCGAGTTGTCACAGGTTCGAGTCCTGTTCGGGGAGCCATGGGGAGATACCCAAGTGGCTATAAGGGGCTCCTCTGCTAAGGGAGTAGACGTGTCATGCGTGCGAGGGTTCGAATCCCTCTCTCCCCGCCACCCATGTTCATTCAATAAGACGACTTGAAAGAGTCCACGGCTTAATGCCGGAGGGCTCTTTTTGATTTTAATCGCCAACCGCCAACCGCCAACCGCCAACCGCCAACCGCCAACCGCCAACCGCCAACCGCCAACCGCCAACCGCCAACCGCCAACCGCCAACCGCCAACCGCCAACCGCCAACCGCCAACCGCCAACCGCCAACCGCCAACCGCCAACCGCCAACCGCCAACCGCCAACCGCCAACCGCCAACCAACATCACCCTTTATCCGTCATCAATAACGGAATTCTCTTCCACTATGACACTCTCTTTCTAGCGCGATGTATTGTTTAACGGAACGAATTTCCGTTATTCTCTCAGGAGGTACAACAATATAATGCATTTTCGAATAATAACGGAAAAGCCTTCCGCTAACACATGAAAAAACGGACCCTACAATGCATATAACGGATCGGAATTCCGCTATCGATACACAAACACAACAACTTCGACTTCTAATGACAAAGGAGAAATATTGCGACAGTTTGAGAGGTGTTAAGACGACATCGCTGAGCTGGGAGCTGCGCACGGCGCGAAGCGGCGATAAATGTTCGACTAGGTTGTAAGAGAGAGTGGGGACACGGATTTGCGATTAAGGCGATACGAAGGTGTTATTTGATAGGTACATGAGAGTACGGAGGGAATAGGGTGATGCAGTAACGTTATTCCGGCAGAAGAGTGTAAAATTCGATGACTGGGCTAACAATAAGGTGATGCCAGGGTGTTATGCGCTGTGTGACGCGAGGATAAGGCAGCCATAAGATGATGGCTTAACGTTATTTCTGCAAGCCTTCGACACTGTTCATTTTCAATATCGCATCGAATTATGGGTGACCGAATCCACACCGATTGTGCCCAATATCTGAAGAATAACTCGTCTCAAAACTTGTCCGAAAAAAATGCCGAAAAAATGCTTGCACTCGCCATCCGATTCGGATATAATCATATTTGTCGTCTGAAACGGGTAACGCGAAATTACGAAATCGCAGACCGGAAATGGCCCCTTGGTCAAGCGGTTAAGACACCTCCCTTTCACGGAGGTAACAGGGGTTCGAATCCCCTAGGGGTCACCATGCGAGCCATTAGCTCAGTTGGTAGAGCACCTGACTTTTAATCAGGGTGTCGAAGGTTCGAGTCCTTCATGGCTCACCATTTATTTGCTCCGTAAGGCGTAAGCCGAATCGGGCGACAATTCAATAGTATGCGGTCGTGGCGGAATGGCAGACGCACCAGCTTGAGGGGCTGGCGGGAGCAATCTCGTGGAGGTTCGAGTCCTCTCGACCGCACCATACTTAATAAGTTCGAATCCCTGGTTGCCCGGGGATTTTTTTATTGTTCTTTTTCGGTATCGGAAAATAACGAGGGGTTCTTGCTTGGGCGGATATTAGATATTGCTACCAACTTCCTCTCCATACGTATTGTAGAGAAAAACGACGAGAGGTGGACGGGTGAGTGATGGCGAAAAGTAAAATAAAGACGACTATTCTAGCATTGCTTCTTCTGCTTCTCCTTGCGGCATGCGGCAATGCGGCCCCGACGGTGGAAGAAGCGCGAAGCGAATTGGAAACGGCGCTCGGCGAAATGAGAGATTGGGCAGGCCGGCAAGTGGACTCTTTGGACGGAGTGAACGAACGCGTCGCGGCATCAACCAAAGATATCGTTTCCTTATTCGGAGAATTGGACTATAAGCTGTCGTTCCGCGAAAATGGCATCGGGTTCACCAATTCGAACGGAGTCGAGGGAGTCGTCGGGATTCAAGGCAACCGGCTTGTGCTCGATGTAACGTACCCGGGCGGCAATGCAGAAGCCGTACACGCGGTTAACCGAGTCTTGACCGTGTTCTCCGGTAATAGCTGGGCAGAGGATCGGCTAACGGCGATTACGAACGGGAACGAGCCTCAAACGGTTCAACTGGATAACGGTTGGATCGAGACGGATGGGGAACTCGTCTATGTACACTTGGAAAACGCCATATTCTAAATAAGCGCACGCAACGATCTTTTCTCGGGATTGCACCGGGGAAGGATCGTTTTTTGCTTCAATAGGTTAGGTTTTTAGGAGTAGATGGAAAAGGAAGAATCGTCCTCATTGTCGAAAAGAAAGGTAGAAGTAAGAGTCAACCTAGAGGGGCGGCGCGGGGTTATGACGAAGAAACTGCATTACCTCGATCCTTCCGAGACGCTGGAGGACTTGCAGGAGTTTTATTTTCCGCCGTACATTACTTTAGCCCACATGTTCCACGCGCCGGAGGAGTGGTCGCTGAAACCGAGGGTCTTAAAGCAATATCAGCTTCAATACGTGGTGGAAGGTTATGCGGAGTACGTCATTGGCGGAATCCGGTATCATACGTCCAAGGGGGATTTGCTGTTCCAAGGCCCGGGAGAGGCGCATTACGTGAATACCGTTCCGGGGAAGCCGTATGTGTGCGTTTCGATTGTTTTTCATTTCGGGAGCGCGGAATTTCCGTTGCAGGATCTACTCGCGTTCGGCAGATCGGAAGCGGAGACTCCCCACGACATGGGGAATTATTCGGATCACTCGCTGGAAAATCGCCTATCGGAGCTCGTTCATTATTATCGTCAGCCGGGAACGTTGGCTAAGGTGAGATGTCAGCAGCTGCTCATGGGAATATTGCTCGCTTTATCCGAGGCGCGCCGCTCCAACGAGGCTGCTTCGGCGGTCAAAGAGTCTTCAGGAAGCGCCAAGCTCGTGCTCATCCGCAACTACATCGACAGTCGCCTGAGAAGCGGTTTCCGACATGAAGAATTAGAGCGACTGACCGGTTGGAGCCGTAATTACGTTATTACTCAGTTTAAGCAAGCCTTCGGCATGTCGCCGCTTCAATATTTGGTATGGATACGGCTGGAGAAGGCGAAGGGTCTGGCTCTCCAATCGGGGATGTCGTTTAGCGAGATCGCATCGGAAGTGGGGTATTCGGATATTCACGCGTTCGGGAAAATGTTCAAGCGGAAGACGGGGATGAACTTGAGCCAATTCGTCGCGACTTTGTATCGGGACACGCCTGACAGATAAGCGATCCGGTCCTCTATTCGTCCTCGCATTTACGGTGTAATTGGATCCGTAACGTATGAGAGGATTCTAATCTTTGGGAAGCAGGATTTACCGCATTTTTTTTGAATTTATATTACATAATGTAATTTAATATCTATTTATGCCGAATTCTCGATTGGAGAAACGGGAGAACCAAGTTGGGTGAATTAATCCTGCTGTCAAGGGATTATAGGGAACCTTCAACCGAACCCTTAAGCTAACCTCGTAGGCACCGAAGGAGAGTAGCAACATTGAAGAAGTTTGTCTTATCGTTGTTTAGCTTCGTCTTGGTTATTGCTTTTAGCGGGGGAAGCGTTTTCGCATCGCAGAACGATTTGAACAAAGCAATAGATGAAGTCGTAGGAACTCCTTACAAATGGGGGGGAACGACGACTAGCGGATTCGATTGCTCGGGATTTATTTTGTACATTTTTAATCAATATGAGACGAAGCTGCCTAGAACGTCTAGTTCCCAATCCAAAATCGGAGAGAAAGTCGAGAAAGACGATCTTCGTCTTGGGGACCTCGTATTTTTCAACACGAGCGGCAAAGGGGTTTCTCATGCGGGAATATATGTAGGCGACGGACAATTCGCCCACTCGTCGAGCAGCAAAGGCGTGCGGATTAGTAAGTTGTCGGATAAATACTACGCTAAGAGATATGTAACGGCTAGAAGAGTCGTCTCCGGCGAGAACTACGCGGATATGATCAATGAGGGTCACGAGAGCGAAGATGATTCTCAAGTGTTGGAAGAGTAGGCTGCGCGAGCGAAGTGATAAAACAATAATCACCCAACCACCCAATCCCCAGCAGAAGGGGATTGGGTGGTTTTTTTGGTTTTTAAATTATTGGCGACAACTCGAGAAAAAGATAGTTCTATCGCGATGTATTTCGTAACATCACCTAATTGGATTGAGAAAGGGAAATATTTACGCTGATATAGCAAGCTACCTTAAAAGGGGAAGGAGAAGAACGAGGAAGGAAAGCAAGCGAAAACCAAATTCGAGGAGGAAGGATTATGAGAAAAAAGCCTTTCGTTCAATTGCTTGCCTTAGCATTGCTATTCGTTGCAATCTTCCCGGCCGGCGGAGCAACGGTATCGGCGGATGAACCGCTGAACGTCTTCGTATTACCCATTCAAGGACAGACGGAGGTTTCCATTGAGAACGTACAGACCAAGTACCCTGATGTCGCATGGAGCACTTTGGATCGGCTCTATATTCCAGCCGGTAAATACAGGTATATCACGATCCGGAATTTGCCGCAGCGAAGCGCCAGTGATCCGTTAGTCATCACAAATTACGGAGGGCAGGTCCTCATTAACGAACAGGAGAGGCCGATGAATCAACGCCATGGTTATTCGCTGTGGCTTAGCGGTGGATCGAATTGGGTTCTGACCGGAGAATACGATCCGGTTCAACAGACGGGGCATCCGAGTTACGTTGGACATAAGAACGGAGGATACGGGGACTCGGAGGGCAGATATGGGATCGAAGTGACTCACACGAGGGATAGCGCCCTCAAGGTCGACAGCGCAACCGGCTTCGAGCTCTCGTATGTAGAGGTCGGGCATGCCGGATTTGCCGGACTCTTGATTAAGTCCGATAATCAGCCGCTTGCTAATATGGATGACGTTAAAATCCATGATCTGTACATTCACGATAACGAATCGGAAGGCGCGTATATCGGCAATACGAGCAAGGACTCGAACGCGCAGCACAAGTTTACGAATCTCCAATTCTATAATAACCGGATCGTCCGTTCCGGCACGGAAGGGCTGCAGCTTAGTCATTTAGGCGACGGGGCGGAAATCCATCACAACGTTATCCTGTTCAGCGCCCTCGACTGGAAGGATCCTTTCCAAATCTGGCAGGACGGAGCGTTCCAACTAACGGCCAGGGATGGCGATATCGACATCCATCATAATATCGTGATCGGAAGCGGCGGCGACCTGTTCAACGTGCATTTCCTTGCTAGGACGGCATCGCCCGGAAGCGAAATTCCCGCCCAAGGAGAAGTCTACGTTCACGATAACTACTTCTCTCATAGCAGAAGCTTTTTCTCCTATCTTAATAATCCAACTCCCCAGCAGAATACGACTTCCGGTTTACGGCTCGAGAATAACTTCATTAGCGGAATCCAGTTCCAGGCTAATGAAGTGAAGCTGACGGAGACGGATACGAATAAGTTGATCAACGCTCTCGCGCCGTCAAATCCGATCTCCATCAACGACAACGTGTACGAGGGAACCCGGACATTCATCGGCCCGTTGAACGCAGCTAACGGAGATCTGAACAACTATCACGCTTCAGGCAACGCGAACGCCGACGTCACCGACGTAGAATTCAGGGATCCGACCTTCTCTTCCGACTTCGATTACTCCTTGTTGGAGAGATGGACCTATAAATCTACCGCTTATAATGCCTTATATAATTTAACGCCGCCGAACGAGATCGCGATCACCTATAATGCCGGCGATTACGTCGTTCATGAGGGGAAAATGTATCAAAGTATCCAGACCCATGTCGCAACGGAAGCCAATGCGCCCGGTAACGCCTCGTATTGGACGGCGGTGCCTTGGATGACGGACGACTTGCGGCTGGCTTCGAGTTCGCCCCACCAGGGATTGGGCCTTCTTCCCGACGGCGGTGCTTCCGGAGACGTGATACCGCCTTCGGCCATCTCCGATCTGGCGGTAGCCTCCATCCAGAGCACGTCGCTTCGGCTGTCTTGGACGGTGCCCGGAGACGACGGCAACACGGGCGACGCGAAATATTACGATATACGCTACAGCGAATCTCCGATTACCGGAGAAGGCGACTGGGCAGCCGCTACCCGTTTGGGTTCCGAACCGATACCTACTGCCGCGGGCACCACCCAGACGATGCTGGTCAAGCAGTTGTCCCAGACGACAACGTATTATTTCGCCATGAAAGCCGCGGACGAGAGCGAGAATAAGTCGTCGCTATCGAACGCGGTCTCGGCGACGACGAAGTCGCCTAGCTCGTGGCTGGATCTTACCTCATCCACAGTGACGAACGAATCCGGTTACGGCAACGCGAACCTGTTGGCAGACGAACAATCGCTTGTCGGAGATCCCCGGGGCGGAACCGGGGGAGCGCCGGTTACCTACTGGGATCCGGGCTACCAAGCCGGTCGTACTCCCGCGTTCGCGTATATCGATCTTGGCCAAGTCTACGATATCGATCGAATCTACCTCCGCGATTATCAGAACCAGGGTAATTTTACCGTTTATGCCGGTAGCCCGGGCGGCACGTGGACGCCTCTGTTCACCGACCCCTGCGCGACGTACCAGACCTGGAACGAGCATATCGTGGAGAACGTTCAGACTCGGTATTTACGCTTCCAGAAAACGACCAACTCCGCCAACGTGTCGGAGATCGCCGTGTATACGTTCGGACCGGTGAAATAGTGTAGCAGGAGAAGGCGCTTTTCCCGCGAAAGCGCCTCCTCCTTTTTAAGGACGATTTCCATGTATTTCGGTTCATCCCCTCATTGTAGCTATGAAAGCGCTGCATCTATAATGGAATTATTCGGTAAGAAAAAGGAGAGACGGGAATGGGTTCATCTGCTACCGGCATTCGGCCATCCTCCGTAAGAAAAGCGCTGAATCCTGCTTCCGAGCGGCGACGAAGAGCTTCCTATTGGAAAAGGAATGCCCCCTTTTACTTGTTGCTCGTACCCGGCGTGTTGTATTTTCTCGTATTCCGGTACGTTCCGCTTCTCGGTAGCGTCATCGCTTTCCAGGACTACAACATATATGAAGGGTTCTGGCGCAGCGAGTGGGTGGGATTCAAATGGTTCGAGCAGTTTTTCGCGTTCGCCCACTTCCGCAGGCTGCTGTGGAACACGCTGGCCATCAGCTTCCTCCAACTGCTGTTCGCTTTCCCCGCGCCGATCATGCTGGCAATTCTACTCAACGAACTTCGCAACATGGCCATGCGGCGCTTCATTCAGACGGTCGTGTACATTCCGCACTTTCTTTCCTGGGTCATCGTCGGCGGTTTCGGCTACATGCTTCTCTCTCCTCAGGTCGGATTGATCAATCACCTGATTCGGGCTATCGGCTTCGATCCTGTCTTCTTTCTTCAAGAACCCGGCTGGTTCCGTCCCATCATCGTAACGTCGGCTATATGGAAGGAGATGGGGTGGAACGCCATCATCTTCCTGGCGGCTATCGCGGGAATAAGCCCCACGCTGTACGAGGCCTCCCGAATCGACGGAGCGGGGCGATGGAGGCAATTGCTCCATGTTACGGTTCCGGGCATCATGCCTGCGATCATGATCCTGTTTTTGCTGAAAATCGGTCAAATCCTGGACGTCGGTTTCGAGCAAATCTACGTCTTTCTCAACCCGGTCACCTACTCGGTCGGGGATATCATCGACACGTATGCTTACCGCGAAGGCGTTCTTAAGGGACAGTACGGCATGACGACCGCTATCGGACTGTTTAAGTCGATCGTCGGCTTCGCGCTTTTGATTATCGCCAACCGCGTTAGCCGCTTGACGACCGGCGAACGACTGATATAGGAGGGATTTTGCAGATGAGCTACCGTCCATCGTTCGCCGAACGAACTTTCGATACCGTCAACCTTTTCCTGCTGCTCGCCGCTTGCGCGACGGTTCTGCTTCCGTTTCTTTTTATCTTGGCAAGCTCGCTTAGCGAACCGGGAGCGATTATCCGGGGAGAAGTAACCTTCTGGCCGCGAGGCTTCACGCTTGAATATTACCGCACCGCGCTGAACAACGAGATGTTCTGGCGCGCGTTCGGGGTGACGTTGTTCATCGTTGGAGCGGGTACGGCGTTGAATATGGGGATGACGGTCATCACCGCCTATCCTCTTTCCAAGCAGGGGCTGAGAGGCAAGCACGTTCTGCTCATGATGATCGTGTTCACGATCATTTTTCATGCCCCCATGATCCCGTTGTATTTGGTCGTCAAATCCTTCGGCTTACTCAATACGGTATGGTCGATGATCGTTCCTCTGGCGCTGAACGCTTTTTACTTGCTGATTTGCCTGACCTTTTTCCGCGGCTTGCCGGAAGAATTGTTCGAAGCGGCTCGCGTGGACGGGATGAGCGAGTATGCCATCCTATGGAAAATCGCGCTCCCGCTATCCAAGCCGATCGTCATGACGCTATCGCTCTTCTACGCGGTCGATCATTGGAACAATTACTTCGTCGCTTTGCTATATATCAACGACTACGAGTTAAGGCCTTTGCAATTGTACTTGTTTAATCTGATCGCTCAATTCAACATGAACGAGACGCTCTCTAACGCGATCGAAGCTAATACGATGTTATCCCCGCAAGGGTTGCAGATGGCCACCATTCTCGTGGCGACCGTGCCGATCCTGCTCGTATATCCCTTCATCCAGAAGCATTTCGTGAAAGGGGCCCTGATCGGCTCGCTCAAAGAATGAGGGCGGCTTCGCGCCATCCTCAATCGGCTTTAACGACGGTTACAACCGTTCTATTCAACTATTCTAGACTATTCAAGGAGGTTCGGGGAATGAAGAGAGATGTTAAGCTGTTCGTAGCGCTGTTTGCGCTGACGACGCTCGTTCTATCCGGTTGCGGCAACGAGAAGGCGAACTCGGGAAACGAATCAAGTCCGGCGGTAAGTTCGCAAGCGCAAGAAAGCGGAAGCCCGGAAGGCAACGGGGAAGTTTCCGCGGAACCGGAGACCGGATCCAAGCCGGCAGAGATTCGATTGTTCGTCTCGGATCAAGGGCTGCCGCCTCTCGATAAGGCGGACGCGAATATCGCTTATCTAGAGCAGGCTACGAACACGGATCTAAACATGGTTTACTTGCCGCACGCGCAGTACGAGGATCAACTCAGGCTGAAATTCGCCTCGGGGGACTTTCCGGACGTTTATCAATCGTGGTCCGGTCCGGACTCGGACTTGATCAAAGCCGGCAAAATTCTCGAATTGAACGATCTGATCGACCAATTCGGTCCGAACCTGAAGAAGTTCATCCCGCAAGCGGCTTGGGACGCGGTCTCGGTTAACGGCAGAATTCTCGCCATCCCGCAGCCGTCAGATCAATCGAACAGCGTCATTTACATGCGCAAGGATTGGCTGGATAAGCTGGGTCTGCAAGTGCCGACGACGTCGGAAGAACTGCTCGACGTCCTGCGCGCGTTCCGCGACAAAGATCCTAACGGGAACGGCAAGCCGGATGAAATTCCGTTCTCGATGCGCGAGAAGCTGACTTGGGGAGACAACATTTTCGGCATGTGGGGCGTTAACAACTCTTGGACCGAGGTGTATGATGGAAAGGAAGTCGTTTTGCAGAATATTCAGCCGAACATGAAGGAAGCGCTTGCATTTATTCGTACGATGGTCGAGGAAAAAGTGATAGATTCCGAGTTTCTGACCAACTCCAAGTCGGTATGGGAACAGAAGATCAAATCGGGTCTCGTCGGCTCTTGGTCTCACGTTCAAGCGCTGGCATGGCAGTGGCAGGCGGACTTGAACGCGACCATTCCAGGCGAGCAGACCGACGTGGTCGCTATTCCGACGCCGCGCGGGACGGGTTACGTTGGCCCGCTCGGTAGTCGCTGGAGCCCGGTCGGCAAGACATATATCTTCATGAAGGACGCCAAATCTCCCGAAGCGATAGTCAAATATTTCGATTGGCTCATGAGCGAAGAAGGACAGCTGTTCACGGATCTCGGACGGGAAGGTGACGCCTACAAGATGGAAGGCGGCAAACCGGTCGTCGATACCGAGAAGATCAAGGGACTGAACACGTTCACCTCGATTTTCAAGGTGCATGGAACGAACGAAGCCGTCGAGGAAGCGAAGCTGAACGATCCTGCGGCTTATGCGAAACTGAAGGCGGCCCGGGAGATCGGCTCCAAGGAAGGCTTCGTCAATGAAGCGGTAGGCATGCCTGCGGCGAAGAGCGATTATAACCTGACGACCATGTTCTTGGAAGCCGCCAGCAAAATAGTGCTCGGCCAAGCGCCGATCGACTCCTTCGACGGGTTCGTCAAGCAATGGCGGGCGCAGGGCGGCGATCAATTGATCAAGGAACGTACCGATTGGTATAACGCGAACCGGAAGAAATAGCATTGATATCCATCCGGACTTTCGGAACGATCTGTAGAAGGTTACGTCCGAAAGTCCGGTATTCGGGAGCGAGGGTCCGCCGATGCTTCGTAAAATCAGATCTTCCCTGAAATGGAAACTGATCAGCCTGATCGTCTCGATCATCGTTGCGATGATGGTGCTGGTCGGGCTGTTCAGTTACTACGATACGTCGCGGACGATTCGACGGGATGTCGAGCATTTCAGCGCTCAGGTTCTCCGGCAGGCCAATCTGAATTTGAATCGTCAGTACCAAGAGTACGAGCAGGGTTTTCTCGTGCTCGGGACTAGCTACGAATTCAATCAATGGCTCCAGGCCCCCCTGTCCGACCGATTCGCTCTGATTTCGGGCTACCAGTCGATTGAACGAAACTATATGCGCGCTTTTCTCGTTCGTCATCCGGAAATTTTGTCCGTCTCGCTCTTGTCGGACAAGGGCGGCGAATTCACGTACGCGCTCGATGCCGGAGTGTCGAAGGACTATTCGTTCGCCCGGGAGCCATGGCTGAAGGAACTGACGCAGGGAGGCGCTATCTATAAGCGGGTGAGCGAATCGAATGCATACGTGGATGCGATGGGTAGCCCGAACCCGATGCTCTTGTTCACCTTGGCGGGCCGTTTCGGCAAACCCGAAGCGAAAGGGTATTTGAAGATGGACATCGCTTTCGCACCCGCCCAAGCGATTCTTAACGAGATGGAACTGGGAAAGGGCGGGCAAGGCTTTATCGCGGGCCCGGATGGCATCATTCTCGTCCATCAGGATGCCGGACAGGTAGGGACGAGGCTGGACGGCGATCTCGCGGAACATTTTCGGGAGTCAAGCGGGTCTTTTTATCGAAAAAATGCGAAGCAACTCGTCGTGTTCGAGACGATTCCGTATACGAACTGGAAGACGGTGGCCATCGTATCCAATCGCGACGTGGCTGGAAGCATCGACCGGGTCCGAGTCGTGACGGTCGCGGTGACTTCCCTCGGGCTCCTTGTTGCGGTAGTGCTGATCGCCTGGGTCACGACCTCCGTGACGAGGCGGTTGTCGCAGCTAAGAAAACATATGAAACAGACTCGAACGGGCAATTTCCTTAGCCGAATCGACGAGCGAGGCTCTGATGAAGTAGCCGATCTGGGCCGCGCGTTCAATCGAATGATGGAGGAACTCGACGAATCGGTGGCTCAGCTGACGACGACGCGGCTGATGCAGCAGAAGGCCGTTCTATCGGCGATGCAGTCCCAGATCCATTCCCATTTTCTCTATAACGCCCTGGAATCGATCAATTCGATGGCTCATCTCGCCGGGCATGCCGATATCGAGAAAACGGCTATCTCGCTCTCCCGAATGCTACGCTACACGTCGAATTACCGCGATACGCTCGTCCGGACGGATGACGAGATCGCCCATGTTTCCCATTACATGTACATCTGCCGGATTCGCTACGGGGAGAACGTCTCGTTCGAGACGGATATTCCGGACGATTGCCGCGCCGCGCCGTGCTTAAAGGCGGTCTTTCAGCCGATCGCGGAGAACGCAGTCAAGCACGGCATCGAATCGACGGGCGAGCCTACGCGTCTTGCGGTGACGATCCGCCTGGAAGGGGACTTGATTCTCGCGTCGTTCGAGGATAATGGAACCGGGTACGATGCCGTACGACTAAGGAGCTTCCATGCTCGGCTCGAAGCCGGCTCAGGAGCGCTCGCTCCGGAATCGACTTCTTTGAACGGTAACGTAGGCTTGCTGAACACCCATTATCGGCTTCGCACGTATTATCAGCGGAGCGACGTCGGAGTCACTCTTCAGCCGGGCGGCCGTCTTGGCGGAGTTCAGGTCATCGTTCGCTATCCGGCCGGAAACAGGGAAATCGAGGAGGGGGCCGCACTATGATTCGGGTATTGCTTGTCGATGACGAACCGCTCATCCGAACCAGCTTGACCAGCAAAGTCGAAAGCCAGAGCGAGGAAACGGTCGTATCCGGCACCGCGGCCAACGGCGCCAAGGCGCTTGAATGGCTGGCCGAGCATTACGCGGATCTCTGCGTAACGGACGTCAAAATGCCGGTCATGGACGGTTTGGAGCTGATCGGTCGAATGAAAGCGGAGTACCCGTGGATGTCCGCGGTGGTCGTCTCCAGCTACGACGAATTCGAATACGCCAAGACGAGCTTAAGATTGGGCGCCGTGGATTACATCGTGAAACCGGTCGATCAGGAGCAATTGAACGGGGTGCTGTCGAGGGTGGCGGGAGAGATTGCGGAGAAGCGGCGGGCGGAAGCCGCCATGCTTCTCGTGCGTCATCTACCTCATCATCAAGAGTTGTTGCAGAGATGGGTGCGTCAGATCCGCACCGTGCAGTTGGAGACGATGCCTCTCTTGGTCGTCGATACGCTGGACGCTTTGGAAAGCTTGATCGGGGATAGGTTTTATTTGCTTAACTCGCTTTCAATGGCATGGCTGGGCTTGGTCGTGGAGGAACTGAGCAAAGAAAAGCTCGTCATCGAGCTGCGGGAAGGCAAGGATCTGGGGCTTGGGGACAAGACCATCCCGTTGGGCAAGGTGCGTTCTTACTTCCGGTTGTGCGCGGTCAGGCGTCTCGAGGAGGGATCGAATCGCATCTTCGAAGTGACCGGAGCTCTGTTGGATCACCCTTCGCGGCGCGCGGTCAAGGAGGTCAAAGCTTTCATCGGCGCCAACTACGGGGAGAAACTGAATTTGCAGGAATTGGCGGACAGGGTGGCGATTAGCCGGAACTATTTCGCTCAGTTGTTCAAGCAAGAAACGGGTACGACGATATGGAACTATCTAGTTCAGATCCGGATGGGCAAGGCCCGGGAGCTTCTTCTGGGAATGGATAAGAAGGTGTACGAAATCGCGAGCGAGGTTGGTTACGACAATAGCGTCCACTTCTCTCAGCTATTCAAGGAGTATTACGGCCTTACGCCCGCCGAATACAAGAAAAGGATGGAGAGATGAGAGGCGGGTGAGGGGAAAGTTACCCGATAGAAGAATGCAACGGACGTTCGTCTCGCCGGAAGAGGACAAAAGGACGTTTTTGCATCGGATTGCGAATACGTACTTTCGAACAGTCTAGAAAACGGCGACAGCCTCCGCATTTTGGCAGGTTGTCGCCTTTCTTGAAGGAAACAAATCCATTCTACGACTTCTGTTGCTGCATCATAGGCTGTCCTTGCTGCGTCGTAACCGGCATTTCGCTATAGCTCTTCTGGCAGACCATGTTTGAAATACGAGGGATCGATACGATTTCCCCGGCATTCAGTTGGTTCGGATTGGCAATGTGCGGGTTTGCTTCCTCAACTATGGCATAAGGCATGTTGTATTTGTGGCAAACGGAAGCCAACGTATCGCCCGGTTGAGCTTTGTGCTGCGCGAATAACATGTCATCCGATTTCCCATCTCTGAAGAACGGGAAGAAGAACGGGGAAAAGCCGAAAAACGGATACAAGAAACGATTAGGGAAAAAAGGGTGGGGAAAAGGACGGAAGAAGGGGCGACCGAATCCTCCACCGAAACCGCCGCCAGGGAAAAATCCACGATCCATAATGTAACCTCCGCATAAATGATAGTCATTCGTCTATGCAGAGTATCGATTTGGTCATGGAATGGTGACACTTCCTCCTAAAAATAGGCTCATGTCATGGCTATTATACCGGGGATATGAAATAACGTAAGCCTATCCGGGCAGAGATAAAAGACCTTCTATTAGACGCATACTGCGAAAGATAGACATAACCCGGTTGAGTAACGGTTTCGGTGAGGTATGCGGTTTGGCTGCTACCCGGACGACGATTGTTGTTTAAGCCGTTGATAATCGTTTGCGAGGGAGCGATGCCGAAAGGGTGCCCATAATACAGATCATCCCCGATCTTAATCACGTTCTCGCCGCGCCATACCGGCGTATCCGGTGAAAAATCGGGATTGTTGAAGTAGAGCAGGTCGCCGGGGTAAGACTCTTCGATATCCGTGTGCACGGAAAGCCGCAAATTCTTGTTCGTGTGCCAGTCATATAGAAGCAAACCGGCGAAGAGGCGATTGAAATCCGTTTCCCGGATAGAATCGAGCACGCCTTGATAGACTGCAATGACCGCGGCGGTAGCGCATTCGGTTGCATATTTGTCGCCATTCGCGAATATATCCCGGATTCCCGCGGCGGGCGACCTATCGTCTCTGATCAAAAATCCGCCTAGATCCGTTAAAGTCCACATATCCTCGTTACATTTGGCCTTATCGAAGTCTGCAAATCTTAAACCGCTCTGACTTAAGGCAATGGCTTCGGCCACGATTGCGGCCCTCAGAGTCATTTCGAACCTCAATTGTTGAACGGTTTCGTAATCGTAGGTAACCGTACTGTTCTTTTTCTGCTCATAAATTTTGATCTCCGCGGGAGACCACGAAGTCGTATCGATAGGTCTCTGGACGCCGGAAATAGTGATCATAGACATCTTTCCCCTTTCTTTAGTAACCAAAATGAATTCGCCGTGCAACAGTTCTCCCTCGCGCTTATGCGGGGTATTTTTTTGTTCGCTACTGTGATTTCGGACACATCATTATTACTCTGAGCCAAATACAGTCGCCGCGGAAGCGCTTATAATTTAGCCATACGCTCCCGATATGCATATGCGAACAAGGAGGAGAAGGAATAATGAGCACCTCGCAAACGAAGCGGGATTATAGTCTCACGGGACCGGAAAATAGAAGGGCGCAGGAACGGGGACTCGCTGCCGCCGAATGGTACGAGACTCCGATTCCTCGCAAACGGTTGAAAGAACTCATGAAGCGAAAGGACGGCCCGGCTATTAGGGACACGATCGTTTGGCTGGTTCTGCTGACCGGAGCAGGCATAGCGGCTTATCGATCTTGGGGTACCTGGTGGGCGGTTCCGGCATTTTTCGTCTATGGCCTATTATATGCATCGCCCGGAGATTCGCGCTGGCATGAATGCGGTCACGGAACGGCGTTCAAGACGTCTTGGATGAACGAAGTCGTCTACCAATTCTCTTCGTTCCTCGTTCTTCGTCCGGCAACGCCTTGGCGTTGGAGCCATGCCCGGCATCATACGGATACTTACGTTGTCGGAAGAGATCCGGAGATTCATCAACCGCGTCCTCCGGTGTGGCGGATTATTATTATGCAATTCGCTCACTTATACGGCGGGCCTCGGGATATTAAGAGGATGTTCATGCATGCTTTCGGCGTCATCGACAAGGAAGAGAAAGAGTTCATTCCGGAAACCGAGTATCGCAAGACATTCTGGGAATCCCGCGCTTACGTCGTTATTTTCGCCATAGTTATCGCGGCTTGCTTGTACACGTCCAGCATCTTGCCGGCCATGTTCATCGTTCTTCCGTCCTTCTACGGGGCTTGCTTGATGGTCGTGTTCGGAATGATCCAGCATCTCGGCCTTCATGAGGACGTACTCGATCATCGGCTGAATACGCGAACCGTTTATATGAATCCGGTATTCCGTTTTCTCTATTGGAACATGAACTATCATATCGAGCATCATATGTTTCCGATGGTTCCCTATCATGCGTTGGCGGCTTTGCATGAAGAAATGAAGGGGGATTGCCCCAAACCGAACCGCAGCACCTGGGAAGCGTTCTCCGAAGTTATTCGGGCTCTTCTGAAGCAACGAAAAGATCGTGATTATACGATACGTAGAGAACTGCCACCGACCGCGCAACCCTATCAATATGGTCCTTCTGAGGTATCGAGGGTTCGCGGCGGAACGGAAACGACGACAGCTTAAAGGAGTGGAACAACACATGGCTCAAGACGAGAATTGGTTGGAAGCTTGCGCGGCCGACGATATCGATGAAGAGGACGTCATACGTTTCGATTACGAGGATCGCTCGTTCGCGATTTACCGTTCGGAAGATAGCGAGTATTTCGCGACCGACGGGCATTGCACGCATGAAAAAGTACATCTGGCAAACGGTTTCGTCATGGGAAAGATCATTGAGTGTCCCAAGCACAACGGTCGGTTCGACTATACGACGGGCGCGGTGAAGAAAGCCCCGGCTTGCGTTGATCTTAAAACTTATCCCGTGAAAGTGGAGGCGGGCAAGGTATACATCCGGATCGGTTAGAGGAGGGAGTCGAGGTTCAGATGAAGTTCTCGAAGTTCGCCGGCACGTCGGATTCCGTCTCGCGTCTCGGCTTCGGAGCGATGGGACTGGGAGGAACCTTGGGCGATTCCACCGAGGCGGCTGATAAAGAATCGCTGCCGGACGACGTATTCGAAGAGCTGTTTCGTTATCATCGCTGGGTGAGGAATTTCTATGACACGAAGTTCTGGTGATGGGAGCGAGGATATATTGGGAGACAATCGGGGCAATATCCGGATCGAAAAGTCCGTCTATCGAACGTTCCCTTCTTACGAGATGGAATCGGGGCTTGTTAGGCTAACGGTCGTTCCCGGGCTCGGCGGTAAAATCGTGTCGTTGCTGTATAAGCCTACGGGCAAAGAATGGTTGATCGATTCCGGGTCTAGGAAGTTGGCCGCAGTTCCGTATGGATCGAATTTTATCCAAGCGGACGTAAGCGGCTGGGACGAATGCTTTCCGACGATCGTCGCATGCGAGTATCCGGAGGAAGGCGAGTACTTCGGACGAAAGTTACCCGATCATGGCGAGCTTTGGTCCGTTCCGTGGGAGATCGATCCGGTCGATGGGAGATTAGCGGGACGCGTGGACGGCATCGCGCTGCCTTACCGGTTCTCGAGAGATCTAGCGTTCTCGAACGAGTCTACGTTACGGATGAGTTATTCCGTCGAGAATACCGGAGACGAGGCTTTGACCGTTTTCTGGACGGCTCATCCGCTGTTTGCGGCGACGGAGCATACGAGGATCGTTTTGCCGGAAGGTTTGGATGAGCTTCTGTGCGTCGACGGCGGTAAAGTTCTGGAAAAAGGAAAACGCTATTCTTGGCCGCATGGGGACGGAGGTTTGACGCGACCGCTGGACCGGATCGGGCCGCGGACGGCGCTTGATTCGCGTAAATTTTACGCGGAGCAAGCACTGACTCAAGGCTTAGCTGTACTTAGAGAGAACGATACGGGGGAGTACGTCGAAATGGCGTGGTCCAAGGAGCAGCTTCCTTACTTCGGCTTCTGGATCGACGAAGGAGAGCACACCGGCTATTCGGTGTGCGCGTTAGAGCCGTGCAACGGCTATTACGACAGCCTGACGGAGGCGGTCAAACAAGGTAAACATCTCCGCATCGCTCCTGGCGAGATAGCGGGCTGGAATTTGGACGTGCGGTTCGGGAACGATAGACGCGCTGAATAATTAAGATTACCTGTACCGCTTGCCGAGATATTTCTACCGGACCTATGGCAATCTTAAAGACCCTGATCGCTCTCAAGCGGGCAGGGTCTTTGTCGTGGCTAGACTACGAGGTATACGATTTGCCCCTTTATCTTCTCGCGCACTCCAGAACTAACCTTTCGTATACGTCGACAATGGAAGAAGGGGGCTCAAGGCCAAGCCAAAACATGCTCATTTCTTCCTCGAGAGCATTTCGGACGGTGTCGTCGAACAACTCGTTAATGAAGTAGTCGTTGTCGATTTGATGATTGGCAATATTCAAAGCCTGCAAATAAGAACTCTCTTTCGCATGCAGGTTAATCGATTCCTTAACGGAAAGGAACAGCGTTTGCTCGGTCAATCGACTTTGCGTAGCGTCTTCCAGCGCGGAACGGATAAACGATACCGCCGACTGCACGTTTTGGCTAGAAGCAGGAACCATAAAGGCATTTGCGAGAAGCAATGACGAGCAATCATTGTCGAACGGCAACGGAATGACTTGCGGGATAAAATCCATGTCGTCGTTTTGCCAGTTGGCCATTTCGAATGTCGTTGTCAGAACCATAGCCGATTTCCCGTGGATGAACGGGGTTCTCGGCCACACCATATCGGGAAACGTAGTGGCGATTCGTTTGCGGAAAAACAGGTCCTGAATGACCGACAGGGTGCGGGAAAGGACTTGCGTACGACTGGCGTGATCGCCCGGCGCAAACCCGTTCATTACGGCCATAGCCAGCCATCGATTAACGACGGGATGCATGGAAAAACCGAATTGCGTCGTGATGCCGTCCTGCACGAGAGTCAGTTGCTCGGCTGCCGCGACGAATTCGTCGAAGCTCCAGCGGGCGTTCGGAACTGGTATACCATGCTGTTCGAACAACCGAGGATTGCATGCAAAAAATACGGAAGAAAAGGTAAAAGGAGCAGCTAACATCTTACCGTCGCTTCCGAAGTGATTCAACAGCTTAGGATAGATGGAATCGGTGAGATCGGATAAGAACGGAGCTATGTCGACGAAATCGGTCGAGCCGCTCCATTCCGAGAACTTCATGTCGGGCACAAGGACAAGATCGGCAATCAAGCCCATTTCGTTGCTTGAATGGAAGGACTCCCAGAATTTATCGACAGGGAGACCGAGAACCTGGACTTCGATATGCGGATGCTTTTTATTAAAGGCCTCAATGAAAATGGGCAAACCGCGCTCAAGAAAGAAAGCGGGGGACGGCGTCAGAATCCGCAGCGTTTGCGGCTCGGATTTCTCGATTAACAGATCTTCCGGAACCATCGTGCCGAGGCCGACGCGCTTGATGATCAGTCCGTCGCTCTGCAGCAAGGAAAGAGCGTGGCGAACCGATTTGCGGCTAATCCCATAGTGGTTGCTTAATTCGTTCTCGGGCAATAAGTATTCTCCCGGCTTAATAAGTCCGGTGCAGATTTGCTCCTTCAGGTTTTTGTACAATTTGGTGTAAAGAAATTCGTTTTCTCTACGCATGAAGACCCTCCTATTCCTATAAGAAAAACAGGCAAATAAACCGATGCGTGGTTCCGGTCTCGGACAACGCAAGCCATATGCATGTTAGATTAATTGACGAAATGTGAAATGAAGTATGAAAAATAGATTGACAGAGCTGAAAACGACCTCTAACATAAAGGGTACAGGTACGGTACATATATCCTTTATAGCGTACTTGAATTATATCATATTTTTGACGAAATTTGAAAGAAGAATAAACTCTTTAGGAGGTACCGAACTGCTTTCGAGTTATCATTGGGCCGGTAGTCGTTGAATGTGTTCATACTACAACAATGGGGGTTTCAAGAAATGCGTAAATTATCCATCATTTTAGCAACCGTTTTCATCTTCGGCATGCTAATGTCGGCTTGCGGGAAGAACGGCAACGATACGGGTTCTGCAACCAGCCAATCATCGGAAAGCGCGAAAGAGACAGGCAAAGTAAGCGAAATTCCGATCAAGCTTTGGATCTATCCGATGATGAACGGGATCAATGGCGACGGGACGGGCAATCCGGACGATTGGGCCAAAGAATACGCCCGCAAGTTTAAGGAGCAATATCCGCAAGCGAACATTTCCGTTGAACTGCTCGACTGGGCTGGCGGCACGGAGAAAATCGATGTAGGCGTCGCCGCCGGATCGCCGCCGGATTTGGTTTACACCATCAATAACTTTGGCGGGGTTACGAAGTACGGCAAGATGGGCGTCTTGGAGCCGATAGACGAGTTCTTGACTCAAGCCGACTGGGACGATTATTCGGATGCGGTGGAGGGCGCGATTAAGTACAAAGATCAAACTTACATGTGGCCTTGGCTGAAGATGGTATCTGCCGTTGCCGTGAATATGGATTTATTCAAGGAACGAAATGCTACCGATCTGCTGCCGACAAGCAAGGAATTGCGGGACTGGAGCTTTGACGAGTTCCTTAAGGCGGCACAAGCTACGACATTCAGCCGGAGCGGAGGAAACAAGCCCGATGTTTACGGTACTGTAGTGTGGGGCAAAGACGCACCGTTCTACATGTACTTAAACGGATTGACGAACGGCGGTAATATCGTGAACCCAGCTTTCGATCAAACCGCGATTACCGACAAGGCGTTCGCGGACGGCTTGCAATTCACGATAGATTTAGCTAATAAGCATAAAGTCGCTCCTCCGGGAGGAGCGGGGATCAGCGCAATGAACGCGAAGGAAATGTTTCTGAATCAGCAAATCGCGATGATGCCCGATGCTCCTTTCTTGCTCGAAGAAGTGAAGAAGGCTCCTAAGCCTTTTGAAATCGCATTTGTCGCTCCTCCTCATGGGGAAGGCCAAGAGACCGCGGCATGGAATAACGTAGGCGGCTTTATCGTATTTAAGCAAAAAGAGGAAGAGAAGAAGAAGCTTGTCATGGAATTCGCGCGTTTTATTACGAACGCCGAAAACTCTAAAATCGTCAAGCAAATCGGAACTTTCCCGGCACGAAATTCTTCAGGAAACCTCTACAGCGACGATCCGGTAATGACGTATTTCGACGCCTTGTCCAATTACGGAAACTCCGTGTTTTCACGTGCGTTCGGTCTGGTGAGCGTGGGAGATTGGGAGAAAGAAATACAGGCGATTCTTACCGGCGGCAAGACGGTCGGCGAATCCCTCGATACGTTGGACAAGTTGATTATGGAAAAGCTGCAATAACAGGGTTTCGAGAGCGCCTGACCGCTTAATGATTCTAAGCTAAGCGGCCAGGCGCGTCTTAAACCCGACGTAAACGGATTGGATGATTTTGGAGTGAAATCGTCGAGAAGCAGTGATTGAGGTGAGACGCATGTATCGTATACGAAAAGCACTTCCGGGTTATCTATTTTTATTGCCGGCTTGCCTCATGTTCGCCGGCTTCATGTTCCTGCCCATCTTCAAGGGGCTACAGCTTAGCTTCCAGAAGTGGACGTTAAACGGCTATGAATGGGTCGGCTTCAGCAATTACAATCAGGTGTTCGGCGATAGCTTCTTTTGGAAATCCTTATGGATTACCGCAGTTTTTACCGTCATAACGGTAGTTGCAGGACTGGTGTTGTCATTGATTGCGGCGTTCATGATAGATCCCTTTCAGCAACGGATGCAAGGCGTGTTTAAATCCGCGTTTTATTTGCCGAGCGTTGCGCCGATCGTCATAGTGTCGATCATATGGCTTTGGTTATATCATCCCTCGTTCGGCTTGCTTAATTATCTGCTCGAATTCGTCGGGGTTTCCCCCGTATTGTGGCTGGGCGATCCGAAAATCGCTTTGTTCTCGATTATTCTAATGACGGTGGCCGTTTCGCAGGGAGCGAACATCTTAATTCTCGTAACCTCGCTCGGCGGTATACCGAAGGATTACCAGGAAGCGGCGCGCATCGATGGAGCAAATCTATGGCAAGAAATGATCAAAATCAAGCTGCCGATGTTAAAGCCGACGCTTACGTATTTGATCGTTGTGAATACGGTCGGATCGTTTCAAGTGTTCGCTCCGATCTATATGCTTACCGCGGGCGGTCCTAACCGTTCAACGACGACGATCGGTTTTCTGATTTACGAAAATGCGTTTAAGAAGTTTGATTTCGGCGTGGCTTCCGCGCAGGCGGTTATATTGCTGGTTATCGTTATGATCATTGCTATTTTCCAGTTCCGAACAATGTCCGAAGATTTGGAATATTGACGGCGACAACAGGTGCTATAGAGAAGGGGAGGGGTTAGTCATCCTTCGCATTAAAGGGTATCAATGGGTAAGCTTTATCGTACTGAGCATAGCGGCGCTCGCATTGCTCTTTCCGTTTTACTGGATGGTGCTTCAGTCGTTTAAGCCGCCAACGTCGGCTATTCAAACCCCTCCGGATTTATCTTGGGGAGGATTTACGCTCGATAACTTCAAGAAGCTGATGGCCGGGAACATCTGGGTTTGGACGTCCAACAGCTTGATCGTGGCCATAAGCGGAATGTTAGGAAACGTCATTCTTTGTTCCATGGCCGGCTATGCCTTCGCCAAGAAGGAGTTTCCGGGCAAGCGCATTCTGTTCTGGGCTATCGTAAGCATCATGATGACATCCACTCAGATCATCATGGTTCCCCTGTTCATGCAAATCAGAGATATGGGAGTTCTCAATACGTATTGGGCGCTCCTGCTACCGATACTCGTATCGCCTTTGGCGGTGTTCTTAACGAAGCAGTTTATGCAGACCATTCCCGAAGATTTGCTTGAAGCGGCGAGAATGGACGGATGTTCAGAATGGCGAACGTACTGGAATATCATCGTTCCCGTTTCAATGCCGGTGCTGGCGATCGTAGGCATCTTCGGGTTCATTACGCAATGGAATGATTTCCTTTGGCCGCTTCTTGCGACGGAATCGCAGAATATGCGAACCCTGCAAGTCGGACTTGCCTCCATGCAATTGCAGAACGTTGATTATGGTCTTGTATTGGCAGGGGCAACGTGGACGATGGCGCCTATCGTCATTTTGTTCGTTGCGTTTCAACGCTTTTTCGTAAAAGGGATCACGATCGGCGCGGTTAAAGGATAATGGGGGCATTGAAGATGAGGGTGAAAACAGGCTATTACAAACAGTTTGACGCAGACGATCGGCTTGAATTCCCCGGTGAAGGCTACGCGGGGTGGTGCAAAGACGATTTGGAGTTGGATCTATCCCGTACGGCTATCGTTGTTATGCATGCATGGGATTCCGGATCGCGAGACCGATTTCCCGGCTGGTATAGAGCGGTTGAATTTTTACCTCGAGCCAACGCGATTGCCGAGCAGGAGCTGCCTAGGTTGTTAAGCGCAAGCCGGGAAGCAGGCATGACGGTGTTCCATGTGGTAGAGCCGATCGGAGATTATTATAAGCAATATCCTGGGTACAAGCATGCGGTTGAACTCGCCGGGGAAGAGGATCCGAAGATCGAGCAAATCCCCGTCGATGAGTCTCATGCGAATCTTGAAGCTTTTCGGAAGGCGAATGCTTTCCCGGGGGCTCATAATATCGATGACATCAACGCCGGCTTTGCCCGTCTGGCTATTCCCGATTCGGTTAAACCGCTTGGGAATGAAGGCGTGGTTGCCACTTCGGGACAATTATTCGCCCTATGCCAAGAACAAGGAATTAACCATTTGATCTATACAGGATTTGCCCTTAATGCTTGTCTTCTGTTGAATCCCGGCGGAATGCATGATATGAAGCGGCATGGGCTGCTTTGTTCGGTAGTCCCGGAAGCGGTGACGGCAGTCGAAAATAAAGAAACGGCGCGAGGGGAAGAGGCTAAACGGTTATCCCTATGGAGCGTGTCTCTGTTCTTCGGTTTCGTGTATTCCCTTGAAGATCTCGTTTCGGCATTATCCGAATCCAAGCTAGGGGCAGGACATTCCAATGATTGACGCGCACATCCATCTCCAAGGCTCCGAATTGCATCATGAGACGTTAGAAGAAGGCGATCGTTTAGGAATACGACTCTTTGTAGGGAGTTCGTTGAATTCCTTGAACCCCAGTCCGACATTCGAGGAGGTTCGCAAAGCGAACGATGACATGGTTAACGTCATCCGCACCCATCGGGATCGGGTGGCCGGGTATTGCTACGTGAATCCTCGGCATGGCCAAGAAGCCTTGAAGGATTACCGCGGACGAATGGAAGACCAAGGGATGATCGGAATTAAGCTTTGGGTAGCTACGCTGTGCAATGATCCGCTCGTCTACCCTTTCGTCGAGCAAGCTATCGCTTATCGCGCGCCGATTCTGATCCATGCATGGAGAAAATCCGTAGATCAGCTCCATTATGAGTCCACGGCCGTTCACGTGGCGGAATTGGCACGTCGATATCCCGAAGCCCGTCTCATTATGGCCCATCTAGGCGGCCAAGCCGAAACTGCAATCAATACAATCGCTAATTATCGTAATGTATACACGGATACATCGGGAACCCCGATCGGCGCGGGGGAAGTTGCGCTAGCCGTTAATCGGCTCGGGGCGGAAAGAGTCATCTTCGGTTCGGACCTGCCTTACGCCTGCCTTGCGAGCAACTTAGGTAAAGTTCTAGGAGCCCGGTTGTCGGAGCGGGAGTTCGAGCTCGTTACGGAAGGGAATATGGCGAAGCTTCTCGCCGAGGTGGCGAAATGAACATTATGCTGGATAGGTTTACCCGTTATGGAGCCATAGACGTGCTTACTTTTATCGGTCAATGGCCAGATCGTCAAGCGCTTCGCGCCGAAGCGGGCGATTTAACGGATATGGCGGATCGATTAGGGTTACGAGCGATGTGCGTAAGTCACTTATCCTCGGTGCTCGGGCATGACACCCGCACGGGCAATGAAGAGTTGTTCGCGGCAGCCGCACAGGATGTACGTTTGTGGCCGTTTCCGATCGTTAATCCGCTTGAAGCCGGATGGAAGGAAGAGTTGGATTGGGCGGTAAGCAGGGGGGCCAGGGGAATTCGACTCGTTCCCGGTTATCATGGATACGGTTTGAATGAGAACGGACTACAAGAGCTTTTAAACGAGGTGCGTAAACATGGGCTTCCATTGCAAGTTTGCGCACGCTTGCAGGACGAAAGGCTACAGCATCGATTATTGCTCGTCGATGTCGTTGATCTTCACGAACTGGCGGAGTTGATCATGACTGCGGATGGTCATCCCTTGCTCATAAGCGGCTTACGCGATCACGAGCGAGATTTAGTCATGCGAAACGTTACGTCTGACAGCAAGATACGCCAAGTGCTGTTCGACTTGTGGTTCTGTAACGGTCCGCTGGCCGTCATTGCATCGATATGTCGTGCCGGACTGGCTCAATCCTATGCGTATAGCTCTTGTACGCCGCTTCAGACCGCGGAGGCAACGGCACTGCAATTGTCCAGCAGCGATATCGGAGAAGAGGAACGCATCGACCTGATTTATGGCAATGCCATGCGTCTATTTAAATGAGAGGTTGGATGATGAGTATGAGAATTCAATTGAAGAGGCTAGCCGTCTTTACGATGACGCTTGCGATTTGTTCATCTCTTTTCGATTCCGCAATTCCATCCGTTCACGCCCAGTACTACGATTTCTCTACTAAAACGACGTTCGATGCTTTGGATTACGGCTACAATCAAGGAAACGGAAATATGGAACCCAATGATGAAGGGGCCACGAGTCTTGCTTGGGTGGAGGGTCCTACTCTAGCTTCCTATATCTCTATGTATAAACAGCATTCCGATCTATCTTACTTGGATAAGTTCATTACCCAAGCCGACCAAGTCTTGGGCTTAAGAGACAACGTTCGCGGGAAAATAGATTACCGAGGACTTTCGGAGCCGACTTGGGCGGCGGCTACGCGGTTTACCGCAGGAACAACCACGCTGATGGATGCCAATGGCATTCCTACCTTAGAGGTAAGAAGCGCGCTGCTATTTGATTCTTCGGAAAATCAGTTGAAAGTCTCCGCGGGTTCGCAACCGAACACGTTCAAGCTGGAAGCGTACACGCGGGCCGAGCAGGTCGCGGCTGGCGGTCTTCATACGGTCGCCTTGAACTCAACCGGAAGAGTATGGAGCGCGGGCAATAATTATTACGGACAGTTGGCTTTCGGAACCGCAAACCAGAGTATTCCTTTTCCGGCGGACGGAGTCATCGATTATTACAATGTAATGGACGTGGCGAGCGCGGTTTCGGCAGGGGAATTTCATTCGTTGGTGCTGAAAACCAATGGCACGGTATGGGGGTGGGGGTACAATGCCTATGGACAGTTGGGAGACGGAACAACCGCCAATCGGTCATCAGCGGTCGAGGTCGGCGGCCTGAAGGACGTTGTTGAAATCGCCTCCGGATATTATCACAATCTTGTTCGGAAATCGGACGGGACCGTGTGGAGCTGGGGCTACAATAATAGCGGTCAACTGGGCGACAGTTCTATTGCGAATCGTTCGATTCCCATACAGGTCAGCGGATTGAGCAATATTATCGCAATTGCCGCCGGAGGGTACCACAGTCTTGCTTTACAATCGGATGGCAAGGTTTGGGCTTGGGGTTCCAATCAGGCTGGACAATTGGGGGATGGCACGACGACGGACCGACTTACCCCCGTACAAGTAGGCGTTCTATCCGATGTAGTGGATATCTCAGGCGGACTTGGGCACAGCTTGGCAGTGAAGAGCGATGGTACGGCATGGGGCTGGGGTTCAAATTCAAACGGTCAGCTTGGGAATGGTACTTTAACTTCGACTTCTTCGCCTGTACAAGTTAGCTCTCTTAGCGGAGTAACGAATGTATCCGCCGGAGGGTATCACAGCTTGGCTCTTAAGTCGGATCAAACTGTATGGTCATGGGGTTCAAATGACGTAGGCCAACTCGGCGATGGGACAACTACCCAGAGGTTGACTGGCGTTCAAGTGGCCGGATTATACGCAAGCGCTATCGCTGCCGGAAAGCAGCATAATATTGCCATCAACACAGATCATCGGGCGGTATCTTGGGGAAAGAACGATTACGGGCAGCTCGGAAACAACAGTACCCTTAATATGGGAATTCCCGTTACGTTCAAGAATATGGAGAGGGCGGACACTTACGATAATTTGACCATGGACCCCTCTAGTACGAATTATGCGCCCGCTAAGGTCAGGGCAGGGGCGTATTGCACGTTCGATGGGATGACCAACGGAATAACGGTCAAGGATTTATCGTCTTCATCCGCTATTTCGGCTCGAAATCCCGTGAGCGCTTCAACAAGCTTCGTGCCCCTTAGGATGAGCTTCCCGGTTCATACGGGATTGCTGACTTATCCGATGGCCACGTTCGCCAACGTTGTTTATAGTACTCCTGCATTATCTAGCAATCTAGTGTACAAAGCGGCAGCGGATCGTTTCTTCCAAGCGGCTGTAGACGCAGCTTCAACGCATGACTATCAATGGGTTGAAGGCGCGAACAACGAAGGCTGGTACATATATCCCAAGGGTGCGCCGATGTTCGTGGACGGCTCCGAGAACCAATTCAACCACTATCTTAGCTTAGGCAAAACTTATGTGGAGCTTGCGCAAATTCCCGGGCCGCACCAAGCGGACGCATTGAACAAAGCTACCCGAATGGCGAATCGGTTTAAGAACGATCTGACGTGGGACGACAATAAGGACACGTATGTCTGGCATTATTACCCGACGAAGAGCGCGACTTATTCCGGTTGGGACGAACGGACTAGCGCGACAATCAATCATGAATATAGTGCATGCTGGCCGGCTGATCATGACGTGAACAAAATCCCTTATGCCGGGATTGAGGTTGATTTTGCCGCTGCCGCATACGATGCCGGAATCGTGTTCGACGAGAAGGACATGCGGAGGTTTGCAAACACGTTTACGAGGAATGTGCTAACGTATGACGCAGTCGGAACGCCAAAGCTTTACTTTGCGGTGGACGGAATAGGAGCGATTGCACCGGGAATACAAGAAGTGTTCGCGACTCAATGGCTTAAAACCGCGCCATGGGACGATAGAATTTTCCATATGTCTCGCAAGCTTTTCTCCTCACAATCGTTTGACCCTGCGATTTCTCCCTATTATACTCGTTCGGCGCACTTTAACGAGTTTGCGACGATCGCGGCGAATAAGGGAAGTATTTACACTTGGGGGAACAACATTTACGGCCAGCTTGGCGATGGTTCTACGACAGCGAGATCGACGCCAGGATTGCTTTCCGTGCAGGGAGCGACTCAGGTTTCGAACGGCGAGTTCCATAATCTCGAGCTGAATGCCGACGGCACAGTATCCGCTTGGGGGTATAATGCCTATGGTCAATTGGGAGACGGAACAACACTTAACCGTACGGCGCCGATTGATGTTCCGACATTAACGAACGTAATCTCGATTAAAGCGGGACATTATCACAGCTTGGCGCTCAAATCCGATGGAACAGTGTGGGCATGGGGCTATAACAATAGCGGACAACTCGGGGACGGATCGATTGCAAATCGTGGCGCTCCCGTTCAGGTAGCGGGGTTAAGCAACATTGTTGCCATAGCCGCAGGCGGCTACCATAGCTTTGCCTTAAAGTCGGATGGGACGCTTTGGGCATGGGGGGCTAACAACGCGGGTCAGCTCGGGGATCACGGTACCGTCAATCGATTAACTCCGGTTCAAGTTCCTGGTTTGTCCAATATCGAAGCTATTGATGCGAGCGTGGGCCATAGCATTGCGTTAAAGAAGGACGGAACGGTATGGTCCTGGGGTTATAACAACAGCGGGCAACTTGGCGATGGAACGACGATCAACCGAAGCTCGCCCGTACAGGTCATAGGAATCAATAAGGTTACGGCCATCGCTGCCGGCGGTTACCATAGCGTCGCGGTTAGAACGAATGGAACCGTGTTCGCTTGGGGAGCCAACGACAAAGGGCAAATCGGAGATGGAACGTTGATCGGAAGGACCGTTCCGACGCAAGTCTTGAATCTGACCGATATGAAGACGGTAGGGGCAGGACTTTACCATACTCTAGCAGCGAAATACAATGACGGCTCGGTATGGGCGTGGGGCGACAACGGTTATGGACAATTAGGAGACGGAACGACGACGAACCGGAGTACGCCAGTGGAAGTGGCAGGCGTAAGCCGAATCATGCGCGTAGATGGGGGAGCCTATTCTACGACTGTCTTCAGATTTACAAGATAAAAGCAGCAATGAACAGTGCGGCCGCTCCTAGCAAAGGACGGACTGGAGGATTTGCGGAAATGAGACGTGTTGCAGTAAGAGATGGAGTACCGATAGTAGAGGATTTCGAACCGGGAGAGCTGGGCGATTATGAAGTCAGAATTCGGACGGAATACTCGGCAATCAGCCCGGGAACGGAGTTAATGCATCTAAGAAATAAAGCCGGTTTTGTTCTTCCGGGATATAGCGGGGTAGGAATAGTCGAGGCGATAGGCAGCGCGGTGGAACATCTTCAGCCCGGACAGAGAGCTGCGGTGTACGGAGTGCCGACCCATAGTGAAATCATTATCGCGCCTAAACATCTTACCGTACCGGTCCCCAACTCCGTAGATCCGCGAGAGGCTGCATTCGCCGGATTGGGCACGATCGCGATTCATGCCTTGCGTCAAGCCGACGCGCATTTCGGTGAGAGTCTCCTCATCGTAGGGCTTGGCATCTTGGGGCAACTGGTTGCTCAAGTAGGATACGCTGCCTCGTCTATCGTTCTTGCCACGGATAAGCTTGAGACCCGAAGGCGCGCAGCGAATCAGTGCATGCCAACTGCATATGTAGCTTCATCGGATCAGATGCTTGCAGAGCAACTAAAGAAGCATACTGAGCGTGGTGAAGGGGTAGACTGCGTACTCCTCTGCGCCGGAGGCCGCAACGATACCTTGCTCGACCAAAGTATCGGCTGGTTAAGGGACCGCGGTCGAATCGTAATCGTGGGCGTGCCGAACCCGACCTTTAACCGGAATGCCCTTTTCTCCAAGGAAGTGGACATACGTATCTCCCGAGCGGGAGGGCCAGGCCGCTACGATGAAATATACGAGCAAAGCGGCGTAGATTATCCGCTTGGTTACGTACGTTGGACAGAAGGAAGAAACCTTGCGGCTTATATCAGATTGCTGCAAGAGCAGCGGATTACGGTTAATCCAATGATTACGAGCGAATGGTCTTTAAGCGAGATCGGGGAAGCGTATCGTCGATGCTCGGAAGTCTCAGGGAACGAGCTTGGGGTACTTCTGAAGATAGGGTGAGCAAAAAAAATGGACAATAAAACATCGGCTTTCTAGGACATGGTTTTCACGTCCCGGATAGCCGATGTTTCTTTGGTAGGTGTAGCTTTGTCCTCGGCGGAAGCGGAGGAATGCGGCCGGTTCGGATATCGCTTTGCTCGGAGTGTACTAGGCATCGGATAGATTGGACAGTTAGTCGCGAGGAGGAAGCTTGGAATGGGACTATTATATAACATTTATTCAACGATGCTCGAACGGAATGAGCCGGATAAAATGGCGGATGAAATGGATCATCGCGCCGAGAATACGGGGATTTCGCCATCGGAAGATGAGCTTTCCTTAATCGAACTACTAGTTAACCCTGTCGGTAGACGAGCGCAGGATGAGTAGATGATTGGGAGATATGATAGAATGCAAGAATAAGAGAACAGGCCGGAGGCTGGGGCGAAAATGCGGGATAGGCGAAGTTTCGTTATGATGATTATTTTTCTAGTTATCGTTGCAGTTGTCGCAGCCGATCGCTCCGTCTATTCGGCAGTTCAACCGGCAATCCGAATTTCCGTCGATGCCATTGAGTTGCCGTTAAAGGTTAGACCCGTCGAGGAGAAGGGGGGTCTCTTGCTTGAGGCCAAGGAAACGTTCAAGGCTATGCGGATCCAATGGAAATACGAGAAAAAAACGATCGTTATTCATTATCGGGGAATTGTATTTACGATGGAAATGAATCGGAATCGTGTAATGGCAGGACAACGCGAAGTGCGAATGGCCCAAGCTCCGGTTGCCAGGCAAGGTCGTATTTATATCCCCGCAGATCTCATCGGTATCGTTCTAGGCAAAGCAGTAGTTTACGATACAGATAATCGAATATTGAACGTAGGGCTAACGGCAGAGGAACGAACCGTGATTCAGCGCGATTTATTTGAAGCCGCCAAAGCCGGCAACTCAGAGAAGATCGAAATGCTGCTAGAGAGAGGGGCAGATCCGAACGGCAAGTTAAGCGAGTACGGGGAGTCCACTCCGTTGCGAGAGGCGGTAGTTAACGATAAAACCGATGCCGTTCAGTCCCTATTGGTAAGCGGTGCAAAGACAGGATATCATGATACCGATTTGGCATTCGGTACGCTACTGACTCAGAACGCTCGAATGCTGAACCTGTTGCTCGATTCTGGACTGGACTCGAATGCGAAGAACCATACGGGTACGCTGCTGGAGAGAGCATCGGGGTTCATCGATATAAGCAAGGATCCCGCGCAACCGAAGTTTCTATTTCCATCTGCGGATATGGTGAATACCCTTATTGAACATGGCGCAAAGCCGCGTTTGGACAACTCGTTAATCAATGCGGTCGAAGCTCAAAACTATGAGATTATCCAGTCGTTGATCCGAGCGGGAGCGAATCCGAATAAGGTCGGGATGGGCGGTAAAACGCCTTACGAGTTGAGCAAGGAAAGGCATATTAACCGATGGCTGACGATTCGGGAAGAGCCGCCCGCATTGCCTTCATTTAGCGTAACGGATGATTCGGGCAATACGATTGTAGATGGAAGCTTGATTTTGAGAGACGCGAATAATAAGGATTCTATACCGAAGTCTATCATTTGGAGGGGAAACAAGGTCTATGCGGATTTGCCGGATGGGAAATATACCCTATTAAACGTCGGCGGAAACGGTCTCCATATGATTTCTCCTTTGTCTTCATCGATCACGATTCAAGGCGGAAAAGCTGATCCCGATGTCGTCAAGCTCCCATCCCCCAACGTTAGCGGAACGTTGACGAGCGAATCCATTCGAATCGACGGCGGTCGTTTCTTTATTGTCGATAAGTGGAACAAATGGTTCTATTTTGTCCCCGTAACCGGCGATCGCTTTACGCTATACGCTCCTGAGGGGCATTATCGAATCAGTTCGTACACTGGAACTGATCGAGTCGATTACGCGGTTGACGGAATCATCGCGATTAACGGCGAACCCGGCATACAGAATATAATCGTGAACCTAAAGAAAGACGATGCTTCAAAAAACAAAACGAATTGACAAAAATCCTCTTGTCATCGTCGCCTATTCAAGGTAAAATCTAACATCAAACGGAAGGGTTTCTAGGGAGCCGGAAGCTAGGGCGAGTTCATCGCGTCAAGCTTGGCCGAACCGAGCGAAACCGGCTGCGGCTATGGCCGCATTTACACCGAGAGGGATAAAAGACCTTCGGCAAGTTCCGCTACTCTGTGGCGGATCGGGCTGATGGTCTTTTTTGCTTTACCGTGGCAGAGGGAGAAAAGGGGGAGGATCGGCATGTTGGCGTTGCAGACAAGAGGATTGGGGAAAACTTTTCGCGTGAAGAGGAAGGAAACGGGGCTGACCGGAAGCTTTCGATCGCTGTGGAACCCCCGATGGGAGACGAAGGAAGCGGTTCGCGGGATCGATCTGAACGTTCACGAAGGGGAGACGGTCGCGTTTCTAGGCCCGAACGGAGCGGGCAAATCTACGACGATCAAGATGCTGACCGGCATTCTTCACCCGACGTCCGGTGAAGCCGACGTATTAGGGTTTACGCCGTGGAAAGAAAGAGAGCGGCTGGCCTATCGCATCGGTACCGTGTTCGGGCAGAAATCCCAGCTCTGGTACCATCTGCCGCCCGTGGATACGTTCGAGTTAATCGGACGGATCTACGAGCTGAAGCGGGACGATTACACGAAGAGACGGGATGACTTGATCGAACGCTTCGAGCTTGGACCTTATTTGCACACGCCGGTGCGCAAGCTGTCGCTGGGAGAACGGATGCGTTGCGAGATCGCGGCATCGATGTTGCACCGTCCCAAGCTGTTGTTCATGGATGAACCGACGATCGGCTTGGATGCCGTCGTCAAGCAGCGCATACGGGAATTGATCCGCGAACGGAACCGCAAGGAAGGAACGACCGTGTTCCTTACCTCGCATGATGCCGGAGACGTAGAGACGCTGTGCTCGCGGGCCGTCGTCATTCATCATGGGGGCGTTCTGATCGATGAGCCCGTCGATAAGATGAAGCGGGAAGTGCTGAGCCGCAAGAACGTCACTCTGACATTGCCGAACGTGATCGATTATGAAGATCTGCCCGCGATCTGGGGCGGGCAATGGTTGCAAGAGGAAGGCGGCAAGTACCGCTTGACCGTGGATTTAAAACAAACGAACATCGAACGGGTAATGGGCGAACTGATCGGCCGCGTCAGCTTCACCGACGTGAACGTCGAAGATCCGCCGCTCGAGGAAATCATCAAGCATATTTACGGCATGCGCGCGGAGAAGGAGGGGGCGGGATGAGCGGAGAGAGTAGCCGCTGGACGTCAAGCTGGCGTAAAACGTCGGCGGTCGGCAGAATTACGTTCCGACACCAGTTCGCGTACAAAACCGATTTTCTGCTTCGTTGTTTTTTCTTGTTGTTTATTCTCTATGTTTTCATACAATTATGGTCCGCGGCTTACGATGGGAATTATACGAAGGAGATTGCCGGCTTTACCCTGAAGCATATGATTTGGTATTTGGTATTCACGGAGGCATTAACGCTGGCGGCGCCTCCGTTGTGTTCGCGGATCGAGGAGGAGGTCAAGAACGGCGACGTCGCGATTCGATTAATTCGCCCGCAGTCCTATGTCGCTTACCATTTCTCGGTCTATTTCTCCGAAGCCTTGCTTCGTTTCTTCGTCCATCTGCTGGTCGGCAGCTCCATTGCTTGGACGTTCGTCGGCGCTCCGACATTCGGCTTTGGCTGGTTTGGACTATTGGCGCTAAGCGCGGGGGCATTGACGATTACGTTCTTGCTGCTCATGTTGGTCGGGCTGTGCGCGTTCTGGGTGGAAGAGACGAGCGGTCTGTATTTCGTGCTGCAGAAGCTGCAATTCACGATCGGCGGCATGCTGCTGCCGATTGATCTGATGCCGGAATGGCTGCAGCGGATATGCGCTTGGCTTCCGTTTCAGGCGGCGTTATATTTTCCCGCGCGGATGGCCGTGCATTATGATCCAACGCTGCTCGCGCAACAACTCGGAATCCAGGTTGCCTGGATAATCGGTCTTGGGTTCGCGGTAGCTTGGCTGTATCGGAGAGGGGTGACGAAGCTACATGCAAACGGCGGCTAAAATCGGAGCGAACGTGCGGTTCGCGTTAACTTGCTGGAAAGTGAATCTGGCGTCGGCGATGGAGTATCGGTTAAGCTTCTTCTTGCTGGCGGGAATGATGTTCGTCAACAATTTTATTTGGTTATTTTTCTGGAGTCTGTTCTTCGAACGTTTCCCGGTCGTGCAAGGCTGGGAGATGGAGGACGTCATGATGCTATGGGCATTAAGCGCGGGTGGATTCGGTTGGGCCGCGATGCTGTTCGGCAACTTTTCTAGAATCGCGGGAATCGTCGCTACGGGGCAGCTGGACGTGTATTTGTCGCAGCCGAAACCGGTGCTGCTCAGCGTGCTTGCCAGCCGAAGCTCAGTAACGGCGGCCGGGGATTTCCTATTCGGAATTACGGTATTTCTTATCGCCGGGGATACGTCTTTGCGGGGCATTCTGCTATTCGCGCTCGGCCTTCTGATCAGCGGATTGCTGTTTATCGCCGTGATGGTGATTGCAGGCTGCTCGGCTTTCTATATCGGCCACGCCGAGGGGTTTACGCAGCAGTTGTTCAACAGCTTCATCGCGTTAACGACGTATCCTTCCGATATCTTTCGAGGGCTCGCTAAGCTGGCGCTCTTCTCGCTCGTGCCGGCCGGGTTCATCAGCTATTTGCCCATCGGGCTGTTGAAGGATTTCGATCCGGCCTTCGTGGCGGGGGCTACGGCAGTGGCGGCCGGACTTACGATAGCCGCGGCGTTGCTATTTCGTATCGGGTTGCGCAGATACTCTTCGGGCAACACGATTGCGATGAGAAGTTAAAGCCAAAGGTTATCCGTTAGGCATTCTACTATGCGGATTAGGTTTTTTCTACGGGAATGATTGTACATCTTCCGGTTTGCCCTTATTCTAGTAAAGCATGAAAGCTTTCGGATGTTCGAACGCAAGTGCTCACTAGTCAGTCAGAAGGAAGGTTAGAACGAATTGAATACTGGAAGTATGGCCGTCGGAGGCAAGGCGGCGGATCGATTCCCGTTAGCGTTGTTCTCGTTAACCGCTGGAGCGTTCGCGATCGGCATGACCGAATTCGTCATCATGGGGTTGTTGCCTAACGTCGCTTCGGATCTGAACGTCACGATACCGCAAGCGGGGCAACTGATTACGGGATACGCGCTAAGCGTTGCGATCGGAGCGCCGATCTTGGCCGTGGCCACGCATCGGATCCCGCAGAAGAAGCTGCTCTGCTTGTTGATGATCCTCTTTATTATCGGCAACGGGATTGCCGCGATCGCTCCGAACTATGCCATCTTAATGGGGGCAAGACTGTTCACCGCCCTCGCTCATGGCACGTTCTTCGGGGTTGGCTCGATTCTCGCCGCGAACCTGGTCGCTCCCAATAGAAGGGCGGCCGCCGTCTCGGTCATGATGGCGGGACTAACGGTAGCGAATATTATCGGCGTGCCCTTCGGAACGTTCATCGGACAGCATATGGGCTGGAGAGCTTCGTTCGGTTCCGTCGTCCTGATGGGAATCGTTACGTTGATCGGAATCATCGCTTTAATTCCCGATATTCGCCAGCAAGAGAGTTCCAGCGCGATCAGGCAAATTCGCGCCTTGCTTCAACCGAAGCTGTTGCTCGTTCTGCTTACCGGGGCGATCGGATGCAGCAGTCTGTTTACGGTATTTACGTACATCGCGCCGTTGCTCCAAGAGGTGACGGGCATTGCGGAATATAGCGTGACTTGGGTGTTGGTGTTGTTCGGAATCGGGGTAACGGTCGGCAACATCCTCGGCGGAAAACTCGCGGATTGGAAGCTGATGCCTACGCTAATCGCCGGATTCGCGTCATTGGCCGCGATTCTGGCGATACTGGCATTGGTCGACGAGCTTCCCATCGCCGCCGTCATCACGATCTTCATCTGGGGAATCGCCGCGTTCGCCGTATTGCCGGGATTACAAGTCCGAATCATGACGTTAGCTAAGGACGCGCCGGCGCTGGCTTCCACGTCCAATCACTCCGCGCTTAATTTCGGCAACGCGGGGGGAGCCTTCTTGGGCGGGATGGTGATCACGAATTCGGGTCTCGGCATGCTTCCATGGACGGGAGCGTTGCTGTCGCTGGTCGGCTGCGTGCTTGCCGCAGTCGTCTATATGTGGGATCGGAAAGTCGCTTAGCCGATCACTACGGCAACGATAGCTTTGCGTGATTATTGAAGAACCAATGTGATATCGGAAGTCCGAAATCCCCTGTCGCGCTTTTGCCGGCAGGGGATTTGGCAAACGGTCATCATCGTATCCTTCAACGAATTCGCGGAAGAGAACGCCTTCCAACCGGCGGACACGAACCGACTCGTCGCTCCTCCTATTGGCGAATAATCCGCTCGGGGTGCGTGTAGACGTTCATCGAATTCGCGCGGATGAAGCCGACGCAGGTGAGGCCGAGGTCGACGCCCAGACGGAGCGCGAGATCGGTCGGAGCCGATTTGGAGAGCAGGATCGGGCAGCCGATCTTGGCGGCTTTCAGCACGACTTCGGAGGAGAGCCGTCCGCTGAAGGCGATGATGCGGCTTTTCGCCGGAACGCGGTGGCGGAGGCAATGGCCGAACAACTTGTCGAGCGCGTTATGCCTGCCGATGTCCGTGCGGACGACCATGTCGCCCTCCTCGTCGAAGAGCGCCGCGTTATGGACGCCGCCCGTTTGATGGAAGCAGGCGGAGCCGGCTTGCATCCGCCCCATCAACTCGAAGCACCGCTCCGCCGCAATCGATGCTCCTCCGACGATCGTCTTGGCCGTCCGGGCGTCGTTGTGGTAGTAGAACTGGCGGCTCTTGCCGCAACAGGAGCCGATGATCCGCTTGGAATGGAGCTCCTTCGCGGTCGATTGCGGGCGATGCAAGTCGACGTACGCGAATCCGCGATCCTCGTCGAGCGACATCCGTTTGATGTCGTCCATCGTGCGGATAACGCCCTCGGAAGCCAAGAATCCGACGACGAGATCGGTCAGATCGCTAGGAGAGCATACGATCGTAGCGAATTCTTCCCCGTCTAGCCGGATCGTTAGCGGGAATTCGGCCGCGATGTCCTCGTCCGTATCAACGGATTGCTCGCCGCTGAATTTGATCGTTCGCCATTTTACGTTAAGCTGATGTTCCATAGGATACGCCTCCTTTTCTCACCCCGGCAGATCAAGCTCCAACTCCTCGATGCGCTTCTCGACATAACGGGTATCCTTCAACGCATGGTAAGTTTCCGCTTTCTCCACGACGACGGCAGCGTTATATTCCGGTATGCCCGCATGAGGTTCATACACGCCTTTAGGCAACACCACGTTTCCTTCCGGCCAATAAAGCTCGATGTTACCCGCGGCAATATCTTCGAATTTCGCCCTTCCGTGGAAAACGCCATAGCGATTGTAGGCGACAACGGCATCGCCCTCGCGGATGCCCAGCTTTCCGGCGTCTCCCGATTCGATCAGCACGTCGTAACGTTCTGCCCCGTTGAATGGGTCGGTCTCGCCGTACACCATCGAATTAAATTGCTTGCCGCGGCGGGTCGTCGCGTAGAACTGGCCTTCCGGCTTGCGGAGCTCGGGAAGCTCGATCGGGAGCAAACGGCCTTTGCCGTCCTTCGTCGGACAAACTCCTTCCTCGCACAGCCATGCGCCGCCCCATTGAAATACGTCTCCCTGCTTGGAGAGATGTTGAATGCCGTCGTAATTAGGAGAAGCCTTGGCAATTTCCTCCCGGATATGCGCCGTGTTGTTGAACGCGATCGCTTGGCTATTCTCCGGTTTAACACGGGCGGCCAGCTCGGCATAGATGGCCCACTCCGGTCTCGCTTCGCCGATTCGCGGGCCGGCGATCTCCGGGGAGAAGTAAACCATTCGTTCCGTGGAAGTGGATGTTCCGCCGCCCGGCTGTTCATAGCGCGTCATGGCGGGAAGTACCCAAACCTCTTCCAGGGCATCTGCCAATGTCGAAGTGTTTAACACAATGTCTTGATGGACGCGGAGTTCGACGTTTTCCAAGCAGCTTCGAACGAATTCCGGCTCAGGCATCGTCTCCAGAAAATTACCGCCCGACGTGTAGAACAGTTTCAGCTTGCGCTCGTGATCGTCGGGAAGCAAGGCGTTCTCAAGCGATACGCCGACGATATCCCCTTGCCATTTCGGAAGCTCGAACCCCCATAATTGTTCGATCCGCTCGATGTCTTTGCCGTAAAACTCTCCGCCCGGCAAGCTGAACGGATCGGCCCCCATCTCGCCGGAGCCCTGAACTCCGCTATGTCCGCGGATCGGCATGACCCCGCAGTGTTCGCGTCCTAGGAAGCCTCGAAGCAACGCCAAATTCGCGACTTGCGAAATGTTGTCCGTTCCGAAGCGATGTTGCGTAAGTCCCATGCTCCAGACGAACACCCCGGACCGCGAGCTTGCAAGCAACCGGGCGAACTCCTCGATGCGATCGCGGGACAAGCCGGAGGAACGTTCCAACGTCTCCCAGTCCTGACGGCCTACATGCGCTTGCAGATACTCGTACCCTACGGCGTGCGCGTTAACGAAATCATGGTCGATCGCGGAACCTGGCGCGACGGCCTCCATTTCAAACCATGCCTTCATAATTCCGTTCATGAAGGCGATGTCCCCGCCGATATTGACCTGGTAGAAGTCGTCGGCGAGTTTAGTCCCGAACAGAGCGGATTCCGGAATGGAAGGAATCCAATAGCCTTCCATCGCGGGTTCGCGGTAAGGATTGATGACGATGATTTTCGTCCCTTTGCGTTTGGCCGCGTACATGTATTTCGTGGACACCGGCTGATTGTTGGCGGCTACGCTGCCCCAGAACACAAGAACGTCGGTACCGATCCAATCCTTGTAATTGCAACTCGAAGCGCCGATTCCGAGCGAGCGTTTAAGCGCGGTCTTGGAAGGGGAGTGGCAAATTCGCGATGCGTTATCGATATTGTTCGTTCCGATATAACGGGCCGCTTTCGCCGCGGCGTAATAAGATTCGTTCGTAATGCCTCGGGCAGTAAGATAGAAAGCGAGCTGCTTCGGATCGATGCCCCGGATTTTCGACGCGATTCGGTCAAGCGCCTCATCCCAAGTCGCTCGCCGGAACGAACAATCTCCTTTGCCCCGAACCATAGGATAGGGTATCCGTCCTAGATCCCGAAGCCGGGTGCTGTCCATCTTGCGCAGTTCGTCAATATCCGAATGCAGCACTTCCGATTTGATCGCGGGCATCGTGTTCAGCCGCAACACGTTCAACCTCGTCGTGCACAGATGCGGCCCCGTCAGCGTCTGGTCGTACAAACCGGAGACGCCGAGCGCGCATCCGTCGCACACTCCCTGCGTCAAAATCCGATAAGCATAAGGCAGATTATCTCGATTGGTCCACATCACTTTCATCGTATCGCGAATATGTTTCGGCTTGATCTTGCCGAGTCCGAACGGCACTTTGCTTACCCATAACTTCGAATCGGGCCGTCCGGGCAGCTTGATTCTGCCGGAATGTTTCGTTGTTCCCATGTGGATTCCTCCGTTTACATTCGCATCGAAAAATAAAAAAACCGCCAAGTCTATGAGTCTTCGCGTAGAAGAGTTCAAGTCTTGCGGTTAGTCCCTTGCAGGTGCGCTGCCGGGTTCCAATCCAATTATGCCATAAGCGTAGTTTTGTGCCATTCTCCGGCTGACAAATTGCTTGCACTCTTATTTTAGAGCGCCTAGGCGGAGCCGAACTTGCTTTGCAAATCCGAGTCGAACACGAAGATCGACATTCCGAAGTCTTTGTCCACGTCGATATCGAGATACAGATCGAGAAATTTCGCGCCTAACAGCGCTTCCATTTCAACGGGCGGGTGTTTACGGTAAATTTCTTTTACCCACAAAGTACGTGCATCGCGAACCATGCTTTTCCCGTCTTGCGCGGAAACCATGAATTTCTCGACTGAAGACAGGTTGCCTTCCATCTCGCAGATTGCCCAGTTTTTGCAGAACGTCGTGACGATCCGGCTAGGCCCTTTGCCCATGTGCCGTTTCCGGTAGGCTTTGACAAGATTGCTGAATTCGGCTTCGTATCGGTTCATCGCTGTCCCTCGTTAAACCTCAGGGCCGGTGGCAGGAACGCTGCTCCGTGGCAAGAGGCGTTGATAAGATCATCTTAACAATAGAACGTATATATCGGCAATCCTTTGTTCTAAAAAACAAGGCTTGCTTTCCGAATACGGGCTGCTTTATCCTTGCTATACTGAATGGTTCTTCACCCGAATGCTAATGGAAGCGCATTCATTGGTGTGCGAGCTGCATCTAATGAAACGGTTGAAGGACGAGCGAAATAGCGGTTCTGAGCACCGTTGATCGGCCGAAAATCGATGATGTAAAGTAGTCTGTGTACCAACATTTGGAGCCTTAACAGGCAACAAAAAAGTAGGGTATCCTCGGGATTACGACATCACCAAGAAGGAGCCCTACTCGATGACTACTATATCCGAAAATGCGTACGACAATCTACTTGAAAATGCTGTAAAAAAGCTGTTGCAGGAGAAGCTAGAACTGCTCATGCGTGAAGAAATTAAGAACTACATGCTTAACGAGCAACAGGATCAGCGAAACAGTCGTAATGGTCACTACAAGCGTACGTTCCAAACCCGTTACGGAACCATAAACGAACTCCAAGTTCCTCGCGACCGTAAAGGCACTTTTCAAACGCGTTTGTTCCAACCCTACCAACGTAGGGAAGGCTGGTTGGAAGAGGCCATCATTCATATGTACAAAGGCGGAATGAGCACACGCGAAGTTGCCAAGTTCATCGAGAGCATGTTCGGTACTCAGTACTCTCCGACCACCATCAGTAACATTACACAGACGGTTATGGAAGACATCGAACAGTGGCAGAAGCGCCCGTTAGAGAAACGCTACTCCGTTATCTATTTGGACGGGCTCTATGTTAAGCTCAAACGTAATACAGTCAGTAGCGAGGCTGTTTACTTGGTCATGGGTATCGACGAGAAAGGGATACGTCAAATTCTAGGATTTTACGTCGGTGGCCAAGAGAGTTCTAACGTTTGGAAAGAGGTCTTAATTGACTTAAAGAACCGCGGAGCAACCGAAGTGCTAGTTGGCGTTTTTGACGGGCTACCTGGACTTGAGGAAGCTTTTCGAGCAGTGTATCCTCAGGCCGATGTGCAGCATTGTATCGTCCATAAAGTGAGAAGTACCTTTCCAAAAATTCGAGTCAACGATAAAACCGAGTTTCTCGAAGATTTGAAGGGTGTATACACGGCATTTGATGGCGATGTAGCTTTGGCGGTCTTCGATGGGTTCAAAGCCAAATGGAGCAAGCAATATCCGAAGGAAGTGAAGTCGTGGGAGGAACAACTCCCGACATTACTGACCTTCTACAAGTTCCCAGCACTCACACGACCTGCGATTTACACTTCGAACCCCATTGAACGGACGAACAAAGAGTTACGCAAGCGCCTGAAGCCAATGAATAGTCTAACTAACATTGAAGCAGCAGAGAAAATCATCTACCTCCAATCCCTAGACTACAATGAGAAATGGTGCGGAAGAGCAATTCGAGGCTTTGTAGACCCGGACACCAAAGCAGCATTTGAGAAGATGTACACTGAGAAATATTCAAGACAAAAGACTTAAAGCTGTAGCTCCCGCGCCTTCGCTTGAGCTACGCGCCTCAAGTCACACGACCTTAAACAAATTGATTTTTTCTATCCATCGTCCCGATGGAAAAACCTACTACACAGACTACTTGACGCTACCCGAAAATCGGGTGGCGGAACGAAATAGCGGGTCTGAGCACCGTTGATCGGCCGAAAATCGGGTGGCGGAGCGAAATAGCGGTTCTGAGCACCGTTGATTGACCGGAAATCGGGTGGTGGAGCGAAATAGCGGGTCTGAGCACCGTTGATCAGCCGAAAATCGGGTGGCGGAGCGAAATAACGGGTCTGAGCACCGTTGATTGACCGGAAATCGGGTGGCGGAGCAAAATAGCGGGTCTGAGCACCGTTGATTGACCGGAAATCGGGTGGTGGAGCGAAATAGCGTGTCTGAGCACCGTTGATCGGCCGGAAATCGGGTGGCGGAGCGAAATAGCGTGTCTGAGCACCGTTGATTGACCGGAAATCGGGTGGCGGAGCGAAATAGCGGTTCTGAGCACCGTTGATCGGCCGAAAATCGGGTGGCGGAGCGAAAGTGTGCTACAAGCCGTTGGTTAGATTTCGAGAAAAAGCGCGATGCAAGCCGCTGAGTGCGGACTAATTGGTTGGATAGAGTGCCATATAGCGGCAAAAGTGAGAGAATATCCTGCTACATGCTGCATGAGAAAGAGGAGGAAAACCGTGTTCGGTCATTGGAACCGCATGTCCCGCTCGTTCTTCGGGCGATTGCAGTGGAAGCTTTTCGTCTTTTTCCTGATTCTGACCGTCATTCCGGCGATCTTGATCGGATATGTTCTATACAACAACGCTTATAAAGCCATTGAAGAGAAAACCGGACTTTATTCGGAGCAGATCATGGTTCAGTCGGCTGGGCGGCTAGACGCTTTGCTTACGGGAATCGAGGATATTAGCCTCCAAATGGTGTCCGCGGTCGATATTCAGCAGCTCATCAAGGAAATATCCGAGAATGACGACGTCGCTACGGAAGCTAAGTCGGCCGCCAAACTGAAGATGAAGCTAGGTCAAATCCTAAGCTCGAAGCGCGAGATCGTGGGAGCGCAGGTTCTGATGGCGGAAAAGGATTTGGCGATAACGTCGGGAGAAACGATGGTGTCCGCCGATTACAAGTTGTCGAATGAATATACGCAGGCGATGAGCAGACCCGAACCGGTATATTGGAGGGGAACGATTCGCAATCAAAGTCCCTCGATGCTGTACGAGTATTTAACGACGCTCACGCGCAAAATCTACGATCCTTCCAGCGGCATGGTGATGGGAACTCTCGTGCTGGGAACGAAAGAGTTCGCGCTAGCGGATACGTTCTCCTACATCGATCTAGGTCCTAACGGGTTCGTTTTTATTATGGACAAGGAAGGCAAGGTCGTCTCCCATCTGAGCAAGAAGAAGCTGACGAAACCGGCGGAATATTCGTTCGTCCCGCAGATCGTCCATTCCGGCGAAGGCGACAACCGTATATTCTCCTCGGATTTGGACGGGCAGAAATTCATGATCACGTACGCCAAGTCGACTGCGACCGGATGGTATGTCGTCAGCGCAATCCCGTATTCGTATCTGATGGAAAGGATCGTCTCCGTAGGGAAGTTCGCTATCCAACTGGACGTTGTCCTGTTCTTATTGGCGATTCTGATCTCCTTGTTAATCTCCATCAGCATCTCGAGACCGGTGCAAAGACTCGTCGCGGCGATGGGCAAGGTCGAAGGCGGAGATCTGAAAGTATTCGTCAATCTGAAGAGCAACAATGAGATCGGAGTGCTCGGCAATAGCTTCAATCGGATGCTCAAACGGATCAACCAGTTGATCGATAGAGTCTACGAGGCGGAGATTTTGCAGAAAGACGCCGAAATCAAGGCGCTGCAATCGCAGATCAATCCCCACTTTCTGTACAATACGTTATCCGTTATCGACAGCATCGCGACGGTGAAGCAGGAGAAAGAGATTAGCGCCATCACTCAAATGCTAGCGGATATATTCCGATACAGCACGAACGGCAACGACGTGGCCACGATCGAGGAAGAAGTCGGTCAATTGCAGCGCTACTTGCATATTCAGAAGACCAGGTACGGAGAAGATTTGCGTTGGCAATTTATCATCGACCCGAACGTCCGCGAATGCAAGATCGTGAAGCTATTGCTTCAACCCATCGTGGAAAACTCCGTCATACACGGCATCCGCAAAGCCGGTACGATCAAAGTCATCATTCTGCCAAGCGGGGACAATCTATCGATCGCGGTGGAAGATAACGGTTCCGGGATGACGGAAGAGGAGCTGACGGCGTTAATCGAAAGGTTGGAAACATCGTCAAACCGTCTTCGCAGCAAAACCGACGGGGGCTCGCACATCGGGCTCGCGAACGTTTGTCACCGAATTAAGAGCTTCTACGGAGAAGCGTTCGGGTTAACGATCGTAAGCTCGGAGGGATTAGGGACGAAGGTGACGATCACGATTCCTATCGTGCGAGAGGCAGAGCAAAACGATGAACGATGATTTGTCGTAAAGATCGCATTTTGCGCAATAAAAAAGCTCTCATCTAAGAGAGCTTTGACGGGACGATCCTAACTCTTAGGGGAGAAGGGGACTAACCTTCAGAATCAGGTTTCGACATAAACCATGAGATATGAGTACACCTTTCACAGATCAGGATGGCTGCATCTTTATTCGCCCAATCAAGTCCAAACAATGACATCCCGGTAGTGTTTAACTTTTTGTAATCAAGCTTAAAAGTATCATTCCGGCAGCAGGGGCAGGAAATTGGTGCTCCATTAGCACTGTATCTCATGGGTAACAACTCCTCATATCTAGTGGCGGTGGCTACTCGGAAGAAGATATGCTATTAAGTTTATCACAAGTCATTGCACAGTTCGATAATATTGCCTAACATCCGTTAAAGAGAGAGGGGTTTTCTTACTATGCTATTAAACGTGATGATCGTGGACGATGAAGCGCCCATACGCAGCGGGATTAAAATGAAGGTCGATTGGGAAGAGCTCGGCATGCAGGTCGCCGCGGAAGCGAGCGACGGAGCCGAGGCGCTGGAGTTGATCGAGAGGGGGGATATCGATCTGGTCATTACGGATATTACGATGCCCGTCATGGACGGGTTGAACCTGATCCGGAAAGCGACGGAAATCAACGACAACGTTAAATTCATTATCATAAGCGGCTACAGCGAGTTCGAATACGCGCGTACGGCGATGAAATACGGGATATCGGAATATTTGCTCAAGCCTTTGAAAGAAGCGGAGATGAGGGCGTCCCTCCTTGCCGTCAAAGAAGAAATACTAGCTTCCGAGCCTGCATGGCTGAAGGAACGGGAGAAAAGGGAGAAGCTTAAGATCAAGGAGGAATCCTTGCTTCATTGGCTATCGGACAAGAGCTCCAAGCACGTTCCGGCCGACGTCGTGCAAGAGTGGAAGCAGGAGCTTGAAGCGAATCGTTTCCTCATCGGAGTGATCAAGACGGAAGCATTGGATTCATCCGCGGACGATCCCGAGAGAATCCGCAATATCGTCCTCTATCACGAGATAGAAACGGCATGCAGCGAGCACTTGGATCATCTGGGAGACGGCTACGTCATCAAGAACATTCGGCCCGATCATGAATTCATCCTGCTGCTCCATCCCGATCCCGCGAACGGCAAAGACAAAATCGTACGAGCGTTAACCCCATTCGCGGAAAAGCTGGAGAAGAGGCTCGGCATCCGGGTTACGATCGGAATCGGCGAGGCTTACGATCAGGCGCATGCGATCAAAGCTTCTTACCGCGAAGCGGTATACGCCGTGAAGGAAAGGCTATTGCTCGGAACGGGCAAAGCGATCGACTATTCGCGAATCCCGGTTAAGAGCGATAAACCGAATTTCAACGCGGAGACGAAACTTCTGACGCGATTTCTGAAGGAAAAGAAGTGGGATAAGGCCAAAGAGCACATCGATTATTTGTTTACGAACGTCGTCCGCAAGAAACAGATTACCAACCACACCCATGTTCACGAGCTGTTTTTCGAGGTTTATTTTATGATCAAACAGTTCTCCCAAGAAGAAGCCGCCGTTCATTCCGATTACGCGGTTGCGGGTTCGGTTGCGGATATCACGGATATCGTAACGGGATTCAGTCATATGGATCAGATGGTGGATTGGCTGTATCTGTACATGGAGAGCGCTTGCCAACATCTGATCGGGGGACAAGACGCTACGGGCAAAGAAATCGTATATCGCGTCCAAGCTTATATTAAAGAGTTCTGCAGCTCGGATTTAACGTTGAACATGGTGTCCGAGAAGTATCATATCAATCCGATTTATTTCAGCAGAATTTTCAAAACCTACACCGGAGAAAGCTTCAACAACTATATTACGAGAATCAGGATGGAGGAAGCGAAACATTTGCTGGAGACGACTTCTTTGAGACAGCAGGAAATATCGGAGATCGTCGGTTACGAGGATCCGAAATATTTCAGCAAGGTGTTCAAGAAATTTTTCGGCATCAGCCCGAGCCAATATACCGAAAATCGGTCACCTGAAATGACTTCGGGTAAGCCGTAAGGAAAATGAAAGGTATAATTTTTGCACTCGTTTAGTTGATTCTGTGAGTCTGCGCAAGTAACCATCCATGATAACCTAAGTCTCAGACAGCGGCCCATACCTCCAAGAGCAATGACACAGTTCGGGATGCTGCGGACAATGGAATCATGGATTTTCTATGACAAAGGGAGGCTTTTCAATGAAAAGAAGTTTATCCATCGTACTGTGCATCATGCTTTCATTGGTTCTGATTTTGGCGGCCTGCGGTAAAAACAACGAAAGCAAGCCGGCCTCGGGCAGCAGCGCAAGCGACTCTCAAGAGAAATCCAAAGAGATTAAACCGATCGTCGTCGGGGTGAGCAACGGATATATCGGCAACGGTTGGAGAACGCAAATGACGGAAGCGATCGAGACGCTCGCGGAAGAATACAAACAAAAGGGTTGGATCGAGAAGATTACTATCCAGCACGCCGGAGTCGACGTGAACAACCAAATCGCGCAAATCCGCAACATGATCAACGCCAAAGTCGATTTGTTGCTTATCGATGCCAATTCTGAAACCGCTCTCAATCCGGTAATCGAAGAAGCGGTCAAGAAAGGGATTACCGTCATTACGTTCGACCAACCGGTAACGACCAAGAAATCGCTCAACGTCGTCATCGACCAGCAGCAGTTCGGAAGAAACCTTGCCGAGTGGTTCGTGAACGAATTGGGCGGCAAAGGCGATATCGTCATCGTAAGCGGCTTGCCTGGCCATCCGGCGAACGTTAACCGCTTGATCGGGATGAAAGAAGTGCTGGCGAAACATCCGGACATCAAAGTGCTGACCGAAGTTAACGGAAACTGGGACGAAGCGAACGCGCAGCAAGTGACTTCCAACCTGATCGCTTCCTATCCGAAAATCGACGGCGTGCTTACCCAAGACGGTATGGCGCTTGGCGTAGTGAACGCGTTCCAAGCGGCGAATAAGAAACTTCCCGTCATTACCGGCGAGAACAACGTCGCTTTCCTTAAGAAGTGGAAGGAATTGAAGGACAGCGAAGGATTCAACACCTATGGACTGAATAACCCTCCGGGAATCGGCGCGACCGCGCTCGGAATCGGCGTCAGAATGCTTCAAGGCAAGGAAAACAAACTGCCTATGACGGATAACACTTACATCTATCCGATCGGCACGCACATCAAGAACGACAACCTCGAAGCCGAGCTGGGCAAAGTATCCGACAAGCCGGATACGTACACGCTTGACGAGAAGCTGTCCGAAGAGCAGTTGAATTCTTTTTTTGAATAATGTCATACCGATAGGATCGAAACAACGGAAGAGGGAGTACTCGGTATTCCCTCTTTCGACAAGAGGAGACTGGCCATGCAATTACTCGAAGCGAAATCGTTGCGCAAATCCTACGGCGGGGTCATGGCACTTCGCGACGGAAATCTGATCTGCAAGCAAGGCAAAGTATGCGGACTCCTCGGGGCTAACGGTTCCGGGAAGTCGACTTTCTCTAAAATGATCTCGGGAGTCGTAAAGCCGGATGGCGGAGAAATTTGGTTCAACGGCGAGCGACTCAGCGTTGCGAACCCGCAAGAAGCCAAGAAACACGGTATCATTATGGTTCATCAGCATCTGAGTCTCGTTCCCGAGCTGGCGATCTGGGAAAATATGACGCTAGGCTCGGAGCCGGAAGGCCGAATGGGCTTTATGAACGATCATCAGTCGCAGCGGATCGCGCAGACGTACCTGTCGAAATTCGCGCCCGAGCTGTCCATTCATGAGAAGGTGAAGGATCTTTCGCTCGCGCAAAAACAATTCGTGGAAATCGCCAAAGCCATTTCCCAGAAACCTAAGCTGCTCATCCTCGACGAGCCGACGGCTCCCTTGGAGCAATCCGAAGTAGAGAAGCTGTTCGCGGTCATTCGGGAATTAAAGGCTCTTCATACGTCGATCATCTTTATCTCCCATCGGTTGTGGGAAATCAAAAGCATTTGCGATTACGTCGTTGTTTTCCGGAACGGGGAAACCGTCGGAGCCATCGATTTCGAAACCGAGGCAAAGGACGAGAACCTTATCGTCTCGATGATATCGGGCAAGGAGCATGAGCATGCGAAGGACAACGCCCCGAGAAACGCCAAACAGACGGAAACGATGCTCGAAGTCCGGGAGCTCGCGCTCCGCAAATCCAAGGATCGGGTGAGCTTTGATATAAAGAAAGGCGAGATCGTCGGACTCGGAGGGCTACAAGGACAAGGGCAGGAGCAATTGCTGCTCGTACTGTCCGGATTAATTCAGCCTGAAGGCGGGCAGATCGCCTTGAACGGGAAGAAGCTGAAGCTGCGGCATCCTAAACACGCCGTGAGGGAAGGGATGGTTCTCGTTCCGGGAGACCGGCATAAGGAAGGGTTATTCCTGCAACACGACGTCCTGCTAAATCTGATTTATCCGCAATTCGCGACGAAGAAAACGAAGTTTTTCCTGAATATGAAGAAGTTGAAGGCCGAAGCGGACGAGGTCATTCGCCAAGTGAATATCGTTCCGAACGATCCGGGCAAAGTGGTGCAATTCTTAAGCGGAGGCAATCAACAGAAGGTTGTCGTAGGGAAGTGGCTGCCTCTATCTCCTAAAGTGCTGTTGCTCAGCGATCCGGCTAAGGGAGTCGACGTCGGCGCCAAGAAGGAACTGTACGATACCGTAAGGAAGCTGGCCGATCAAGGAACTTCCGTGCTGCTATACGCAAGCGATCATGAAGAGCTGATGAATATTTGCGATCGGGTATTTATCCTATTCGAAGACCAGATCGTGGAACAACTGTTGCCTTCCGATTACAGCGAACAACGTTTCGTGTCCGCATCCCTGCGATCCGCGAAGAGCGCAGTAAACTAGTTTATCTCAAATGTGGGGTGAGTCGAATTGAATGGGCATAACCGCTTGCATAAGCTTCAACATCATAGCTTATTCCCGATCGTTATCATTTTTCTGATCGTCGTCGGGGTGAACGCCGCCTTGCAACCGGGGTTTTTCACCTATGACGTCTTCCAATCCAATCTGTCCAGCTTTACCCCGCTCGTGCTCGCAAGCATGGCCCAAGCGGTCGTCGTTCTGGTCGGCGGAATCGATCTGTCCATCGGGATGGCGATTACGTTGTCGACGGTCATCATGGCCGCGACGATGAACGACTCTCCCTCCAGCGTCTTTATCGGACTCGGACTCGCTATCGTCGCTACGTTCGCGGTCGGAGCGCTTAACGGGATTACGGTCGGTTACTTAAAGCTGCCGCCGATTATATCCACTTTCGCCGTATCCTCGGTGTGTTACGGAGCGGCGCTGCTGATCATGCCTCAGCCGGGCGGGTATATCCCTTCGTTTTTTTACGAGACTTATCAAACGAGCATTGCATCGATTTTACCGATTTCGTTATTGATCATTATCGTTGGCCTTGCGATCTGGGGACTTATCTCGCGAAGAAAAATCTACCGTTATATTTACGCCGTCGGAGGCAGCGAATCTGCCGCTTACGCGAACGGAATCAATACGAAGAAGGTGAAGCTGTATGCCTTCTTGATTAGCTGCGTTTTCATCGTTCTGACCGCGTTGGTCGTCGTTTCGCAGACCGCGACCGGCGATGCTAATATCGGCCGGGCGTATACGCTGAATTCGATAGCCGCCGTCGTTATCGGAGGAATCAGCCTTCAAGGCGGGAAAGGCAATCTGATCGGAGCGGTTCTAGGGGCTTTGATACTCGGGTTTATATCCAACATTATTTTTTTCGCGAACCTTTCCTCCTTTTACCAAGATTTGATTAAAGGCTTGATTATCATATTCGCGCTGACGCTGTCTATTCTTCCGACGCTTCGGAAGAAGGCGCTTGCCCAATCGGGAGGTTGACCATGAGCACGAGCCAATTACGAACGAACGAGGCGCGCACGGCGGGTTTGACGTTGAGGAAGGTCAAGAGCCTAGGCAATCATAAGGTTCTGATCGCATATCTGCTTGCCCTATTGATTTTCGTGGCGGGACAGATCATCTCTCCCGGTTTCGGCGAATTTTCTAATATAATGAATGTACTGAACATATCCGCGCTGCTGGGGTTTATCGCATTGGCGCAGATGTTGGTCGTGATGTCCGGCGGAGAAGGGATAGATCTATCCGTCGGCGCGATGGCGTCGCTAGGCGCCGTCATGTCTTCGCAGATCATCGGCGGTTTGGACGGAAACCTTCCTTTGGCCGTTATCGTCGTGTTGCTGATTGGATTTCTGATCGGCTGCGTCAGCGGGCTGGGAATTTCCTATTTCAAAGTTCCTCCTCTGGTCATGACGCTGGCGATGGCAAGCGTAATCCAGGGAGGAGCGCTCGTCTATACGAACGGACAACCGAAGGGGATGGCTTCTCCTTTACTGAAGGAACTTGGAACGGGCAGGACCGCGGGGATTCCCCATTTGGTTCTGTTGTGGATCGTGATCGCGGTGATCGTCGCCGTCTTCCTTCTCCGCACGAAATGGGGCAAAGTGCTGTACGGATTGGGTACCAATCAACTGACGACCGAGCTGTCCGGAGTGAGAACGAAGGTCGTGCGTACCGTCGTGTACGGAGCAAGCGGGGCGATATCGGCGATCGGCGGCATGTTGCTGCTTAGCTATACGGGTACTGCTTTTCTCGATATCGGCGCGACGTATATGTTGCCGACGGTCATCGCGGTCGTGATCGGAGGAATTTCCTTGGCGGGCGGATTGGGAAGTTATAACGGAACCGTTGCCGGGGCGATTTTGTTAACATCGTTGAGCAGCATTCTGATCACGATGAACATTACCGAAGGCGGTCGGCAGATCGTTTACGGAGTTATATTGTTGCTCCTTCTTATTGCTTATGGTAGGCAGAAGATGAATTGACGGTTAGCTGGACTGCGAATTAAGAGAAGAAGATAAGAAGCTAAGAAGCTAAGAAGGCAAGAAGACAGGGAAGGGAAAGGTGTTGGGAAAATGAGCCGATATGCAGCTAGTTGGGAGACGCAGGATGGGTTCGAGGTGATTTCGTTGACTGATGCGAGTAGCGATTCCGTTGCGGAGATTGTTCCCGGTGTCGGGAACAATCTGTATCGTTTCGAGAGCCGGGGACGGCAGGTACTTGTTCCGCCGGCAAGCATGTACGCGTTGAGGAACGAGAACAACGCGACTTTCATGTACGGTACGCCGATCCTGTTTCCGCCGAATCGGGTAATGGACGGGAGGATCGATTTTCGCGGCAGGGAATATCGGTTGCCGTTGAACGAGCCTCCGAATCGTCATCTTCATGGCGAGATATGCAGCAGGGCTTGGGAAGTTGTCGAAGCGGGCGCATCAGATGAGCAAGGCGCGTTCGTGACTAGCAGGTTTAGTTATGCTTCATATCCGGAACTGATGGCATATTTCCCCCATCCGCTGACGTTTACGGTGACCGTTCGACTATGCGACGGGCGGTTGGAGATGAGCGGTACGATCGTGAACGAGGGAGAGGACGAAGCTCCGTTCGCTTTCGGGTTGCATCCTTATTTCTCTGTGCCGTACGGTAGCGGAGAAGAGATCGAACTGCAGGTTCCGGCGGTAGCGGAGTGGCCGGTGACGAACGAAGCTTTCGTTACGGATAGGCCATCGGTTACGGATCTCAGCCGGGCTCTGAACGAGGGCGTTTCCATTGCCGATTATCCCGTGAACGGATGCTCTTTGTTATCGCTAGCCGGAGGGGATAGCACCTGCCGCATGGTGGTGAAAGACCGGAATTATACGATAGCCTATCGATTCGGACCGGAGTTTCCCTACGTCGTCCTGTTTCGGCCGGATTGGGCGGCGGCGTATTCGTTGGAACCGTATACGTATGTGACGGATGCTTTTAATCTTCCATACGAGCACGAACTGACGGGCGCTCGGGGCATAGGCGCAGGCGAGACTTTCCGTTTTAGCACGGGTATGTGGGTGGAGTAGGAGAGGCTCGCCATTGTCGCGTTTTGCGACAATGAGCGTGAGCGAGAGAGAGAAGGGCCCACCATTGTCGCGTTTTGCGACAATGAGCGAGAGCGAGAGAGAGAAGGGCCCGCCATTGTCGCGTTTTGCGACAATGAGCGAGAGCGAGAGAGAGAAGGGCCTGTCATTGTCGCGTTTTGCGACAATGAGCATGAGCGAGAGTGTGAAAGGCCCGTCATTGTCGCATTTCGCGACAATGAGCGAGAGCGAGAGAGTGGAGGGCCCGCCATTGTCGCATTTTGCGACAATGAGCGTGAGCGAGAGAGAGAAGGGCCCGCCATTGTCGCGTTTTGCGACAATGAGCGTGAGCGAGAGAGAGAAGGGCCCGCCATTGTCGCGTTTTGCGACAATGAGCGAGAGCGAGAGCGAGAGAGTGAAGGGCCCGTCATTGTCGCGTTTTGCGACAATGAGCACTTTGACCAGAAATGAAAAGTGTTGATCTAGGATAAATCCTCCTGGACCAACACTTTTTCTTTTGACCATAGGTTTCATCAAGCGTCGCCCTTGCGCCTATAGTCGGTTTTTCCGACTATAGGCGCGGGATCAGCGAGTTAGTGTGTCTCATAGTCGGTTTTTCCGACTATAGGCGCGGAGTCAGCGAGTTAGTGTGTCTCATAGTCGGTTTTTCCGACTATAAGCGCGGGATCAGCGAATTAGTGTGGCTCATAGTCGGTTTTTCCGACTATAGGCGCGGAGTCAGCGAGTTAGTGTGGCTCATAGTCGGTTTTTCCGACTATAGGGATCAGCGAGTTAGTGTGGCTCATAGTCGGTTTTTCCGACGATAGGCGCGGAGTCAGCGAGTTAGTGTGGCTCATAGTCGGTTTTTCCGACTATAGGCGCGGGATCAGCAAGATAGTGTGTCTCATAGTCGGTTTTTCCGACTATAGGCGCTGGATTGGCGAGTTAGTGTGGCTCATAGTCGGTTTTTCCGACTATAGGCGCGGAGTCAGCGAGTTAGTGTGTCTCATAGTCGGTTTTTCCGACTATAGGTGCGGGATCAGCGAGCAAGTGTGGCTCATAGTCGGATTTTCCGACTATAAGCGCAAGATTTGCGAGTTAGTGTGTCTCATAGTCGGATTTTCCGACTTTAAGCGCAAGATTTGCGAGTTAGTGTGGCTCATAGTCGGTTTTTTCGACTATAAGCGCTGGATTGGCGAGTTAGTGTGGCTCATAGTCGGTTTTTCCGACTATAAGCGAGAGAGCGGGGGAGTTAGTATGGTTATCCATCAGCAACCGTCAAAAGTAAGCGCTTCAACAGGTATAAAAAACACTCCTAAGAAGTTGATTTTATGGGTCGGATTAGAGGTCGCGGAATTTTATGATGAATACATAACAACGGCTTGGCTGAAGAGGAGGAACAACGATTGAGCGCAATTGACTTGAACTTGAACATCGAACCGGTAATGCCTAAGCGCAAAGATTACCGGATCGGCTGCATCGGTTCCGGATTCATCATGCGGGATTGCCACTTGGTCGCATACAAGGATGCGGGCTTTAATCCCGTTGCGATTGCGTCGCGTACTTACGCGAACGCGAAGGCGGTTGCCGAACTGCGGGGAATCCCGAAGGTACACGAGAAGTGGGAACAGTTGGTCCAAGATCCCGAGATCGAGATTCTCGACATCGCGGTTCCCCCGGATCGTCAACTCGAAGTCGTGAGGTTGGCCGTCAAGCAGCCGCATATCAAAGGCATTCTGTGTCAGAAGCCGCTGGCTATGAACTCGCAGGAAGCGCGGGAGATCGTCGAGCTCTGCGAAGCCGCGGGCATTAAAATCGGAGTCAACTCGAATATGCGCTACGATCAATCGATCCGGGCGCTCAAAACGGTGCTCGATCGCGGTTATCTCGGAGAACCCGTGCTGGCGACGATCGAAATGCGGGCGATCCCGCATTGGCAGGATTTCCTTCATCAATACGAGAGAATCGAAATTCTAAACATGGGTATCCACCATATCGACGCGTTCCGATACCTGTTCGGCGATCCGGAGAAAGTTACGGCGGTCGCGCGCAAGGATCCGAGAACGAAATTCAAGCACATCGACGGGATTTCCCAATATACGTTCCAATACGGCAACGAACTCATGGCTACGAGTCTGGATGACGTCTGGGCTTGGCCGGGAGAAGGCGCCGAGAAGGACATCTATATCAAATGGAGAGTCGTCGGACTGGACGGAATGGCCCAAGGGACGATCGGATGGCCTCATCCGGAAAGAACGCCGAGCACGCTCGAATTCACGACGAAGCAGTCTCCGAACCAATGGTTCCGGCCGAAGTGGGATACGGTGTGGTTTCCGGATGCTTTCCAAGGGACGATGGCGCAGTTGCTTCGCGCGGTGGAGACGGACAGCGAGCCGGAAATCGGCGGCAGGGATAACCTGAATACGATGGCCGCCGTAGACGCTTGTTACAAATCCATTGCCGAAAGCCGGACGATATCCTTCAGCGAAGTTACGCAATCCAACTTATAGTGCGAGTTCAAAAAGTTATGTTTTCAGCACCGAGAAGGTTGGAAGATCCGGCCTTTTATAGACTAAAACCATTTTAAGGGAGGAAATTGCTCATGATCTCAGTAGGTATTTTTAACGGATATTATCCTTACTCGCTAGCGGAATCGATTTCCAGAATCAAAAAAGACGGATTTAACTGCGTTCAATTGGACCTTGCTTTCAAAGATATGGACGTTTCCCCGGATAACCTGACGCGCGACAAAGCGCACATGATCCGCGATGCGTTTCGTGACGCGAATTTACCTATCGTCTGTATTTCCGGTTACACGAATATCATTCATCCGGATGCTAAGAAACGCGAACAGAACGTAAACGGGCTTAAAAACCTGCTAAAATACGCTCGCGATCTGGGGAGTCCTTATGTCATCAGCGAAACGGGTACTTACAACACGGATAGCGACTGGGTATGGGATCCGAAAAACGGCACGGAGGAAGCTTACGAGGAAATCTGCAAGCAGCTCGAAGACCTTGCCAAATTCGCCTATGATCACGGCTCCGTGTTTTTGATAGAGAACTATGTCAATAACGTCATCGGTTCCGTGGATCATCTGACCCGTCTATTCTCCGACGTTAACCATCCGGGGCTTGGGTTGCTGATGGATCCGACCAACTATTTCACGGACCACAACATTAATCACATCGATGACGAGCTTAATCGCATCTTTAACACGTTGGGCGATAGAATCAAAATTGCGCACGCCAAAGATTGCAAACCGGCGGAAGACACCTCGGAGAAACACGCCGCAATCGACGCGACGGAATCGCACACGTTCCGCGGAGCGGGAGCGGTAGAGCTTCCGGCACCGGGACTGGGCAATTTGAATTACGATCTGTATTTGCAAAGACTCGGCAAGCTGCACCCGAACATTCCTATCATTATCGAACATTTGGACGAGGCGGACATTCCGCGCGCGAAAAAGTTCTTGGACGGTAAACTGAAGAAAAACGGAGTCTAATCGAGCTTGATGGGTTAACATGCAAGCTTCGTCTACAGGTAAGCGCAATCGCGATTGCGCTTATCTGTTAGATATTTATACGAGCGGGGTGGATTAGAGCATGGCGATCGTTGTGCAGAAGAGGGATTACAGCATTACGGGTCCGGAAAGCAAAAGGGCTCAGGAGAAAGGGCTGGCGACTGCGGAGTGGTACACGAGCCCGATTCCGCGCGCGAAGATGAAGGAACTCATGAAAAGAAGGAACGGTCCGGCCATTCGGGATACGATTATCTGGTTCGGCGGCCTTGCTGTACTGGGCTATCTCGCCTTCCTTTCCTGGGGCACTTGGTGGGCCATTCCGGCATTTCTCGCTTACGGCATCCTTTATGCGACGCCCGGAGATTCCCGCTGGCACGAGTGCGGACACGGTACGGCGTTTAAGACGCCCTGGATGAACGAGGTCATCTACCAGATCGCTTCCTTCATGGTACTGAGATCGGCGACTCCGTGGCGATGGAGCCACGCGCGCCATCATACCGATACGATTATCGTCGGTCGCGACCCGGAGATCATTACGGAGAGGCCTCCGGTATGGCGAATTCTCATGATGCAGATTTTCCACCTGTACGGCGGTCCGGTCGAGATCAAACGTTTTATTCTCCATACGTTCGGCAAGTTGGAGTCGCAGGAGAAGGAATATATTCCGGAGTCTCAGCATAACAAGACGTTCTGGGAAGCGCGGGTATACTTGCTAATCATCTTGGCGATCATCGGAGCCTGCGTCTACGCGGGAAGTATTTTGCCGGCGATGTTCATCTTCTTGCCTTCATTCTACGGAGGCATAATCGTCATTACTTTTGGCGTTACGCAGCATCTTGGTTTATACGAGGATGTACTAGATCACAGATTGAATTCGCGGACGATCTACATGAACCGTCTCTGTCGTTTTCTCTATTGGAACATGAACTACCACGTCGAGCATCATATGTTTCCAATGGTACCGTACCATGCGCTGGCTAAGCTGCATGCGGAGATGAAGGACGATTGTCCGGCGGCAAGGCCGGGACTTTGGGCCGCATTGAAGGAGGTCGTCACGGCGTTGCGCAAGCAGAAGCACGATCCGGCGTACGTCGTCGTCAAACCGCTCCCGAGTACGGCGCGGCCATACATGTACGGGATCGAGCATGATCTGAACATCAAGGTCGAAGCGTAATTATAACAAGAGAGGCGAGAAGCAGCGAATTCGTATAATCCGTCATGTGATATGTCTAATCAACTAGATTAATCGTAAGGAGTGAAGGTTATGAGCAATGGAATATGGATCGAAGCTTGCGAAGTGGACGATATCGAGGTTGAAGACGTCATTCGGTTTGACCATGAAGACCGGACGTTCGCCATCTATCGTACGGAAAAGGGAGATTTTTTCGCTTCCGACGGGTATTGCACGCATGAAAAGTTCCATCTGTCCAACGGATTGGTTATGGGTAACTTGATTGAATGCCCGAAACATAACGGACGCTTCGACATTCCGACGGGTCAGGCCAAGAGAGCGCCGGTATGCGTGGATCTGAAAACCTATCCCGTGAAAATCGAAGACGATAAAGTATTTATCCAGATTTGATGTCGAAGGAGCACTCGGATATGAAGGACTACGGAATGGTTATCGTTGGGGCTGGCGAAGCGGGTGCGCGCGCGGCGGTAGAGCTTCGGACGCAAGGCTGGACGGGCGCGATTACGATGATCGGCAACGAGGGACGGCATCCTTACGAACGCCCTCCCCTTTCCAAGCATCAGCTGGTAGACGCAGCCGAACCGGTTCCTATTACGATCCTCGATAGCAATAGATTAATAGAACAGAACATCGGTTTTCATACGAACGATGTCGCTGTTCGGATTAACCGGCAAGTCCATACCGTCGAGCTAGCTAGCGGAATTCAATTACCCTACGAGAGATTGCTGCTTGCAACGGGGGCTAATCCAAGAAAACTATCCGTCCAGGGGAATGCCGCGAAGGAGATGCTATACCTTCGCACGTTCGCGGATGCGATTCGAATTCGGGAACGGATTCAGCCCGGCCAAAGAGTTGCGGTTATCGGCGGAGGGTTTATCGGTTTGGAAGTCGCCGCCAGCGCGGTAAAGAAAAGCTGCGAAGTTACGCTCGTGGAAGTGGCGCCTCGCATTCTGATGCGCGGCGTTCCCGAGGAAATCGCCAAGCTGGTAGAACAAAGGCATCGCGAAGCGGGAGTCCGCTTTAAGATCGGCGTCATGATCGAGAGCGTCGACAAGGAAGTCGGCGGAGAGTACGTCATCTCGTTGGCTGACGGATCGGCCGTTCGCTGCGATGCGATCGTGACGGGGATCGGGGCCATACCCGCAACTGCGTTGGCAGTTGTCAGCGAATTAGAAATCGAGAACGGCGTGAAGGTAAACGAGATGCTGGCAACGAGCGATCCGGATATTTACGCCGCGGGCGATTGCTGTTCTTTCCCGCATCCGCTCTATGGCGGTAAAAGAATTCGGTTGGAAGCGTGGCGCAACGCTCAGGATCAAGGAACGCACGTCGCGGGCAATATGCTGGGCGCGGCGGTACCTTATTCGGCATTGCCTTGGTTCTGGTCGGATCAGTACGACCAAACCTTGCAAGTAGCGGGATTGTCCGAGCCTACGGATACGACCGTTATGCGGAATTTGGGCGACGCGGGCAAGCTCTTCTTCCACGTAGCGGGCGACGGAAGATTGGTCTCCGTGAGCGCGATGGGTCCGACGGGAGCATTCGCGAAGGAATTCCGATTGGCGGAATTGCTCATCGAGAAACAAGCGAGGCCGGAGTTGGAAGCGCTAGCGAATCCGGGAAGAAAATTGAAGGAATTATTGCGCGCGTGATTAGAGGGATAGAGCGAAGGGGATGAAACCATGAAATATAATGCGTTCGGCAAATTAGGAACCGAAGTGTCCCGGCTGGGATTCGGCGCGATGGGACTTGGCGGCGTATTCGGACAATACGACGAAAAAGATTTGGTTCGCTCGGTACTTCATAGCTTGGAGAAGGGCGTTAATTTTATCGATACCGCACGTAACTACGGCGAGTCGGAGCGTATTCTCGGCTTGGCGCTGCGCGAATGGAAGGGCAAGAAGCCCTTCATCGCGTCGAAGATTCAATCGAGGGGCCCGGGCAATCTAGGTTGGGGTAAACCGATCCCCGTGGAGTCGGCTTTTCCGCAAGGCTGGCTGAGAGAAAGTACGGAAACCTCGCTTCGGCTGCTCGGCGTCGACACGATCGACCTCATTCAACTCCACCAATATTGGCCGCAATGGGATCGCGTAGATTATTGGATGGATGAGTTGCTGCAACTGAAGCAGGAAGGCAAAATCCGCGGCATCGGCGTATCTCTGCCCGATCAGCGGCATGATATCGTGCTGCCGCTCGTGCAAAGCGGAAAGATCGATTCCGTGCAGACGGTATTTCATATTTTCGACCCTTTGCCTCTGGATTGCCTTATCCCGATCTGTCAGGAAAACAACGTCGCGGTAATCGCGAGATGTATATTGGATGAAGGCGGATTGACGGGATTTCTGAAAGAAGATACCCTATTCGAAGAAGGAGATTTCCGCAAATCTTATTTCGATTACATGCCTCGCGGCTTGTATATCGAACGCGTCAACCGGTTGAAGGAAGCTTTCGTCCCTAAATACGCAGAGAGCCTTGCGGAGTTGGCCATTAAATTCGTGCTGCATCATCCGGGGGTTACCGCGGCCATAAGCTCTATGCACGTCCCGCGGTATGCGGACGAGAATATCGCGGCCGTCGATCGCGAGCCGTTGCCCGAGGAAGCGTTCGAAGAAATCCGACAACATCACAGATGGGTGAGAAATTTCTATGAAACCAAGTACTGGCAGTAAAACGCTGTGGTCCGAGCTCTTGCCGTACGAGTTCAATAGACGATTGGACGAATGTCCGATCGTCTATTTGCCGCTCGGACTGTGCGAGCCTCACGGACAAGTCAGCGCGTTCGGCCTCGATACGCTCAAAGCGGAATGGCTCTGCTTGCGAACGGCCGAGAGGGTCGGCGGCGTAGTCGCGCCATCCATGGGTTATCATATCCACGAAGCCGGTTATCATGCGAGATGGCTTGAGGATGAAGTCGGAGAAGAAAATCCGCGTATGACCGGAGTGCCTCCCTCAATCTTCCTTCAACTGTTCCTGTATCAATTGAGAACGTTCGTAAATGCGGGATTTCGCAAGATCGTAGTCCTGTCCGGACATAGCGGGGGAAACCAATTTGATTTGCGGCAGGTTGCCGATCTCTTCATGAATCGTTTTTCGGCCGTCGAGGTATGGGTACGCAGCGATCCTGAACTCGTGGAAGGTCTTTACGAAGGAGATCATGCGGGGAAGTACGAAATCTCGCAGCTCATGTACATTCGGCCGGAACTAATAGAGATGGATAAGGCTACGTTAGCGGATCTGCAGGGATCCGGCGGACGACTGGCGCTTGGCGCGGACGCCGGTGAAGCTAGTCCGGAGCTGGGCAAGAAGATCATGGAAGCTTGTCTAGAGAGCATGGTCGAAGAGGCAACGCGGATGAAGTCGGAATCGCATTCGGCGGCGAAACCCGATACTGCAGCCTCTATTCCGAGAATCTCTTACGAAGATATTGAAGCGATATGGAGCGAGGCCTCGGCGAATGCGGATAAGTGGGTTACGGCAAACCCATGGCCATCCCAGAAATCGGTATCGACGCTGTCCCAATGGAAGCCGTATGAACGTTATGAAGCCGGTCGATGAGACCGGCTAACTTAGAATTGTCCCGCAGCCGGGGCTAACCAAGCATAGGCGGGTATATTCCTTAGCAGTCCGAAAGCCAAAGTTAGAATCAGCATGACGGCCATGACTCCGTTGCTCATAATCCGAAGCCGTTTCTTATGGGCAATGAAATAGAGCGCGAATAAGGGGAGAAGGATGAAAATCAACGGATTGTATCGATAAGCCTGATGCACATCCAAATCCAACAGCGAGAGGATGGCCCTCGTCGCTCCGCACCCCGGGCAGTAAAGTCCGGTTAGCTCGCGGAACGGGCAAGGAATGCCGATATGGGTCAGCGGTAACCATACTTTGAGGTAGAGCAGACCGGCAACGCCAAGAGAGGCGCCCCATATTAACGAGGAGCGCCTCTTCGGATTCAGCTTTAGCTTAAGCCAATCTATTAACATCGGATTGTACCAGAGCGTACGTGACGATACTCAAACCGAAAATGGTCAGGACGACGTACAGAACCGAATTATCGACCGGTACCATGCCGCGTTGTCTTTGCGCTTCCGCGATATTTTTGCCGATCTGATAGGCCCATACAAAACTCCAAATTCCGCATGTAACCAGCGTCAGAAGGAAATGCTTGCCTCCCGTGAACGAGTAGTCCCCGCTCAATTTTCCCGCATCGTTGGTAAGCACGATAAACCAATAGATCCCGTAGATTCCGCAGGTAATCAAAGTTAGAATAATTGCCAATACAATTCCCCGCTGTTGAACCATGACGCACCGTCCCGACATTGAGTTAGATTCTGACAAGATATGAAGAAATTCGACATTCCCACTATAAAGAATTAGGGATGTATGCGCAAGGAAAATATTACTAACCGGGTAGCGTGCAGAAATATGGCGAGTAGGAAGGGGGAAACCTCCCTCACTTCTGATACTCCTTCGGAGTGCATCCCGTCACTTGCTTGAACAGTCGGCTAAAGTAAAATTGGTCGGGGTAACCGACGCGTTCCGCCACTTCTTTAACCGATAACCCCGGATGATTGGCAAGCAAATATTTGGCCTCGTTGATGCGTAAGGAGATCAAATATTTGGATGGCGGTTCTCCCGTATGCTTGATAAAAATTTTACTCAAGTAGGATGGCGCGAAGTTGAATTGCCTGGAAATTTCCTCCAAGCTGATATCTCCGGTAAAATTTTCGCGCAAGTATATCCGAACCCGTTCCACGATATCCTCGGATGAAACGGTTCCTTGCGGGCGGATTCCCTCGACGTTTTTCTTAATCTTCGTTTTCTCGTTCTCGATCGCGGCCTGTACCCGGGAGATCGCTTTCTGCAGCTCTCCGGATTTAATCGGTTTAAGCAAATACTCGCTCGCTTCGTAACGTACCGCTTGCCTGGCATACTCGAAATCCGCGTATCCGGTAGTGATGATCTTGCGAACGTGCGGATAATGGGAGTGCAGCGACTTGATCAATTCAAGCCCGTCCATGACCGGCATGCGGATATCCGTTACGATGAGGTCGGCGGAGTTGTCGCGAATGTATTGCAAGGCGCTTTTCCCGTCTTGAGCGGCGTAGACGACTTGCAGCCCGGAGTCGAAGCTTTCGATTTTCTTGACCAGATTGTTGCGAATCAAATCCTCGTCCTCTGCTACGACGATTCGCATCGTAGGCTCAGCGTTCTTCATGTCGTTCCCCTCTTTCCATAGGTCCGCCGATCGTGATCTCCGCGCCTCCGTCCGGGAGATTCCGGAAGAGGAACACGGATTCCGAACCGTACGTCAGTCTCATGCGGATGAATATATTTAGCAATCCCATGCCGCCCAACTGCAGCACCGGGGTAACGTTAGTCAAGTAAGTTTCGTCGATCTGCTCGCGAAGTTTCCGTAAGCTCTCCGGACTGAAGCCCGGACCGTTGTCGGATACGGTGACCCGCCAAGCGTTATCCTCCGCGAAGCCGGAAATCCGGATATGCCAGGGGGGCTCTTGTCTTGTCGCGAACTTGAGCGAATTTTCGACCAGCGGCTGAACGACCAGCTTAGGGATCATGACCCGGGTTAACGGTTCGTCGATCTCGAACGAGTAAACGAGCTTCTTGCCATGGCGGATTTCGTTGACCTCTAGATATTTGCGGGTATGCAAGATTTCCGTTTGCAGCTCGACAACCGACAGATCGGATGAAATATAACGCAAAATATCCGACATGTTTTCCGACATCGACACGATTTGCTCGTTCATGTTTTCTTCGGCCATGACGCTGATCGTCGCAAGCGTATTATACAGGAAATGAGGGTTCATCTGGGATTGCAGAGCAATTAGTCTGGACTGCACTTCCTGGGATTGGGACAAGAGAAGTTCGTCCATCGATTGGCGCAATCTCGAGCTCATGTTCAAGAACGCGTCGTGCAGCTGATCGAGCTCGTTAAGCCCGCTGTTCAGTTCCTGGGACGCGATTCGCCCGGAGCCGAGATCGTCCAAGCGAATATTCCGCACCGTGCGGAGAATTCTATAAATCGGAAAAGTGATTTTCTTGGCCGCGACGAAAGACAGCAGCATCGCGAACAGCAGGATTCCGACGGCGACGAACAGCGTTTTGCGCGTAAAATCGGCCAAAGGGGCGAGCAGCTTCTTCTCGGATACGATGACGACCGTGTTCCAGCCGGTCAAATCCGAGCGGTGATTGGACAGTAGCTCCCGATCTCCGGTAACTGGATTGCGGAAAGATTCATAAGCGCTCTCCGCCGAAGGTTGCCCTTCCCCTAGCTGACGAATATACGGATCGTATAGGCTGCGATCCGCTTTGAGCGGATAGATGATCTGTCCGACGTCGTCGAATACGAGCACGTTTTCTTCGTAGGCCCGTTGCTTGACGAAGCTCAGTACGCTTTTGAAAATCCGATTATAGTATTGCTTGACCTCGACAATTCCGATCGGAACGTTGTAGTTGTCGTAAAATTGCCGAAACAAGGAAAGAGAATACTGTTTTTCCCGCGACGAGATGAACTTGGACATTTCCTCGTCTTCGACGGGAATGGTAATGTACTTTCCTTGGGTCGACATGACGGCTTGGAACCAGGGAGCGGTATTCGGATCGTAAGAGCGTTCCCCGTTGTCGAAGCCGTTGCCGTACACTTTGCTATTAAAGTCGTATAGGTATATTTGCTCCGCCGCGCGCGAAGGTCCCATTGCCGCCGTGAGGATTTCCGCGAGTTCCTTCGCGCTCTGAACGGAATTGGCGGACGCTCCCGGCAGTGTGACGGGCTGTTGCAAACCTTCGACCGGCTTTTGGGGCAGCTTCTCCAGATCGGTTAAGTATTTCCGAAATTGATTTTTGACAAGATTGGAGTACATAACGTTAAGGGACACATCGTTCATTTTGCGGATTTCCGAATCGATTTGATCCTGCATCGATTGTCCGACGTTCACGAGGGAATCCGTTGCGTTCTTTTTGATTAGTCCCGACACCCACAGGTATACCCACGCGACAAGAATCGTAAATACGACGATGATGATCAACGTATAGGTCGAGAAGAGAATCGTTTGGATGTTTTTGAGTTTGCTCCACATGTTGTCCTCCGTATAGCCGAGATGGTACCGTTTTCACCTTCCCATTGTGTGCTCGGTTTCTTGATTTGTCAAAAGCGGTTTCGAGAGACGGTTAAATAAGTGCATAAAATGTAACCGTTTTCTCCATGGTTTCCCCTTTGTTCCGAATCTATAATGAGAACAGCCCGCTAGGAAGGCGAGGCGATCACATCGATGCTATGTAAACGGATTCATCGCTGTATACGACAAGGGGAGTGATCATGTGAAAAGATTTACGGCAGTTTGTACTTCGATTATTTTGACATCCGCGCTGTTGACGGCATGCGGAGGTAACAACAATTCGGAACCGTCCGCGTCGCAATCGGCAACGCCATCGGCTTCTCAGGGCGAATCGACGGAAACGGCGTCCAACTCGGGTGCCGCGAAGAAAGATATTACGCTGACTTATCTCGCCAGCCAAGATTGGATCAAAGACGCGGAAATGGAATTGGCTAAGAAGTTCGAAGAGAAGACGGGAATCCACATCGACTATCAAATCATTCCCGCCGATCAATATTTCAATGTGCTGAAAACGAAGCTGAACTCCGGCGAAGGTCCCGATCTGTTCGGCGGACAAAGCGGCAAGAGCGAAATCAGCCTGAACTATAACGCCCAGAAAAACGCGGTCGATCTTAGCGATCAAGAGTGGGTAAAGCGGGAAGATCCGCTTTCCGTCGACCAATTGACTTTGAACGGCAAAGTGTACGCGCAGACGATCTGGGATACTTCGAACAGCTACGTTATCGTATACAACAAAAAAGTGTTCGCGGAGCAAGGCCTCAACGTCCCGACAACGTACGCGGAGTTCAAAGACGCGGCTCTGAAAATCCAAAAAGCCGGCATCACGCCGTTGTACGAGCCGGTAGCGGACGGCTGGCACCACGTCCTCTGGTTCGCCGAGCCGGGCCCGCAATACGACAAGCTGCAACCGAACTTATATGAAGATTTAAACGCGAACAAAACGAATTTCGAGACGAGCGCTCCGATGCTGACTTCGCTTACGCAGTTAAAAGAAATGTACGATTTAGGTTTGTTCGGGGATAACGCGCTTTCCGATACGTTCGCGGATATGGCGAATCAGATGGCATCGGGCAAGTTCGCGATGGCGCTCATGACCCAGGATCTCCCGCAACAGATCGAGAAGATCAATCCGGAGCTGAAAGCGACGGATTTCGGATTCTTCGTCATCCCGCTTGCGGACAACCAGATCTACTACGTCAATCCGGGCGGTCCGAGCAAGTTCGTCTACTCGGGCGGCAAGCATATCGAGGAAGCGAAACAGTATTTGGGCTTCTTGGCGGAGCCGGAAAACCTGCAATACCTTCTGGACAATACGCCGACGTTCTCTAATTTGAACTTCTCCGGACTGAAGGACAAATACAGCGACGAGCAGAAGAAGCTGCATGAGACGTATCCGGTGAAAGGCACGGACATCCAAGATTACGTGAACTACGTCAATCCGCAATGGATGGATATGGGGAAAGACATCGTCGGCATGTTCGGCGGCGCCGCGGAACCGGTCGACGTGCTGAAGAGCATCGACAAACGCAGAAGCGACATGGCCAAGATCGCCAAGGACGAAGGCTGGAACAAGTAACAAAAAAAATGAGCTGACTGAAACCGCTGACCCTGATCCCGAAAGATTGAAAAGACGGGATTAGGGTCACGCGTTAACGGATTCATTCTGCATTCGGAGTTGATGGCATCATGTTGAGAAACAAAACATATCCGTTCTATTTTACGCTTGCGACAATCGCTCTCTATACTTTGTTTCTCGTCGTTCCGGGGGTTATGGGCTTCTATTACTCCTTGACGGATTGGAACAGCTTTTCCGACGAGATCAACTTTATCGGATTGGATAATTTCAAGACGTTGTTTTCTTCAGGCGAGCATTATATGAGCTATGTTTATAACACATTGAATTTTACGGTATCGACCGTCGTCCTGAAGACGGCGCTCGGCCTTCTATTTGCGATAGCTTTAAATGAAGGAATTAAAATGAAGGGTTTCCATCGGGTCATGGTGTTCATGCCCGCGATTATCCCGATGCTCGTCGTAGGCTTGGTTTTCAAATCGGTGCTTAATCCAGCGACGGGGCTGCTTAACGAAACTTTACGGTACGTCGGGTTAGACTTCCTAGCTCAAAAATGGCTTGTAGACGTGAACTGGGCGTTCAAATCGATCATCGCCGTCGATACGTGGAAAGGCGTGGGATACATTATGATCATCCTGCTAGCCGGCCTGCAATCGATATCCAAATCGTACTATGAAGCGGCTTCCATCGACGGAGCGAACCTGTGGCACAAGTTCCGGTACGTGACCATCCCGCTGCTCATGCCGTCCCTGGTCGTTACGACGGTGCTTAATTTGCTGTACGGGCTGAAAGTATTCGAAGCGGTTTACGTGTTGACGAACGGCGGTCCTGGTTATGCGACGGACGTCGTATATACGGCCATATTCAAAGAGTTCTCCATGGGCCGCTACGGCGTTGGCACCGCATTATCCACGATGTTGTTCGTGTTTATGACCATCGCAGGTTACTTTATCATCCGCTTGATGACCAAAGGGGAGGATGAACGGTCATGAACAAAAAGGTTCAAAGCTTGCTCGTAAACGGTTTAGCCTGGATACTCAGCCTCACGATGCTGACTCCGCTGCTGCTGATCGTCGTTAACTCGTTCAAAACGCAAACGGAAGCGGCGTCCATGAAGCTTAGCTTGCCGACCCGATGGGTATGGGACAATTACTCCGTCGTCATCGAGAAAGGCAAGCTGATCTCTTCCTTCTCCAATAGCTTGCTTTACTCGGCGGCGGCTACGGTATTCGGCATTGCGCTAGCCGCTATTGCCGCCTATATTTTCGCTCGTAATCCATCGAAGTTAAACCGATTTTTCTACTTCTTCATGGTTCTAGGAATCGCGATGCCGATCAACTTCGTAACGTTGACGAAAGTGATGCAATTCACGCATATCATCAATACCCAGCTCGGCATTATCGTGTTGCTCACGGTTATATCTCTTCCGTTCAGCGTATTTCTTCTCCATGGTTACATCGGATCGGTACCGAGGGAATTAGACGAAGCGGGAATCGTCGACGGCTGTTCGCCGTTCCGGTTGTTCCGGACGATTGTGCTTCCGCTGCTCGCCCCGGTGCTGGCGACCGTCGGCGTTCTCAATTTCATGAACGCGTGGAACGAATTCGTCATTCCGCTGTATTATTTGAACGATTCGGGCAAATGGCCGATGACGCTTGCGGTTTATAATTTCTTCGGGCAGTTTCAAGTCAGTTGGAATCTCGTATCCGCGGACATCGTACTGACGACGTTGCCGGTCATCGTAATTTACTTGTTGGGTCAGAAATATATTATTTCGGGCATGACTTCGGGCTCGGTTAAAGGATAGGAAGATTCGGGATTCGATAGGCAGCCGGCTGGGCTGGTTGGCGTAAGCACAGAGAGGATGACATATTCATGGCAGGCAAAATTTATCGTATGGGCGTAGTCGGTTTGGGGGAAGGCCGCAGCATCATGTCCGCGGCGTTGAACAGCAGCCGTTGGAAGCTGGCGAAAGTATGCGACTTGAACCGGGAGTTATGCGAGCAACGGGCGCAGGAGTTCGATTTTCACGAATGGACGACGAATTACAACGAGCTTCTGGAAGACCCGGATATCGACGTGATTGCGATCTATACTCCGGATCAGCTTCATTTTACGCACGTGTGCCAAGCTTTGGAAGCAGGCAAGGACGTATTGTGCACGAAGCCGTTGCTGCCTTCCCTCGAAGGGGCTAAGGAATTGATGGAGGTTCAGGAACGGACGGGCAAACACGTATTCGTCGGTCAAAGCTCGCGGTTCTTCGAACCGATGAAGAGGCAACGGAAGGATTTCGAAGCGGGGCGCAACGGAGAGGTCGAGACCGTGGAAGCTTACTATATTACGGACGGCAGATGGTTTCTGGACAAAGCTTGGAGCAGGCAAAAAGGCTTTAGCTGGATGTACAACTTCATTATCCATGCCGTCGATCTCGTTCGTTGGTACTTGCCGGACATTCAGGAAGTGACTGGCTTCGGCCGCAGTAGCGCCAACAATGCCGCATACGGACTGGAGACATGGGATACGATGCGGTTTCTGATGCGCGACTCCGGGGGTCGGATCGCAACGGTATCGGGAAGCTACACGCTTCCGATCTTGGATCTGGCGGCGGAGACGGCCATGGGCTGCACGATTCGGGGGACGAAAGGCACGACTCGGGGAGAATATCCGAACTTGCGCTACCATACGCGCTTCGAAGGCGAAGAGCCCGCGTTGCACAAGATGGATGACATGCATGATTACTATTTCCGCTTCGAAGGTATTAGTCACCATGCGGGGGAATACCAGAATTACATCGAATATTTCGCCGAATGCCTCGATCAAGGCGTAACGCCGATGCCGAACGTAGAGGAGGCGGTAACGACGTTAGCCTTAATGGAAGCGATGGAACGAAGCCTCCGTTCGAACGGTCAGGTCGTGAAAGTGAAGGACGTTCTCGAGGAGTATTGGGCGAAGGTTCGGTAAAGGTTTCAGCGTAAAATGATAGCGAAAATCCCGACTCCTCGTCCGAGGGGGCGGGATTTTCGTCTTCTTAAGGCTGGGAACGATCATAGGCGTAGGTCGAATCCTTTTTATTGTCGCGGTAACGACGGGGTGATTCGCCGGTCCACCTTTTGAATTGTCTGCTGAAATGAGCGATATCGGCATAGCCGAGCAGATTGGAAATATGGTCGATGCTCAGGTCCGTATCCCCTAACAGCCGCGTGGCTTCGTCTTGGATCATTCGGGATAAATATTGCCGGGGAGAGATGCCGTACACCTTCTTAAACAATCGATTGCAGTGCGATTCGCTTATTCCGAGCTTCTGGGCGATTTGTCCGATAAGCAACCGATCTTGATCGGACTGGCCGTGGTAGATCGGCTGTTTGGCCGCCGCTTGGATGAAAGCTTCGATGCGATGGGCCGTCTCCGAGTGGGGCGGTCTTCCGTCGTCTTGGTTGTCGATCGACGTAGAGAGCGTTAAGCAGAGCTGCGCGATGACTTCGTAAAATAAAGATTGAACAAGGGCGCGTACTGACAGAACGAAGCGTTGTTCGGATAGGACTAATGCGGCGAGCCGTTCAAGTATCGTTTGCATCGCTTTACCATCCTGAGATGTACCCGGGATTAGCGATAGCGGGGTCGATCGGAGCAAATGCAGCAGCGGTCTGTCGTCAATTTCGAAATGCAAACACAAATAAGTAAGGCCTTCCGCCGCTCCCACTTTGCTGGAATGAATATCTCCGGGACGGATCAGCACGAAATCTCCAGCTTGTTGACGATAGGCTTTCCCGTTAATCGACATGACCTGGCTGCCCTTCATCACGTAGTTGATTTCGTGCTGTTTGTGCTCGTGAGAAGGGTAAATCCAATCCGAATTCACTTCCCTGACATGGAGGAAGGAAATGTGGTGGGTCGCTTTAAGATCGGGAATAAACTGCTCCGTTACGCTGTTCTTTTGCCCTGTGCGAATACTGCTGTCCATGGTGATATCCTCCGTCCGATACTTGTAACCGCTTTTTTATTATACTTGAGGTTAGCTCGATTTGGATAAATAAATAGCGCGAAATGAGTATGGTTTTATAAGGGGGCCGGGTGTTAATTTGGTAGAAAGCCATATAAAAGCAGAGGAGCGTGTTTTACGAATGAACAAGTTTTATAATGCTCATCATTCGCCTATCGGGGCTTTCGCCAGTTTTACGCTTGGATTTCGCGGAGCCAAGGGCGGTCTAGGCTTGGAGCTCGGTAATCCGGCCGATCAGAGCGTGTACGTCGGCATCGAAGCGGATCAAGGGAATCAGCTCTATTACGCTTTGCCGTTCTTCGAGAACGCAACGGACGATAGCAAGAGATACGACGTTGAGAAGGAAACGAACGATAATAAAGACGGAGTAAGGATCGTCGCTTTCCAGAAGGAAGATATCGAGCGGGAGTTCCGGCTTGGAACGGATACGTGGAAAGCCGGAGATTTGACGTTTCGCTTGTATTCGCCGGCGCGTTCGGTTCCCGATCCTTCGACGGCTTCCGATGAAGAGCTCAAAGATGCTTTGCTTCCTGCCGTGTTCGCCGAGTTGACGATCGATAACCGATCCGGAACGAAAAGCCGTAAAGCGTTCTTCGGTTATAAAGGTAACGATCCCTACTCGAATATGCGCAGGTTAGACGATACGACCGATGGCAAGCTTGTCGGATTCGGACAAGGGCTGATAACGGCGATCGCTACGGACGATCCGACGGCAAGCTCCGCGCTCGGGTTCGGCATGGAAAGAATATTGGGCGCCAAACTGAAAGAAAACTGGACATTCGGTCTTGGAATGACCGGCACCATCGTCATCGACGTGCCGCCTGGAGAGTTGAAGACGACTCGTTTTGCCATCTGTTTCTATCGCGGAGGCGTTGCGACCGCGGGATTGGAGACGAGTTATTACTACACCCGATTGTTCTCTGATATTGAGTCGGTCGCGAAGTACGCCCTATCGGGCTTCGACAGATTGACGGAAGCTTGCGAGCGTTCGGACGAGACGATCGCGAACGCCTCGCTTAGCGATGACCAGAAATTCATGATGCGCCACGCCTTCCGCAGCTATTACGGCAACACGCAGTTGCTGGCGGACAAGCAAGGGAAGCCGGTGTGGGTCGTCAACGAAGGCGAATATCGAATGATGAATACGTTCGATCTGACGGTGGATCAGTTGTTCTACGAGATGAAGATGAATCCATGGACGGTCAAGAACGTACTGGATCAATTCACGGACAGATACAGTTATCGGGACGAGGTTCGATTCCCCGGGGAGGAGACGCTGCATCCCGGCGGACTGAGCTTTACGCACGACATGGGCGTAGGGAACGTGTTCTCCAGGCCTTCGTACTCTTCCTACGAGATGTTCGGCCTGGACGATTGTTTCTCGCACATGACGCACGAGCAGTTGGTGAACTGGATTCTATGCGCGGCCGTATACGTCGAGCAAACCCGGGACGAGGAGTGGCTCGGCCAACGATGGGAGCTGCTTGAAGCTTGCTTCCAGAGCATGCTGAACCGCGACCATCCGGATCCGAGTAAACGTAACGGCTTAATGAGCCTGGACAGTTCGCGTACGATGGGCGGAGCCGAGATTACGACGTATGACAGCTTGGACGTTTCGTTGGGGCAATCGAGAAATAATATCTACATGGCGGGCAAATGTTGGGCCGCTTACGTAGCTCTGGAGAAGCTGTTCAACGCTCGCGACCTCAAGGCTCTTGCCGATGAGGCTGGCCGACAAGCGGACCGTTGCGCTTCGACGCTTACCGCTGAGCTGACGGATAACGGCTACATTCCGGCGGTTATCGGCGAAGGGAACGATTCGCGCATCATCCCGGCCATCGAGGGACTTATTTTCCCTTATTCGACCGGATGCCTGGAAGCTCTCGATCCGACAGGACGCTTCGGCGACTACTTGCAAGCGTTGAGAACCCACTTGGACACGGTGCTCGTTCCCGGCGTTTGCTTATTCGAAGACGGAGGATGGAAGCTTTCATCCACAAGCAACAATTCATGGCTTAGCAAAATCTATTTGTGCCAGTTTATCGCCCGCCAGATCATGGGCGTTTCCTTAGGCGAATCGGGAGCCGCAGCGGATGCGGCGCATGTCGGATGGCTGACCCACCCGGAGCTGTCGTACTACAGTTGGAGCGATCAGATTCTGTCCGGGGAAATTATCGGCAGCAAGTATTACCCGCGCGGCGTAACAAGCGTATTGTGGTTGGAAGAGTAATAGAGGCTGACAGCCATCACGCGCCGTCGCGCCTTGCGCGGGGAGTCTCGCGAGGTCATTAACAGGTAGATACGGGAGGGAGGAGGTGGGTTTGAGCCTTACTTTCTCCCTTTTTATTTGGAATAGCATATAACCCGACCGTAAAATAAACCGCGTACAGGAGGGAAGGTCGATCCAGGTGAGGCTGCCTCAGATTTCCAAGTTCAATACCCTTCGTAATCAGATGCTGTTCGGATTTCTCCTCGTGATGATTATTATCCTTACGGTCGTCGGGATCGTCACGTTCGATTCCGTATCCACTTTGCTCAAGAACAAGGCCGAGGTACACATCCAACAAACCGCGGTTCAAGCGAACGGCAGGCTGGAAGGGATTCTCGAGCAGATCGACTCGCTGACGACTTTGGTATCGACCGATTCCTACGTTCAAAGCTTGTTGCTTAAAGAACAGAACGGACACCCCGCAACATTCACCGAACGCCAGGCGCTCCCCCCCATCATGAATATCGTACAGACATACGCGGACGGCGTAAAATCGGTTGAACTCTATAGCTTCGATCGAAGGAGGATTTTTCCGCTCGACGAAGCCAAGCTGGAAGACAAAATCAGCGAAGAAAGGATCGACCGGGCGACGGCGGAGAAAGGCGGCATCATCTGGTTCGGCATCGACCCTTCGGATAGCAATTCCGTGTTGGCGATTCGCAGAATCAGCTTGATCGATAACAATTTCTCGCCGGGAGGTTATTTGCTGGCCCGAATTAATCGCGACGTATTTACTTTCCAAGAACCGCTGTCCGGCGAAGGAGAGCGGGAAACGATGCTGCTCGTCGGCAACGACGGGCAGATCATCGCGTCGAATGATCCGTCCATTACCGAAGCCGATACCGCCGAATGGTCGGAAACCGAAAGCCAGACGGTAAATATTGACGATCAATCCTACGTTCTCGTGCGCCAGCAGTCCGAGGTGACCGAATGGACGTTGTTCATCCTCACTCCGATAAGCGCGATCACCAAAGGGATATCCGTACTACGGACGGCGATCGTCGTTTCGGCAGGTATCGGAACGATCCTCTTCATTTTGCTTTCCCTACTGCTTTCGACCATCATCACTCGCCCGGTATTTAAGCTGATCAAGACGATGAGGGGCGCCCGGCTTGGCGTGCTGAAGCCGACGGATGTCGTCTCGTCGACGATCGAGATCAACGAGCTCAACCGAACTTATAACCAGATGGTGGATAATATCAACGAGTTGATCCGTCTCGTATACGAGAAAGAGCTGCTGCAAAGCAGAACGGAGCTTAAGGCGCTGCAAGCCCAGATCAATCCGCATTTCCTGTTTAATACATTGGAGGCTTTATACTGGTCGCTTCAAGAGAAATCGGAGGACGAGCTGGCCGAGTTCGTCGTCGCCATGTCGGACTTATTCAGATATACGATCGTAGGGCCGAACAAGGATGAATGGGTGAGCCTGAACGACGAACTGGAGCATATCGAAAGATACTTGCTGATTATGAAAATGAGGTTCGGAGAGAGATTGAATTGGAACATTCGCACGGAAGCGGAATACGGCTCGGCGATGCTGCCTAAACTCCTGATTCAACCCTTCGTAGAAAATGCCATATTGCACGGCGTGGAAAATAAAGTCGGCGATGGAACGGTGACGGTATCGGTAATGCGAACCAACAACGATAACGAGCTGGAGATCACCGTCGAGGATAACGGCGCGGGGATGGATCAAGCGACCTTACGGTCGATTACCGAAAGCTTGGAGCAAGGTCAAGCCCCGTCCGCGAGAAAATCCGGAATGGGAATCGGCAACGTCTATCGACGAATCAAGCTCTATTATGCGGACGAAGCGGGAGCGCAAAGCAGAATATCCATTCACAGCAAAGTCGGAGAAGGAACGAGCGTCATTCTTACCATTCCAACCGGAGCGGGAGGCCTTTATGAGAACGCAAACGATTATGATCGTTGACGACGAGCCGAGAACGAGGCAGGGGCTCAAAAGAATACTCGAAACGAAAGAGAACGGGCATTATGAGATCGTAACGGCCGATAACGGTCATGCTGCCCTTGAGTTATTGGAGGATCGGGAAATCGACCTCATCGTTACCGATATTCGCATGCCCGAGATCAATGGACTGCACCTGATCGGTAAAATCATGGATAAACAGTTGACGCATAAACCATCCGTTATCCTGATTTCGGGTTACGCGGAATTCGATTACGCGCAGCAAGCGATTCAGCTTGGCGTCGTCAACTACTTGCTTAAGCCCATCAGCAAGGAGAAGTTTCTCTCCGCGGTCGAACAGGCGCTCGAAGCGGGGGAGGAGCGCAATCGCATCAACATGATGAGCAAGATCGCGGACTTAAAGCTGAGCGCGGAAGAATACTCGACCGTCCGCAAGCCGGTCGAAGACGCGCTCCTGTACGTGGACGAACATCTCGGGCAAATGTTCGGATTGCGGGAGGTCGCGGATCATATCCAGTTAAATCCGAGTTACTTCAGCGCCTTATTCAAGGAACAGATGCACATGAACTTCAGCGAATACGTAACCCGGAGAAAACTGCAGAGAGCCAAGGAAATGTTGCTTCTAACGAAGTTACCCATAGCTGAGATTGCCGAACGCGTCGGTTATCAGACAACGAAATATTTTCACAAATTGTTTAAGGAATACGAAGGTTGCAGCCCCGGGCAGTTTCGTTCGGAGATGTTGGAGCCTGGAACGGAAATCCAAAAATAGTGGACTTTTATCCAATCGTTGTGCCCTTATTTCCGTCGGTTGCCCGATGATACACTGGTTCAAGAAGGAAGCGCATACACCTTCTCATACCATTAAGGGGGAAAGAAAGATGAAAAGAAAAAAGCTAACAGCATTCGCGCTAATTCTCGCCTTGATCTTGATCGTTAGCGCTTGTGGAAGCGGTTCCAAAAACGGTAATTCAAACGGAGGGGCGAGCGCCGGCAATGGAAGCAACGAACCGTCTGGAGAGAAAATCACCCTTAAGCTGATGCACTTGTGGCCGGACGGGAGCAACTCCGCGCAGAACAAGGTTATCAAGCAAATTATTGAGGAATATCAAACCGCCAACCCGAACGTCACGATTAATACGGAGGTACTGGAGAACGAGCAATACAAGAACAAGCTGAAGGTGCTTTCGGCTTCGAACGATCTTCCGGACGTTGGATTTACTTGGGCTGCCGGATTTATGGAGCCATACGTCAAAGGAAACATGTTCACGTCGCTGGATGATCTTCTCCAAGGCGATCTGAAAGATAAATTCGTAGCGGGAACTACGGACGGTTATGCCTTCGACGGTAAAACTTACGGTCTGCCGGTAGAATTGAACATCGTTCCGGTGTACTACAACAAAGAGATTTTCTCCCAGAACAATCTGCAACCGCCGCAAACTCTGGACGAACTTAAGAACATTATCAAAACCTTGAACGATAAAGGCGTTACGCCGATTACGCTTGGAGCTAAGGATGCTTGGACGGCTTCGTTCTGGTACATGTACCTTGTTGACCGTTTGGGAGGTCCGGATCTGTTGGACGAATCGATCGCGAACAACACGTTCACCGATCCATCCTTGATCGAAGCCGCTAAGCAAGCGCAGGAGCTCGTCGATATGAAGGCATTCGTCAAAGGCTTTAACGGCTTGTCTAACGACGAAGCCAAATCCGAATTCATGAACGGCAAAGCGGCCATGTACGCGATGGGAACATGGGAAGTGCCGAACTATACGACGAATCCGGACGTGCCGCAGGAATTCAAAGACAAAATCGGTTACTTCAAATTCCCGACGGCCGCAGGCGGTAAAGGCGATGTGTCCGATTGGGTAGGCGGCGTAGGCGTAGGGCTCTTCGTGTCCGAGAAGTCCAAATACAAAGAGGAAGCCAAAAATTTCGTCAGCTTCTTCGTTCAGAAGTGGGGAGAGCACTCCGTCACCGATGCCGGCATTATCCCGGCAACGAAAGTCGACACGGCTACGGTTAAGCTGCCTCAGATGTTCATCGATCTGTTGAACGAGTTAAACTCGGCCAAGAAAGTTACGCTTTACGCGGACGTTCAGATGAAGCCGGTCGCTTCCGAAGAACATCATAACCTGGTGCAGGCTTTGTTCGGAAAAGCTGTTACGCCGGAGGAGTTCGCGAAGAAGCAAGAGGATGCTTTGAAAGCCGGGAAATAAAGATAGGCAATGAAAGGGGAAGGACGTACCGGAACGTTCCGGCTATGTCCTTCTTCTTCGTATAGCATAAGGAGGGTTTGCCATCAATGGAAAAAGTCATGTCGAACAAATGGATTATCGCTCTCTACGTGCTGCCATCCTTACTATTAATAGTAGCCATTATTTATTTGCCGATCGTACTGACGGGATATTACGGACTTATGGAATGGGACGGAATCAGCCCGATGGCTTTTATCGGTTTGGATAATTACGCTACCCTAATGCGCGACGAGAAGTTCTGGAGCAGCGTTAACCATTCCTTCCTGTTCGCGGTTCTATCAACGGTATTTCTAATCGTCTATATGTCGGTTGCGTTGGTTTTATCGGGCAACATTCGCGGAGCAAATCTCTTTCGGAAAATCTATCTGATTCCGATGCTGTTGTCGTCCGTCGCGATTGCCCAGCTGTGGTTGAAAATTTACCATCCGACGACGGGGATACTCAATGATCTGCTTACAACCTTCGGGGTCAAGGAAACGCCGGATTGGCTTGCCGATCCCGCAATCGTGCTCGGCGCTCTGTTCGTTCCGATACTTTGGCAATATGCCGGATTTTATATCTTGATCTATTATGCCGCTTTCAAGAGCATTCCCGCGTCGCTTATCGAGGCCGCTCGTATAGACGGTGCCTCCCCGTGGCAGATTGCCGTGCGAATCAAGGTTCCGCTTATTTCCGAGGTGATCAAAGTAACGATAGTGCTTGCGGTTGTCGGTTCCTTAAAATATTTCGACCTGATCTACGTCATGACCGACGGCGGGCCGAACGGAGCGAGCGAGGTTATGGCTTCCTACATGTACCATAAAGCATTCCGGGGTTTCGAGTTCGGGTACGGTAGCGCAATCGGTTTCTTCCTATTGCTCATTTGCCTGGTAGCTACGTGGGTCATTCGTAGATTAACCGCGACTAAAGACACGATACAATATTCTTAATAGGAGGAGAACCGAATGACAACCGCCGAAACGGCCATTAAACGACGCAAGAACCCTGCATCCCGTTCGATCGGGGGCGGAATCGTCTACGGACTGTTGTACGTCGTGCTCATCTTAGCTTCCGTGCTTCAGATTCTTCCGCTCGTCTGGCTCTTCTTCTTCTCGTTGAAGAACAGCCAGGAAGTATTCGAGCTCCCGCCTTTCGCGCTGCCTTCCAAACCGCGCTGGGAGAACTATGAAAGCGTATGGTCGCAAGGCAATATCAGCAAATACTTCTTTAACAGCGTATGGATTACGGTCGTCTCCGTCATTCTTACTATCCTTCTCGCAAGCCTCGTCACTTTCGCGATGACGAGGATGAGATGGAAGCTGCGCCCGTTCGTGCTCGGACTGTTCATGGTCGGGATGATGATTCCCGTTCATTCAACGTTAATACCTTTATTTAATCTGTTCCAGAAACTTCATCTGACGGATAACCAGGCTAACCTCGTCCTCTCGTATACGGCGTTCAATTTGCCGATTACCATTATGATTTTACTTGGATTCTATTACGCGCTCCCGCGGGAGGTCGAGGAAGCGGCCGTCATGGACGGTTGCGGCGTGAACCGGGTGTTTTTCCAGATCGTACTTCCGATGACCGCTTCCGTTATCGTTACCGCTGCCATTATCAATATGATCTATAATTGGAACGAATTTATTTTCGTCAACACGTTCATAAGTTCGGATCATCTGAAGACGCTCACCGTCGGCGTGCAAAATTTCGTCGGCCAATATACGACCAATTGGGGCGCGGTCGGAGCGACGCTCATGATCAGTATTTTACCGATCCTGCTCGCTTTCTTATTGCTTAGCAACCGGATCGTCGAAGGGATTGCCGCGGGATCCGTTAAAGGTTGATCTCCCAGCTTCTTGCGTCGGTTACGCAACTTGCCATAATCCCGGCGGCAATGCCGGGGTTGTCGCGCGTGTTAGTTTGCCAATGATGTAAAGTTCACGAAGAATTTTCTATATTTTATTAGGTATACAAAAATGTACCCCATTGAGTAAGATAAGATTGGATTCCACAATTCAGCGTGTATCCATCTTCTGACTCTTAATATGGAAGCGATTACATTGAGGTGCGGGGAGTTGGAGGCCTAATGAAAAAAGTGATCTTGGTAGACGATGAAATTTTCGCGCGCAAAGGACTGATGGTGCTTATTCCGTGGGAAAAGTACGGGTATGAAATCATCGGCGAAGCGGATGACGGCGAAGAAGCGCTTCATCTGATCGAACGGCTAGCGCCAGATCTGGTCATCACCGATATTCGCATGCCCGTACTGGATGGTCTTGAACTTATTCAAACGGTACGGAAACGCAATGGCAAGTCGACGAAATTCATCATCATTAGCGGCTATGGAGATTTTAAGTATGCGCAGCATGCGGTTCGATTCGGCGTTCAAGATTATTTACTCAAGCCGATCGACGAGATCGAACTGATCGATACGCTGGAGCGTATCTCGAAAGAAATAGACAGTACGCCGAGTTGGTCGCAAGCCGACAATCGCGTCATTCAATCCTCAATGTTCGAGAAACTTCTGTCGGGTCAGATGGACGATAAAAGCTTGTCGGAAGCCGCCCAATCGTTGGGCCTGCCGGAAGATAAGCCTTTGCGTTATTTTGCGTTGGAATTGAACGATGCTCCGATGGCATTAAACGAAGCCGAGCGCGTGAATCGGGTCGAGCAGGCAAAGGAAGCGGCCGAAGCAATTCTGGCTAGACATATTCAAGGCAAAGAGCCTTTCTTATACGCGCGGAGTTTATCGGAATTGGGTTTTCTTGCGTTCGTCACCGGAGCGGAAGGCGCCGGAAGGCTGGCGGAGGAGCTTGTTCGGACGGTAAGCGGCAAGATCGAGGGGGTTCTTAGGGTTTACGTGGGAGAAGTGTCGCCTACGCTTGCTCTTATCCGAAAATCGTACTTGACCGCATTAGACGCGATGGAGCATAAATACGTTTTCGACGCCAAAAGCGTAACGCTCCATGAAGACACGAAGGGCGTCGTGTTGCAAGTCAAAGAAATCGAGCCCGCGATTTACTCCGGATTGATAGAAAGCCTGGAACTGCATGACGGCGATAAGATGCTTATGCTCGTGACCCGGATGTTCGCGGCATTTCAAGAGCAAAGCTATAGCCCGGAATCGATTACGGCTTCCATCTCGAGGTGCGTGCATGGGATCACCCGCGTCATTCAGACGATGCAAGGTAACGAGAGCACGATCGGTACTTTGAAACCGATCATGCATTGGCATCACGAGCCGAGAACGCTTCAAGGGATTAAACGGTTGTTCGTTGATTTCTTATCCGAATGCGCCGACTATATTACGGAATTGAGAAGCTCCAAGGGGAAAGGCGAAATCGGGAAAATCAAACAATATATCGAAAGTCATTACAACGAGAATATGAGCTTGAAGAGCATTTCCAAGCTTTTTTTCATGAATCCGGTCTACTTAGGTCAACTCTTCAAGAAAACATACGGCGTTTACTTCAATGAATTTCTGCTTCATATCCGGATTGACGAAGCCAAGAAGCAGCTCAGGCAAACCGATAAGAAGGTGTACGAGATCGCGGCGAACGTCGGGTTCGGCAACGCGGATTATTTCGTAAGTCAATTCGAGAAGGTGGAAGGAAAAACGCCGACCGAATATAAGAATGCCATGATCTCGAAAGCATAGGCATCGCGGGGGGAACATGGATCATGAGGGTACGAGGCGCGCTAGATAATATTAGGCTTAGAAACAAAATGCTGATCATTTACTTTTTATCCGTCCTTGTCCCGGTCATCCTGACGAATGTCATCTTTTACAATATTACGACGAATAACGTCAAGAAGCAGAAGATGGACGATTTGTCGCTGGCTATCGAGCAGATGCGCAATGAATTTCTCTATCAGATCGACGTGGTCGTCGGAATTTCAACCGTTCTGTACAATGACTCGATATTAAACGAATATTTGGACCAGCAATATGACATCCCTTCGGACTATGTTATGAATTATCACTCCTATATTACGGATATGCTGGAGAAATACGCGCCGGTGTACAGAGCGATCCAGAATATCAGTCTCTTTACGGACAACAATACGATTATTTACGGGGGGTCCGTTCTTGCGATTTCGGATATAGAGAAAGAAGACTGGTATAAGAGACTGGAGAGCTCCAGAACCTCTAATCCGATCATCGTGCGAGATACTAACTCGACCACGCAACCGTCGATCAGCATCGTTCGCAAGATGAGCAGTGCTGTCGGACAAACCCACTATGAGAAAGTAATCAAAATCGATCTCCACCCCGAGTTGATCAAGCAAATGTTCAGCAATGTAATGTTTGAAGGAAACGTAATCTTGCTCGCGGATGATGAGGTGCAGTATGAATCCTCGCCGAATGAGAATAAGGAGCAAGGGGACAAGGCTCATCATGCGGCGGAGGATGGCGCGATCGTGCTTGAAGAGAACTTTCCATCCGTGGAATATCTCGAAGGCTGGCGTATTAGCGGTGAATTCCAAGAATGGAAAGTACTCGAGGACGTGCGCAAATCCAGAGAATTCGTCATTTATATGGCGCTCCCGAATGTGCTCGTTCCGACGTTGATCATTATTTGGTTCACGCGTTCTCTGAACGTTCGTCTTATTCGGATTCTGAAACATATGAAACGCGTGAAAAATCATAGCTTCGAAACGATCGACAACGAGGAAACGAAGGACGAGATCGGTCAGTTAACGACGGAATTCAATCGAATGACTTCGCAAATCAGTAGTCTAATCCACGACGTGTACAAAGCGGATATTCAGAAGAAAGAGTTGGAGCTGAAACGGAATCAGACCCAGCTTCATGCCTTGCAAAGCCAGATCAATCCGCATTTTCTCTTTAATTCGCTCGAAACGATCCGTATGAGGAGCTTAATGAAATCCGAAGAGGAGACCGCCAAGATCATTCATCACATGGCGAAAATTTTCCGCAAATCGTTATCCTGGGGCAAAGATTTAGTAACGGTCAAAGACGAACTGGAATTGGTTGAAAGCTTTCTTCAAATTCAGAAATACAGATTCGGGGATAAGCTGAATTATCGGATCGAAGCAGACGATGCGAGCCTGTTGGAGTTAATCCCTAAGATGACGCTCCAGCCTCTGGTGGAGAACGCGAGCATACATGGCATCGAGCCGCTTAAGCAAGGTGGGAAAATCGATATTCATATCGAACGGCTAGAGGACAAATTGATATTCACGATAATGGACAACGGAATAGGGATGGACGAGGAGCGGGTGAAACTAATTTACTCCTATCTGGAAAGCGAGGAAGTCATCGGAGAGCGGATCGGCGTGCAAAATGTCATCTATCGACTAAAACTGATTTACGGCGATCGTTTTCGACTCCAGATCGACAGCTCGCCTGGACAGGGAACGTCCATTCGATTGCAAATTACGGTCGAATAATAAAGTCATATATGTTTTTCACAGTATGAACTATAGTTTATTGGGTAAACAAAGCCCCTGATTGCTTTTATAATGAAAGTGCTTACAAAAATAAAAAACATCTTTGAAAGGGGCTCGAATCGATTGGCTAAGAAATTATTATTGACTTGCATGGCTGCCGTATTAGTGTTCACTGCTGCTTGCTCTAATGGCAACAATGGCAAGAACAACGCGTCCAGTACTGCAAGCAGCAGCGCTCCTGCAGCAACAGAAAGCGCAGCCGCATCGGAAAAACCGCTTGATAAAGTTACTTTCTCTTACTTTCTTGGCGTAGCCAATGCGCCGGACGTGAACACGAACGAGACGACAATCGGTAAAGCTTTCGAGGATCAAACTGGCGTCAATTTTAAAATCGAACATTTAGTAGGCGACCTGAAAGCTAAGATCGGTACGATGATCGCCTCTAACGATTATCCGGATGTCATCAACCCGGATGCCGGTATTGATCAGCTTGTTGACGCCGGCGCGTTTATGGACCTGACCGATCTGATTGAAAAGAGCCCGAACATCAAGCGTGTATACGGTCCGTTCCTCAACCAAATGAAAGCGGCGGATGGAAAAATCTACTACCTCCCGATCTCAGCCCAAGTCGGCGACTTCGTGCCGGATCCTGAAATCAACCAAGGCGCATTTTGGATTCAACGCCGCGTATTGAAAGAAGCGGGCTATCCGAAGATAAAGACGCTGGATGAATACACGAAGCTGATTGAAGACTACGTCGCCAAACATAAAGACGAAGATTTGACTGGACTGATTTCCTTGACGCACGACTGGAGATTTTTCGCGACCTCCAACGTGCCTATGCACTTGGACGGTTATCCTAACGACGGTAACGTCGAAGTCGATATGACGACGTTCGAAGCCAAAACGTATTACACGACCGATTCCACGAAGCGTTGGTTGCAAAAATTGAACGATTTGAACGCTAAAGGTCTATTCGACAAAGCATCCTTCGTAGACAATTACGATCAATATCTTGCAAAGCTTTCTTCTAAGAAAGTCCTCGGATTCTTTGACTATGGCTGGCAATCGGCCAATGCCCGCAACCTTCTGGTAGATGCGGCAAGACAAGATCCAACGCAAGACGATTTCGTATACTTCCCGATGCCACTTACGTGGGATGGCGGTAAAGACCAGCTTTTGGATCCTCCGGGATTCGTTAAGAACCGCGGTATCGGTATCAGCGTAAGCGCGAAAGATCCAGAGCGGATCATGGGATATTGGGATAATCTGCTGAAAGAAGAAAACCAAATCCTTAAGAGCTGGGGTATTAAAGGCGAAACATACGAAGTGGACGACAAAGGTCGCTTCTACCGTACGGCTGAGCAAATCAAAAAAATCGACGAGCCGTTCAATTTGAGCTTCGGCTTCCGATACTTTAACTGGGATTGGCCGCAATACGGCGCGAATTCCACGCTTTCTGATGGCAACGCGTTCGCACCAGGCTTCCAACCGGAAGTATTCCAAATGCGCTTGACGGATGCGGACAAAACGATTCTCGAAAAATATGGCGTCAAAACGTACTCTGAGCTCTTCGCTGCTCCGGACGACCGCGCGTGGTACCCTGCATGGGGCATTCCGAAAACGCAAGGTTCACCGGAACAAATTTGGGAAACGACGAAGGACGAAGTAACGAAGAAATTCTATCCGAAGCTCGTGCTCGCGAAACCGGCCGACTTCGATAAAGTATGGGAAGAATATTTGACCGCATTCGGCAAGCTTGACACGGCTGGCTATGAAAAATGGTATACGGAGCAAATTAAAGCTGCTATTGAAGCTGCCAAATAATCGATAATAATGATAAAGCGAAAGACCGGCTTATACGTGCTGTTGGCTCGCATAAGCCGGCTTTCGCTTTCCACAAAGCAAAGACCGGTCCGGAAGGAGAATGAATATGGCGAGCAACATCAAATCTACAACGACTTCCATCGCGTCTGACCTAAAGCCGACGGGAATAAAGCTTTTCTTCAAAAAACTTGTGCAACAAAGGATTCTCGTTTTGATGTCCGTTCCTTTTCTCATATGGCTCTTTCTCTTCAAATATTTGCCACTGTGGGGCTGGACGACAGCCTTTCAAAAGTATAGACCGGCCAAAAGCTTCTCGGAACAAGAATGGGTCGGTTTGGATCAATTTAAGTTTCTCTTTCAAGACGAACGGTTTCTCCGCGTATTAAGAAATACGCTTGCACAGAGCGGGATCAATCTCGCCCTTGGTTTTATTACCGCAATTATCCTCGCGCTCTTGCTCAACGAATTGCGTGGAATGATATTTAAACGTGTCGTACAGACGGTTACTTACATGCCGCATTTTCTATCTTGGGTCGTCGCCGCGGGGATTATTCAAGCGACGCTCGCGCCGGATGGCATTATCAATATGTTAATGATTAAATTAGGCATGATCGAGAAAGGCCAAGAAATTTTGTTCCTCGGCATTCCGAAAGATTTCTGGACCATATTAGGACTTGGGACCGTTTGGAAAGACCTCGGGTGGAATACGATAGTCTACTTGGCTGCGATGGCAACGATTGATCCCGCGCAGTACGAAGCGGCTGAAATGGATGGAGCGGGGCGTTTCAGACGAATGTGGAACGTTACGTTGCCAGGTATCAAATCGGTTATCGTCGTCTTGCTTATATTAAACATCGGTAATTTGATGGAATCGGGATTCGAGGCGCAATACCTGCTTAAAAACGGTATGAACATCGATTATTCCGAGAACATTGACATATTTGTTCTGACTTACGGTATTAACCAAAGCAACTTTTCCCTGGCTGTCGCGGCAGGTATGTTTAAAAGTCTCGTCAGCATCGTCTTGCTGTTCATCGCGAACAATATTGCAAAACGTGCAGGAGAGAGCAGATTGTTCTAAAGGAGGATTACCGGATGGCGAACTTAGCTACAGGAACTGCCCCTAAGAAGCTTCCCCGAAGGAACGCTTCAATGGGAGACCGAATTTTCGACATATTAAATATCACCTTCCTTTGCTTACTGATGGTTGTCACCTTGTATCCTTTTTTGAACACTCTTGCGTTATCGTTGAACCGAGCGATGGATTCGATTAGGGGTGGCATCTATATTTGGCCGAGAGACTTGTCGTTTGAAAATTACAAATTCGTGTTTAGTCAATCGACGATATTCCATGCGACGTTGATCTCGATTCTTCGGTTGGTTATCGGTTCAATAACAACCGTATTTTGTTCGGCAATGGTAGCGTATACGATCAGTCGGCAAGAATTCGTGTTGCGTAAGTTCATCACGATCGCTTTCGTCCTGACCGCGTACGTTAACCCGGGCCTTATTCCGAACTATTTGAACATTCGCGATTTAGGCTTGATAGACAGCTTCTGGGTTTATATCTGGCCGGGATTGATCGGCGTCTTCAACCTCATTCTTATCCGATCATTCATCGACGGACTTCCGGAAAGCATTCTTGAGTCGGGAAGAATAGACGGAGCGGGAGAATTCAGGACGTTCTTCAACATCGTACTGCCTCTTTGTCTGCCTGTTCTTGCGACGGTGGCGTTGTTCACGGCGGTATATCAGTGGAACTCTTGGCTTGATGTATTCTTGTATAACTCGTCGAATATCAAACTTAGTACTCTGCAATACGAACTGCAAAAAATTCTACAGAACTCAAGCGCCTCTTCGTCGGCGGCAAGTGCATTTTCAAATCCGGAAGCGGCAGCCAACGCGGTTACGCCGCTCGCGGTAAGATCGACGATGACGATCGTGGCTTCGGTTCCGATGATCGTCATGTATCCGTTCTTGCAGAAGTACTTCGTTAAAGGGATGATGGTCGGCGGCGTGAAGGGTTAACGGGAGGATGAGCAGATTTGGCAGATAATATTAACCGAAGCATTCCTAAATTGCATGAAGCTTTCCAAGGTTATTTCGATATAGGAGCCGCGGTCAACCCGCGTACGATCGTCGAAGCGGGGGAACTGATCGCCAGTCACTATAACAGCCTTACCGCCGAGAATGAGATGAAGTTCATAAGTCTTCATCCCGCGGAGGATACGTATACGTTCGAAGCAGCCGACCAAATCGTCGGTTTTGCACGAGAACATGGAAAGAAGATGAGAGGGCACACGCTCGTATGGCATAATCAGACTTCTGATTGGCTGTTCCAGGACAGCGATGGAGGATCGGTTAGCCGCGATACGCTGCTTGCCCGTCTGAAATCCCATATCGATACCGTCGTGAAACGTTACCAAGGGGATATCTATGCTTGGGATGTCGTCAATGAAGCCATTGCGGACGAAGGGGCGGAGCTGCTCCGCTCTTCCAAGTGGCTTGAAATTGCCGGACCGAGCTTTATTGCCAAAGCTTTCGAATTCGCTCACGAAGCGGATCCGAAAGCGCTGCTATTCTATAACGATTACAACGAGTCGCATCCGATGAAGCGGGAAAAGATATACGCTCTGTTGCAATCCCTGCGCAGCCAAGGCGTGCCGGTACATGGCGTCGGTTTGCAAGCTCATTGGAACTTGTATGATCCGGGGCTGGATGAGATCCGGGCCGCGATCGAAAGATACGCATCGCTTGGCTTGGTGCTGCACTTGACCGAGATGGACGTGTCGGTTTTCCGGTTCGAAGACAGGAGGGCAGATCTGACCGCTCCGACCGAAGAGATGTTAGAGCTGCAAGCTCGAAAGTATGAAGTTGTGTTCAGTATGCTTCGGGAATACCGGGACGTCATTGATTCAGTCACTTTCTGGGGGGCTGCGGACGATTACACTTGGCTTGACGATTTTCCGGTTCGGGGTCGGAAAAACTGGCCGTTGCTGTTCGATGAGAAGCACCAGCCAAAACCGAGCTTCTGGGGCGTTGTATCCGAATAAGTAGGGGGAGTGTAGGATTAATGGAAGCATCGAAGCACGAAGGCGCTTATTACTCCGGCAATTATCGCAATCTTCTGCTCGATTACGGATACGACGAAGAGGATATTGCCGTCAGAGTCGAACAGACGTGGCAGCTCTTGTTCGGAGACAATGAAGCTACGAGAATCTATTATCCCGTCGGAGACGACATGGGTTATATGCTCGATACCGGGAACGACGACGTTCGGACGGAAGGCATGTCCTACGGCATGATGATGGCCGTGCAACTCGGCCATAAGGACATTTTCGATCGGTTATGGAGATGGACGTATAAGCATATGTTTATGTCTTCCGGAGAGAACGCGGGATACTTCGCTTGGTCTTGTAATAAGGACGGCACGAAGCGGGCGCATGGCCCCGCGCCGGACGGCGAAGAGTATTTCGCTCTCGCGTTGTTCTTCGCCTCGAATCGGTGGGGCGACGGTCCTTCCCCGATGGATTACGGCGCGAAGGCTAGGGAATTGCTTCATGCGTGCGTTCACAAGGGGGAAGACGGGATCGGGTATCCGATGTGGAACCCATACAACAAATTGATCAAGTTTATACCGAACTGCGAATATACCGATCCGTCTTACCATATTCCGCATTTCTACGAGCTGTTCTCTTTGTGGGCAAACGAGGAAGATCGGACGTTCTGGAAGGAAGCCGCGGCGGCGAGCAGGGATTATTTGCGGGTGGCTTGCCACCAGGAAACCGGTCTAGCTCCGGAGTATTCGTTCTACGATGGTACGCCGAACGACGAACGCGGGTACGGACACTTTTTCAGCGATTCCTACCGGGTTGCCGCCAATATCGGACTCGATGCGGAATGGTTCGGTTCTAATGAGTGGATGAGACAACAAACCGATCGTATCCAAGCGTTCTTCGCGGACAAGCAACCCGATGACTACAGGCGTTATAAAATCTCGGGCGAACCGTTCGAGGAAAAATCGCTTCATCCCGTCGGTCTCGTCGCTACGAACGCCATGGGGTCGCTTGCCCATCCGGAAGGAGCGCATGCAAAGGCAAGCGTACAGTTGTTCTGGAATACCCCCGTACGCACGGGGGACCGGCGTTATTACGACAACTGCCTTTATTTGTTCGCCGTATTGGCATTAAGCGGACGGTTTAAGATTTGGTTGAGCTAAGCCCGTTCTAAGCCTCCTTGTATGGGGAGGCTCTTTTGCATTGATATATCGAAAGGCAGGAATGTCAGCATGAATCTTAAAAACGATAGAAGCGGTTACGAATGTTGGTTGAGGTATTCCTATATTGACGACGATATCTCGCGAGATGCTTATTTGAAACGGTGTTCCCGGATCGCTCTCATTGGGGAATCCGCTTTAATAGAGTCGGCGCGTGCCGAACTTAAGCTTGCTTTGACCTCGATGCTCGGAGCAAAACCGCTAGAGATCGGAATATCGGAAGACGGTCCGGCGATCGTGGCCGGAACTTTCGACAGCTTACAGGGACTAGGCCTCGGCTCGTTTGTCGAAGCGGCCGATATTGCCGAACTGGGTAATGAAGGCTATATCGTGCTCGCATCGGAAGACGGTCGGGTGTATCTATTGGCGGAGACGGACAAAGGGGTATTATATGCCGTCTTCCACTTGATTCGAATGATGCAGACCGGGGAAGATATCGAAACTGCGAGCGTGCGAGAATTTCCGCGAAACAGCCTCAGAATGATCAACCATTGGGATAACATGGATGGATCGATAGAGCGCGGTTACGCGGGGCGAAGCATTTTTTATCGAGATAGCAGGTTCATTGAGGATCTGAGCCGCGTTAGGGATTACGCCCGTTTGCTCGCTTCCGGGGGGATCAACGCCGTCTCGATTAACAACGTGAACGTTCACGTTCAAGAATCGAAGCTAATTACCGAGGAGTTCCTGCCAGATGTCGCGAAGGTTGCGGACATCTTCCGCGGTTACGGCATTCGCCTCTATTTAAGCGTAAATTTCGCTAGTCCGATCGAGATCGGCGGGCTGGAAACGGCGGATCCTTTGGTGCCGGAAGTACGCCGGTGGTGGAGCGGGGCTGCTAAGGAAATATACCGCCATATACCGGATTTCGGCGGATTCGTGGTCAAAGCGGATTCGGAATTCCGGCCGGGGCCGTTCACCTACGGTCGCAATCATGCGGACGGTGCAAATATGCTGGCCGAGGCTCTGGAACCATACGGCGGAGAAGTGATCTGGCGCTGTTTCGTTTATAACTGCTTGCAGGACTGGCGGGATCGATCGACGGATAGAGCTAGAGCCGCATATGACCATTTTATGCCGCTGGATGGTACGTTTCGGGACAACGTCCTGCTTCAGATTAAGAACGGGCCGATGGATTTCCAAGTTCGCGAGCCCGTTTCTCCTTTGCTGGGCGGGTTAACGCGCACCAATCAACTGTTGGAACTGCAGATTACGCAAGAGTATACAGGCCAGCAGCGACACCTGTGCTACTTGGTTCCGCAGTGGAAGGAAATTCTCGAATTCGATACTTATGCTCAAGGGGAACATTCGACCGTCTCGGAGGTTGCGAGCGGAAGACTGTTCGGAAGGAAACGGGGAGGTCTTGCGGCGGTAGGGAATATCGGGGATGACATGAATTGGACCGGGCATATTCTCGCTCAGGCCAATTGGTACGGCTATGCCCGGTTGACATGGAATCCGTGCCTTAGCTCGGAGCAGATTTCTCGGGAATGGATTCGGATGACTTTCGGGCAGGACATGGGAACCGAAGGGATTATTCTGAAGATGCTCAGCGACTCTCATCGTATCTACGAGGCCTATACGGCGCCTCTTGGTGTAGGCTGGATGGTCAATCCCGGACATCACTACGGCCCTAACGTTGACGGGTATGAATATTCCAAATGGGGTACCTATCACTATGCGGATCGCTACGGCATCGGGGTTGACCGCACGGTAAGATCGGGTACGGGTTACGCGGGACAGTACCATTCTCCGCAATCGGACCTATACGAATCTCCGGAACGATGCCCGGATGAGCTTCTGCTTTTTTTCCATCACGTATCTTACACGCACGTGCTGAAATCCGGCAAAACGGTTATTCAACATATATACGATTCTCATTTCAACGGTGCGGACCAGGCCGTCGATTTAGTGGCGCAATGGGATTCGATCAAGGAAAAGATCGACGAAGGGATATATCTCCAAGTGAGGGAGCGGCTCTTGCATCAGGCCGAGCATGCCGGGGAATGGCGGGATATCGTGAATACTTATTTCTATCGCAAATCGGGAATCGCGGACGATTACGATCGCTTAATCTACTAACTGCTTAGAACGAAAGGGCGGTTGTCGAATGAAAATGGTATTCCGGTGGTACGGGGAAGGGAACGATACCGTCACGCTGAAGCAAATCAAGCAAATTCCCGGCGTGGAAGGGATCGTATGGGCGCTTCATGACGTTCCCGCGGGCGAAGAATGGCCGATGGACAAAATTTTGGCTTATAAGGAACAAGCGGATTCGTACGGCCTGCATCTCGAAGTCGTCGAGAGCGTGAACATTCATGAGGATATTAAGCTTGGATTGCCCTCGCGGGATATATACATCGATCGCTACAAGAAAACGATCGAAAAGCTGGCTAAGGTAGGCGTGAAAACGATCTGCTATAACTTCATGCCGGTATTCGATTGGGTACGGACCGATTTGTTTAAGGAGCTAGAGGATGGCTCGACGGCTCTTTTCTATGAGAAAGCCAAAGTCGACGGCATGGATCCGCGCGAGTTGGTCGATCGGATCGCGAACGATCTTGATTTTACGATGCCGGGTTGGGAACCGGAAAGACTTAAGAAGTTGACCCCGCTCTTCGAAGCCTATTCGAGCGTTTCGGAGGAGGATTTATGGAGTAACCTGCAATACTTTCTGGAGGAGATTATCCCCGTAGCGGAAAGCAATGGGATCAAAATGGCGATACATCCGGACGACCCGCCATGGCCGATCTTCGGATTGCCAAGAATCATCACGGGGCCGGATAGTTTGCGAAGATTGCTTCGGCTGGTCGACAGTCCAAGCAATGGCATCACATTGTGCAGCGGCTCGCTTGGAGCGAATCCGCGGAACGATATTTCGGCAATGGTGCGGGAATTCGCGGGTCATATCCCGTTCGCCCATATTCGGAACGTCCGCGTTTACGATAACGGGGATTTTATCGAAACGTCTCACCGGACGTCGGATGGGACGGTAGACATTGCCGGTATCGTGCGGGCTTACCATGAAACCGGATTTACCGGATATGCCAGACCGGATCACGGAAGGCATATTTGGGATGAGCAGTGCCGGCCTGGTTACGGTTTATATGACAGAGCGCTAGGCATTATGTATTTGTGGGGAGTTTGGGATTCCATGAACGCGAGCTAAAGGGGAAGTTACCATGAGCATTCCAATCCATGAGAATTTACGAGACAAGGTAGCCGTCGTGACGGGCGGGAGCGGAGTTCTCTGCTCCGAGATGGCCAAGGAGTTAGGCCGCCAAGGAATGAAAGTGGCGATACTGAACCGGACGGAGGACAAAGGGCAAAGAGTAGCGGAGGAGATTCGCCTGGCGGGGGGAGAAGCGCGAGCGTTCGTCTGCGACGTGCTGGATGCCGACTGCGTGAACGGTGCGGCGAAGCTCGTTCAAGAGCAGTTAGGTCCGTGCTACCTTCTCGTTAATGGGGCTGGGGGCAACCATCCGGGGGGCAGTACGACGAACGAGACGTTTCAACCGGGAGATACGGAGAGAACGGATATCCGTACCTTCTTCGACTTGACCGAGGAGGGCTTCAGTTATGTGTTCGATCTGAACTTCCTCGGGACGCTCCTCCCGACGCAGGCTTTCGCCAAACAAATGCTAGGCCGCCCGGGAGCGAATATTATCAACCTGTCCTCGATGAGCGCTCCCAGCCCTATGACCAAAGTGCCGGCATATAGCGCGGCGAAAGCCGCTATCGATAACTTCACGCAGTGGTTGGCCGTTCATATGGCGGACTCAGGGATTCGGGTTAACGCGATCGCTCCGGGCTTTTTCCTAACCGAGCAAAACCGAAAGTTATTAACGCGGGAAGACGGCTCGTTAACGGAGCGGTCGCATAAGATTCTCGCGCATACGCCGATGCGCAGGTTCGGCCGGCCGGAGGACTTGCTCGGTGCGCTAATCTGGCTCGCGGACGATAGCGTTTCAGCATTCGTCACCGGCATAACGGTCCCGGTTGACGGCGGATTTATGGCTTATTCCGGAGTATAGGAGGCGGCAGGATGAACATCCGAATTCAAGACGTCATCCATGCGCTCGCCGCGCAGATCGGAGAGATCCCCAACAGCGTTGACCGGTTGATCGCTGGGAACCCGTTGTCGGAAGTTAAGGGAATCGTCGTGGCGTTCATGGCGACTCGGCGCGTCTTGGAGCAAGCCCGGATATGGGGGGCCAATCTGGTCGTTACGCACGAAGGAGTGTTCTATAGTCATCGCGAAACAGGAGAAACCTGTTCGGATCATGAGTCTGTGCATGCCGATAAGAAGCGGTTCATCGAAGATAGCGGGATCGCGATTTATCGTTTGCATGATTCATTGCATAGGGCTAGCCCGGACGGGATCATGGAAGGGCTCATTCAAGCGCTGGATTGGCAGGAGCATAAAATCGAACATTTTCCCGCCGCATCAGTGGTCCATCTGCCGGCTAGCACCGTTGGAGTCGTCGCGGAACATGTCAAGCAACGGTTAGGTCTCGCTACCCTTCGCCTTGCAGGCGACTTAGCGATGCCATGCCGCCGAGTCGGTCTATTAGTGGGATATCGTGGCGGGATTGAGCATTCTGTTCCCCTGTTCGAGAAGCATAACGTGGATTTGGTTGCCTACGGAGAAGGACCGGAATGGGAGACGCCGGAGTACGTGAGGGATGCAATCGAGATCGGACGTCGCCAGGCGTTACTCGTTCTGGGCCATCTAGAAAGCGAACAACCGGGGATGAGGCTGCTGGCTGATCGTCTAGGCGTTCTTTTCCCTTCCGTTCCCGTTCGTTTTTGTCCCGTGGAATCGGTTTTCAAGGCTGTTTAATTTATAGTTTCGATTTTTTAATAGTGCGAATCCTTTGGCGAATTGATTCGTATATCCTTTCATGTACCAATACTTATGAAGGGTCGGGATGAGAAGGATGTCATTTTTCGGAAGAATGTTGGCAAGCGTAGGAATCGGTTCGGCGAAAGTGGATACGGTGCTTGAGAAATCATCCTACTATCCTGGAGAAGAAGTACGCGGCGTCGTCCGGATTCAGGGCGGATCGATCGAGCAAAAAGTGGATGGCATCCTGTTATCGGTAATGACCACGTATCTCCAAGAAATGAACGACACGAAAATACACAAAAATTCGGAAATCAGCAGCATCCGCGTTTCCCAGCCTATAACGATCGGCGTCGAAGAGTTCAAGGAAATTCCGTTTACTTTCGTCCTTCCGGGGAATACTCCGCTTACTCTGGGGCGGACTCCGGTATGGATCAAGACGGCGGCGGACATTCAATCCGCAGTAGATCCTACCGATGCGGACCACATTCAAGTAGAACCTTCGGATCATCAGCAAACCGTGCTGGATGCGATCGATACCCTCGGGTTCCGGTTGAAAAATGCCGAATCGTTGTACGCTCCTCGCATGCGCGCCGCGTTGCCTTTCGTTCAAGAATTCGAATGGGTGCCGACGAGCGGACGTTACCGCGGCAGATTGGATGAGCTCGAACTTATCTTCCTTAACAATCGGCCTGATGGAGTGGATTTGCTGTTGCAAATCGATCGCAAGGCTACCGGTTTCATGAGCATGCTCGCTGAGTCGATGGACGTGGACGAGAGCTTCGTAAGGATATCGCTTAACGCTAACGAGTTAAATGCCGGCTATTCGCGGATTGCGGACATCCTGGATTCGGTTATTTCGAAATATTCTCACTGATAGAGCAAGGCCAGCCCCGACATCTCAAGCCGAGTGTCGGGGTTTTTCTATGCCGATGTTCAATGTATTTTCAGAAAATCCGATAGAAAAGGAGTGACCAACAACAAGAGAACAAGGAGTTATATGATCATGAACAAGTTTTTCGCTAGCGTTTTGCTTTTGTTTTGCTTCTGTTTCGTTTCTACAGGCTCGGCCTCTACCGGGACCAAATCATTCGGTTACTTGGATCCCGCGACTGCTTCTATTTATGTACCAACTACTTTCCTTACCGCAATGGGAGCGAATATAAAGTGGAATTCCACGGATAAACGATTGGGAATCACCCATGGAGAAACCAATCTTGTTCTATCGATAGGAAATAAAGAAGCTATCGTCAACAATGAGGGGGTCGCGCTGACGGATGGTGCTTATATCGCGGACGGAGTCAAATACGTGCCGTTGAAATTCGTTGCCGAGAAACTGAATATGAAGACGACGTGGAACGCGAACTCGGCGTCCGTTAGCGTGACCTCGGGAGAACAAACGGAAGAAATACCCGTCGTCAAGCAAACTCAAAATCCGAATCGCGACAAACCGATCAAGACCGAGAAGAGGACGTTTAAGGTTGGACGCAATACGTTTAGCGCTCAAGTGGTTACGATATCCTTGCTTCACCCCGGCATCGGCTTAAGTATCGGATTGGCGCAGGACGAAATCGGTAAAGTCGAAGACCTTAATAGCATTGCGAAGAAAAACGGTGCTGTAGTCGCGATTAACGGCAGTTTCTTCGATGCGTATACGGAACAGGCCTTCAAGGTTCCTTACGGTAACGTGATTAGCGAAGGCGAGCATAAGCACAAGAGTTTAAGCGATCGGAGAACGATGTTCACTTTCGATATGAACAAGCTCGTTAAGCTCATCTCAGGAACGGAATATAAGGAAGACTATAAGCAAATCAAGATCGAAGGCGGCGTACAAGCGGGCCCTCGGTTGGTGAAGGATGGGATTGTCGCGCTTAATGTCGTGGAGGAAGGGTTTAGAGATCCGAAAATATTAACGGGCGGGGGCGCGCGCAGCGCGTTAGGCATTACCCGTGACCATAAGCTTATTCTTCTTACGTTGGGCGGAGCGACCATCCCTCAACTCGCGGAAATCATGAAGCAGGCGGGAGCCCACCAAGCCATGAATCTGGATGGAGGGGCATCGAGCGGATTGTACGCGGACGGGAAGTATTTAACGACGCCTGGACGGAAAATCAGTAATGCTATTTTGATCAGCTACAAGAAATAATTGGAATTTATTTCATCATCTTAAGGAGATCGACAAGGATTATGTCGAAGATTGGTGAATTAATAGTCTATTATACCAATCTATGTCACGGGTGATGACAATTAACAACAACAATCTGCTCTCCGATGTCAGAAACAAGTTGCTTGTGCTAGATTCCTTCTTAAACCTTACTTCCGATGCCGTGTACGTGATTGATACGGCTGGGAAAGTATTGGAGGTTAATAAGAAGTTCGAGGAGTTTCACGGCTGGACCCGGGATGAAATTATCGGCAATGAAATGCCTTTAAGTCCCGAAGAGCGGATAAAGGCGCTACAAGTGTTCGAAAGGATTGCCAAGGGAGAGAAAGTAACGGTCATAGAAGCCAAGAAAATCACCAAGAGCGGCGGGGCGTTCTATACGGACGTTACGATCTCTCCCGTAAACGATGCGGATGGCGCATTGATTGCTCTTATCGTTATCGAGAGGGACATTACTTGCAGGAAGCTAGCAGAGGAAAAGATTAGGGAGAGCGAGGAACGCTACCGTGTCTTAGTAGAATGTTCCCCGGAGCCGATTGTCGTCCATCAGGGTTTCGTCGTTGTTTTCGTTAATCCGGCTGCGGTACGACTTATCGGAGCTAACCATCCAGATGAAATCATTGGCCAACGCATTGAGCGCTTCGTACATCCGGATGATCGGCAAAGTCTGGCGGATGATGTTCATAAGTTTCTTAATGAAGGTAAAGTTCCGGAAAGAAAAGAAGAAAGGCTCATCCGGCTTGACGGCGAAATCATCTATGTCGACAGCACGATGGTTCAGATCGTATTCCAAGGGGTTAAGTCGGTTCAATTATTATGTCGCGATATAACGGATCGCAAGAAGGCGGTGTCAGAGCTCGAGGTTAAGGAGCGGGAATACAGCCGCGTGCTTCAGCTATCCCCTGAACCGATTATTTTGCATCAAGCCGGCATCGTTACGTTCATTAATAATAGAGGGATTAAATTGTTGCGGGGATCAGGGCCGCAAGATTTCGTCGGATATCCGGTGATCGATTTTTTTTGCTCCAGCTACCTCCCCCTCATATTAGAACGGATGGAAAAAGTCGTTCAAACCAATGATTATATGGATTTTATCGAGATGAAGATTAAATGCTTAGATGGCGAGATCGTAGATGTCGAGGTTTCGTCGGTCTGCGTGCATAGGCACATCGGACATCCTATCGTGCAAGTCGTTATTCGTGATTTAACGGAACGGAAAAAAACGGAGGAAATGATACGGAGATCCGACAAGCTATCGATCGCAGGGGAGCTCGCCGCGGGAGTCGCGCACGAGATTCGGAATCCTCTGACATCGCTGAGAGGATTCATGCAGCTTCTTCGCGAGAAAAATACGGATTACGTCGATATCATGCTCGGGGAAATCGATCGGATCAATGATATCGTGAACGAGTTTATCGGGATGGCCAAGCCTCAAACTATGCATTTCGTCGTATGCGACCTTCGGGATTTGATCGAACAAGTCCTTGTATTCATGCAACCTCAGGCGACAATGTTTAACGTGCAGATGAATTTGACGTTACTTTCCCCTCGATTCTCCATAGAATGCGAACCCAACCAGATTAAGCAAGTGTTCATGAATGTTTTGAAAAACGCAATAGAAGCTATGCCGAATGGCGGGATGGTCGAAATCACGATATATATGAAGGATCAGGATACGATTGCGACTAAAATTGCCGATCAAGGAGTCGGAATTCCCGCGGATCGGATGGAGAGAATCGGCGAACCCTTCTTCTCGCTGAAGGAAAGCGGAACCGGATTAGGTCTTATGATTTGCCATCGAATCGTTGAAGCGCACAAAGGGAAGATCGAGATTCGGAGCATCGTAAACGTGGGGACGACCATGGAAGTTGAATTACCGGTTAACAAGGGGTAATCAGGAACGATGTTGACTGGGATATTACGAGTTTACTATTTATTGCTTTGGTTGATTATCCAATAAAATGCAAAGAGAAACCCGCGCATTTATTAAATGCCGGGTTTTTTGACATTTAAAAGGCGTTCGTTCGTTTCACTCCAAGAAAGTCCTCAGTCAATTAAAACCATATTACTTCTACGTAGGCTTTGGAGTGTCCTGTTCGTCAATCGGTAATTCGCAGTATTTTGCATGATTATATGACAAGTCATGAGTAAAGTCATGCAAAAAGTAATATGTAAGCTATATGTCAAGTGACGGTAGTCACCATGACTTTTTTGTGGTAATACATGACATTAAGTGAAAAATTTAGTGACCCGTGACAGATTGACGATGTTACAGTTTGTATATTAATATGGCTCCAGATGATACTTTTTGTATCATTTTGAGTATCAAACCTACGAGAGGAGCTTTAAGAATGAAACGCATGAGGAAAAGGACAGGACGTAGTATTCCCTTACTTCTGTTGGCAGCATTGCTACTTGCGGTTGCGATTCCCACGGGATTTGCAAACGCCCAATCGTCCGAATTGTCCGACATCGAAGGACATTGGGCAGAAGCGGATATCTCCGAATGGTATGAAGCGGGACTGGTGAAAGGGTATTCGGATGGCTCGTTCAGACCGGATGATGGAATCACCAGATCGGAATTCGCGGCTTTGGTAAACCGGTCGTTCCAATTGACCGAACCTGCCGCGATATCGTTCAAAGACGTTAAGGAAAGCGCATGGTACTACAAGGAAATCGCGATTGCGAGCAAAGCCGGATATTTGAATGGTTATTCGGATGGAACGGCCAAACCGATCGCCAACATTTCACGCGAAGAAGCGGCCGCTATCGTATCCCGGCTTGCATCATTGGAGAAAGACGAGGAAGAAGCTTCCCAGCTTGCCGATTTTACCGCTTTCTCCGGTTGGAGCAAAGGGTACATAGGCGCTGTAGCCAAGGCCGGCTTCATTAAGGGTTACTCCGACGGAAGCTTTAAGCCGAAGCAGTCGATCACGAGAGCGGAAACGGTGTTCGCTTTGAAAAGCGCGTTGAAGGCGAAGGCGCCGAAGGAAAAAGTAACGATCGAAGCTATTAAGGAACAAAGCGTGATCGTGAATTTCACGACTAAGGTCGCCGTGAAAACAAAGCCGGAAGACGCGAAGGTTACGGTAAAGAGCAGCGACGACAAAGTGGCGACGGCTACCGTGAACGGCCCGAATATCGAAGTGAAGGGCTTGAAATCGGGTGCGGTCAAAATTACCGTAACCGCGAAGAAAGACGGTTATGCCGATGGCCAGCTTACATTCGACGTCAAAGTTAACTATGGTGGAGGAGGAGGAGGTCCTGGTCCAACTCCAACGCCTACTCCGAACCAAAGACCGGTTATTACGGTCGATGAACGGGACGAATCGAATGACGGGTGGATAAAGCTGAAAGTCGGAGACAAATTCACGCCTCCCGTAGTAACCGCTGTTGATGCGGAAGATGGCAATATTACGAGCAAGATCGTGAAAACCGGCGAAAATCTAGTCGACACATCCAAAGTCGGCGAGTACGTCCTTAAATATAACGTAACGGATAGCCGCAATCTGGCCGCGGCGGAACGCATAGTGAGGGTTAAAGTAGAAGCGCCCGCGCCGAATGTCGTCAAGGCGGACATAGAGGTAGACGTGGCCGAGGATTTACCGACCTTTAAGGAAATCACTGTTCATTCGGCGGATGTCGGCTCCAAGTTCAAAGTGGAAGGATCGACTTTGGTTAAGTCCTTCAAGGAGTCTATTACGTTGAATACCGCAGCCGCTACTCTCAAGGTCACGATTCTGGACAACGAAGGCAAGGAGCTCGGCTTCGTCATCGTTGATGTAGCAGGCGACAACAGGAAGAACTACACGCTCCAGGTGGAAAACCAAAAGCCTGTTATTACGGTCGTTGAACCGGACGGCAAGAACGATGGCGTCATTACGATTCGGGTAGGGGGGGCCTTCCAGGCTCCCGCAGTAACGGCAAATGATCCCGAGGATGGGGATATCACGAGCCGGATCGTGAAGACCGGCGAGAATCTAGTGGATACGTCCAAAGTCGGAGACTACGTTCTTACTTATAACGTATCGGATTCGCGTGGTCTCGCGGCAGCTGAACGCAAAGTGACGGTCAAAGTGATAGCGGCAAACTCGGCAACGGTGAACATTACGGTTGACGTGGCTGAAGAATTGCCAACCCTGAAAAATATTAAGGTAGATTCGGCGACGGTCGGCGCAAAGTTCAAAGTAGAAGGCTCCGCTCTGGTTAAGCCGTTCGGTGAGTCCATCGCTCTGAACGCTGGCGCAACTACTCTTAAGGTCACGATCCTGGATACGAACGGGAATGAAATAGGGTTTGTTATGGCTGACGTAAACGGCGATAACAGCAAAGCCTATACGTTTGAATATGTAGGCGAAGAGCCGGGAGAGTCGGAGCAAACTGCAACCATTAAGGTAGAAGTCGCGAAAGACTTGCCGACCTTTAAGAACATCACCGTGAAATCGTCGACGGTCGGTGCGAAGTTTAGGGTGGAAGGCTCGGATCTGGTCAAACCGTTTGGAGAATCGATCACCTTGGTAACTGGGCAAGCCGCACTTATAGTGACGATCTTGGATGCCGACGCCAACGAACTGGGCTCCGTAAATGCCGACGTCGCCAACGATAATCAAAAGGACTACGTATTCAAGGCTCCGAATCCAGAGCCGGCGTCTTTGACGGCGAACGTGACGGTAGACGTCGCGGAAGACTTGCCTACTTTGAAAAATATCACCGTGAATTCTGCTTCGGCAGGCGTCAAATTCAAAGTGGAAGGCTCCTCATTGACGAAAGGCTTCGGAGAGAGCATCGCTCTCAATACCGGCTCCAGTACGAGGATCGTTTCGATCCTGGGTGCTTCCGGTAACGTCATTAACTCGTTCACGATTGATGTAAGCGCGGACCGTACTCAGGATTACGACGCGTAGAAAGCTTCGGATTAAATGTCATCGTACATTTAATTATAAAAAATCATTGTATAACAGGGAGGATATTTTCGTGCGAAGAGCAACCAAGGTCGCAACTCTAACTGCAGTAGCCACAATGCTATTCAGCTCAACGGCAATGGCATTGCCTGCAAACACCGTAGTCATCGGCAAGAAAGCTTATTCGGTTCAAGCGCTTTTCAATGGGGTTGACGGCATCCAGCGGGCATTGGATGAAGCGGATGGGAAGTTGTATTTTAATCTGGAAGGCCAAACGAATGGGTTTCAAGGATTGTTCAACGGTCAGGCGATTACGCAAGCTCAGAAAGGCGAACTCGGCAACATCACTTATTACGATGCCGAGGGCAATGCGATTGAATGGGACAGCTTCGACGTTCAGAACGAGGAGGATCCGGGCGAAGAGATTACGGTTGTCAGCGCGGCGGCCGTTAACTCCACGACGATCAGCGTCACGTTTTCAGACGAAGTAACGAAGGAGTTTCAGGTTTCTCCTCCGCTCACGGCGGGATCTAACACGCGGACGATCACGTACCTGGAAGAAGAGTATGAAGTAACGGTCAATTACGTCCCGCCCGTGCAAGTAGGCGGAGCGGCGGTCGAGAAGATCGAGTTCGTAGATTACCGCAATATTAAAGTTACCTTTAACAAAGTCGTAGACGGAGCTAGCGCAACGAATCCAAACAATTACTACATGGAAATCATCGACGGCGATTCGAAGTATAGGCTTGCCGCTCCTCCGACGCTGCAGGACAGCAATCAGCTCAGCAAGATCGAGACGACGTATCCTGGCGGCGCAGCGCAATGGTGGCTTGACGATCACATTGTCGCCAATACCGAGAACAACAAGACGGTGGTCACGATCAATCTGCCGGAAGATGCGCGCTTTACGAACCTCGTGGATACGGACTTGGGCAGCTACCCGAATCCGGTAAGTTCCGAGGATGCCGAAAGAACGCTGGCGGTCGAGCTTCAGACGTCGAAGACGGGTCCGACTACGTATAAGTATTTGACGAAGGACGTTTCCGTCAACGTAGCCGTTCGTAACGTGAAGGATGCCACTGGCAAATTCACCGTTAATACGGCCGTGAAGCCGATCCGAATTCTGGACGAAGTGAATCCGGAGTTGCTCGCGGTCAACAAGGTAAATTCGACCGCTCCAAGCGTATCGTCGCTTAGCGCAAAAGGACTCGGCGAAAATCTCGGCAACTTCGAATTGTTCAGAGCCGGCGTTGGTCATATCGGCGAACAATTGCAATTCGTTTACTCCGAGCCGGTGTTCGACACGCACGATCTGGATAAGTCCGACTTGGAAGGCAAGAGAGACGTCGTTCTGTACGTGAACGGCAACAAGGTCGCCTCGACAAGCAACGGCAACCTTCAGGATTATCTGACGTTCGACATGGCCGAAGATTCGACCTACGCGAGCTCGAAGGTCGCCACGCTGGACGCGGAAGCGGCAGTCAGATCGGTATACAAGGAGTACTTCGCAACGGGAATCGACTATGGATTCTATCTCGTCGGGGTAACCGACTTGGCGGGCAACATCGAAGTTTCTTCCAAGCACTCCTTTAACGTGAAGTTCAAAGACAAGTCGGTGACTCCGCCGTTCATCGTTAAACCGGTCGTGCTGGACATCGTTCAAGTCGCGGACAACGTGTTCAGAGTAGAGTTTAACCGCGAAGGCGCGGAAGGTAAGTTGGTCATCGAGAATCCGGACGGCAACGGCACGGGCACGCTGGA
>NZ_CP051681.1 GCF_012849095.1 Cohnella herbarum
AAAATTTAATAGTTTTGGTTTTCCTGAATCACTAGTTACTGAATATAATTTTGAGTCTGTATTATTCAATTCAAAATCAATCATTGGCTGACCATAGCTATCAACCATCACGTGCTCCAAAGGTTCTTCATAAGAGTTTGAAAGAATTACTACTATAAAAATAATAGCCAATAAAATGATAGTGACTGCCAGGATCTTTTAACCATTTCTCTGAAGTCCTCCAATAAATTCACTTATGCAGAAATTGGGGATATAAAAAGGTTCCCTTCCGTTAAACAGTTGACCGCTTTTGCAGGGCTGGATTCATCTGTTTACGAGTCGGGAACCTTTAAGGCCAATCAGTTAAAACGTTCTCAAGGCAAGCCGGGCAAAGTTACCATTGTCACATCTGCCAACAAGCTTTTACGCGTGATCTATGGGATTCGGAACAGTCGAACGCCTTTTTGTATGGATTAAGCTCGTCACATAAGGAACATTTTACCATAAAACTTCTATCTTGAGATAGGTTTATTTGAGTATGTTCTTTTATACCGACTCAATCTATTTTTTCGTATGTTTCAGGATATCACCCGAAATCTGCTCCAAGACCGATTGCTTGCCGATTGCAAAAAATGCTTCGTTATAATTTGTCTGCTTGTCATTCGATAGACATTTCCTGCCTTCATCGCCTTGAGGTTACTCCAAATTCCGCTTTTCTCTAGCACATTATCATCACTGTCCACGAGTAGGATCAAATGATCTGGATCCGGTGTACCTGCAGCTATAGGAAGCTTAAGATCGTTGAAAATCATATCGGCAATTCCTGTTCTGAAATAAATTCTAATTTCTTTCTCAGTGGCTTCAATCACCGCAAATATGAGAACTCCTTTTTACGTCCCACCACCTTAAAGGAACGAAGTTGATTAACTTACTAAAAACTATACTTCGCTAGCACTTCTCCCCAAGGAGCCATTCCTTGTTCTTCAAAACCCACTTTAGAATAAAGTTTCCTAGCGGACGCATTATCTGACTTATACCCTAGTAAAATAACATCTGTTCGATCTTCTTTAGTTTGAATATCATTAATAATCAACTTCATAGCCTGTTCGCCATATCCACGTCCTTGAAAACGACCATCAATCATAAATCTATAAATCCAGTAGTTACCATCGTCAGAGTCTAATCCATACATTGAAAATCCAACAAGATTCTCTTCAAAATAAATTGCTTTTGTGATAAATCCAGACAAAAATTGTGCTTCCGCAATGGAATATAGATTAGAGACAATATAACTTTCTTGATCTTGGCTAGGTTTCAATTGAATGCATTCTTCCCAATTACTCTTATTAATCGCTCTTATAGTAATCAAAATAGGATTCCTCCCGTTATGTAGTGAAATCCTATACATCGGTATTGACTGTGAAACAAATTATACACCTATTTCCAACATTTTCACCGTTACTTTCTCGACCCTGCCATCCATATCCGTCCCGTCAAACTTCGGAAGCTTCAACTCGCACACGATTTTTCCGTCACGCATAAACATAATACGCTCCGTCCGTGCCGCAACCTTTGCGTCGTGAGTTACAAAACATAACCGAAGTTCCGTCCGCGTTGATTTCGGAAAATATGTCCATAATCTCCTGCGCGGATTTTGAGTTGAGCGCACCCGTAGGTTCGTCACCGAAAATGATTTTCGGGCTGTTCATAAGCGCTCGGCATATTCCCGTACGCTGAAGCTGACCTCCCGAAACCTGTGTAATGTCGCGATTTTCAAGCTCTGCAATGCCTACTCTTTTCATAAGTGATCTAGCTTTTTCCCGAAATTTCCGCGACGTTTTTTCGATTGTCGCGCATGGACGGAAGAATGATGTTATCGAGGATATTCAGATTTTTGAGCATCGTCGGCTGCTGGAAAACAAATCCCATTGATGTTCTGCGTATATCCGATAGCTCATTCTCAGAGGCAGCCGATAGATCCTTACCGTCAAATACGACCTTCCCGCCATTAACGTTATCTGTTCCGCTCAGCGCAAACATCAGCGTTGATTTACCGGAGCCCGAAGGTCCCATGACCGCAACGAACTCTCCATCGTTAATCTCAACGGACACCTCCGTCAAGAACATTGCGCTTTTCATCGCCCTCGCCGAAAGATTTTACGATTCTGTCACGATAATTATTTTTTTCATGCGACTACTCCTTTATATGTTCGGATATTTTTATTTGTCCCGCGCGCGATGTGCCGATCGTTGTTGCGAGAAGTACCGCGATAATCATCATCAGCGGACTAAGCAAATACGCCGAAAGCGGATTAACCGCAAAGTTAAACTTCGAGGCTCCAAACGTAGAGATAACTAGACTCGCCAGCATCTCTCCGAGAGTGTTAGCTAGAATCGTACCAAGAACAATTCCGACAATCAGAACGAATATCGAACGCGAAACAAACTGCTTCTTAATATCCGAGTTTGTAAAACCAAACGCTTTTCATGACTGCAATGGAATATCTATCCTTTGCGACAAGCATTTTCATAAATAACAGCGTAACAAGCACCGTTTAAACCAGTGCAACTGCAATTGCGGAGTAGGAGGCCGTTTGGACGGAACTTATTGTCGAGCCGAGGGTCTGCGTAACGAATTCATCAACATCTGAAGTCTTTGCAAAATCAAACTTGTCTGCATATTCCGCAACCTTCGCTTCAACAAGGGATTTATCCGAAAGTTCGGCGCTGACAATGTTCCACATATTACCGACCGATTTGTCGGTGAATACGGCCTTGGCGGTTTTTGCCGCCGTTGGTAATGTCGGAATAGATTCCGCTAACTATGAGATCTATCTCCTTCCCTCAATAACCAGCGTAATGACATCGCCGACCTTTTTGCTCATTTCATCGGCGTATATAGTCGAAAGCGCAATTTCGTCATCTGTGGCAGGTGCTTTGCCCTTGGAATATTCGATAGGAAATATCGAATGGTCGCCGAGTTCAATTTTGATATTTTCCTCCGATCCGTTTTCCATCTTTGCTTTGAATGTTTTTGTTGTAAGGACGACAACCTTTGAAATGTCTTGATCGCTTCTCATCGTCTCTACGATATCAGCGACTTTTTCAGAGATATTATCGATATTGCCGACCTGTATGCGCAGATCGTAGTTTCAATTCCCATATAGCCGATGAAGCTTTTTGAGGAAATCGTGCTGTACAGGTTCTGCGGAACAATCATGATAAATGCCGAAATCACCAGAACAGCAAGCATTGTGGCGTAAAGCCGTTTTCTTGAAAGAACATCTTTAATACCGAGAAAAATATTCGTGTTAAATATCCTGTTTCCGCTTAGGGTAAAACGTTTTTGTGCCGGCTGTCTTTTCCTGCGAATTCCCAAAACGTATGGCTTCTGCGGCGGATATTTTCCGAAAGCGTTTCAACACTCCGTTTACATAGGCAATGATGGCAAGGAATACAAGCAATATGCCGATGATTCCTAAAACCGCGGCAAATGAAGAATTTTTGCTTTCGCCCATATAAAGCCGTATATTTTCAAGAAGCATGCCTTTAATTACAAACGAAAGAGCAAAACCGAGAATAGAGCCTGCAGCCGCAATTGCCGCGTATTTCGCTAAATAAATCTTCTTGATGTCGGAGATGCGCAGCCCTATAGCTTTCATAACACCAATTTCGCGATAATCGTCTTCGATTTTCGCAAGGAGCGTAAAACGTATGCACATGAACGCGATGGTAACGACAAGCAGGCTTACCAGAAGGATAACCCCAATCATCATCCCGTCGGAAATTGCATTCATCATTCTAAAAAGCGAATATGTAACCGATGGTCCGTTCGCCTCAAGACCTGCGGAGGCATAAGCGGTTTCAAATGAGCCTATCGCCGACAAATCTTTTAATCTGAACTCAATCAGATACTCTGGGCTTCCAAGGTTTTTTATTTCCGCATAGTCACTGCTGCTGACTAGAAATCGCTTTGAGGCGGAAAGCGAAGAATTCATTGTTGAATCGCGGAGAAAACCCGCAACGGTAAATTCTTTTCCGCTTATTACGGCCTTGTCACCGATCTTTGCAGTGTTATCCTTCATATAACTTACCGGAACATGAATATCGCCGTCTGATACTTTGATGACGTTTCCGTCAAGATCAAGAAGATAATCGAATTTTTCGCTCTGTACGCTTAAACCGTTGTCTTGAACGCTGTTCGCAAGCGACTTATCACCAAATGTAAATTGAGCCCCGTCAATGTTCAGAAATTCAACCACTTGAAATTCATCGACATTGCTGTTCTGCTCTGCAAAAGCTGTAAGCCGCGCAGTATCAATGTCACCAGCATGCATCTGCATAAAATGCGGAGTTTTCGCTTGCGTCATTAGCGTATCCAGCGCACCCGTAAGATTGACGACGAGTATCGCCGCGAGTGAAACAAGCATTGATGCGGCAGCGACAAATATCATGGTCGTCAGCGTTATCATTTTGCTCTTTAGAATGTCATTGCGGATTAATCTGGTATACATAAGCCACCTCTTATCGCAAGCATTTTGACTGATTTTTAGTTAGACAGAATTACCGAAGGATTCCCCGAACTATTCATTGCTGCCTTGATTTCCGCTGCCGAACATCTGCATTACGTACATAAGACTTCCCGTTTCGGCACCAAGCAGCCTTTCTGCGTTGAAAACAAATGCCTGTATGCGTGAAACACGCTCCTCGTCCGTCATTGTAACCATATCATCATCAAAAATGGTATTCGCATAAATCACAATCATTTCCATGGTTTCATACGCGAACGGGGTGCTGAACAGTCCCAACTGAATGCCCTCGCGGATTATTCCCGTCAGTATCGGCGTAACGCCGTTGATTATGACCCTTTGTATTTTCTGATGCATAAGCGCGTTCTGCGGCTTGTGTATATGCTCCATAATTTCCTTGCTGCTACCGCCACTTAGGTTCAGTGCCATAACAACGCGGATAATGCGCTCGACTACGGGTATGCTCTGATCTGCAGCAATTTCCTGCGCCGCACTTAGCAAGCGGACATTATACCGCTCAATCAGTCCGTCCATAATTACCTCCTTCGACTTGAAGTGATAATACAGCGTTCCCCGCGCAATTCCGACCTTTTCGAGAATATCTGTTGTACTTGTGCCGTCAAAGCCTTTCGAACCGAATAGCTCGTCCGCAGCATCAAGTATTTCATTCCTACGTTCCTCGGCTTCTTTTACAACTCTCATTTTACACATCCTTAATTTACTGACCGACTGCCTGTCTATAATATAATGGCATTAGATTTTTATTGTCAACTTAGTGTGTGTGCTAGTTTTATTACAATTTAGATGCTTTGCAAAAATAAACGAGTCAGGCATGATCCTATATGCCTGACTCGTTTATTTTTAATTATCATATTGCATAATGGCATTGAACCCGCCTAACTCCGGTCCGGATCGAGCGTCGAATGGCCCGATACGTGAATATGGTTTTATAAGATGCCGGCAACTTTTAATGCTTTCATTTAATCTCTCGCTTTAATAGGTATGTATAAATCGACTTTCGCTTTCCCTTCCGGATCCTCAAATGGATTATTCATACAGAATTCAAGGCAATCTCTATCATCTGGATCAAACTCGCTATTCGGTAGCCATTGACCGAAAATGCTTTGATATACAATACCTAGCTTATCGATGGTGTCATAAAAAGTTATACAATCCATAAAGTCCGCCTGGCAGTTTCCTGATTTGAACATCGGAATTATTATCTTTGATGAACGAGTATGGTAATGTCACACATGCGTCATAACGGCATTCGTTTTCTTCCGTTACATTGGATTGTCTAAAGAAATTCCAATGAAATATTGTTCCGGAGGGTACAAACAGATGCTTACTTGTCCATTCGCCTAATTTCTGCCATGCCTTATAAGTATCCAAGTAGCTACCAATATGTCTTACGAATGCAATCTCATACTCAGGTAGTTCTTTAATTGAAACATTCATTTGCCAAATCCTCCTCAGAAAGTTGTTTTTAATACTTTCATCATAACGAGAAGAATTTGATTCATCTTCTTGCATATTGCCAAGAAATAGAGAAATATTGCTATCTTTGTTTAGATTTTTTCTAACTTCACTTGGCGTTTTATTGAATTGCTTTTTAAAAGCAGCATTAAAATTTGAGGCTGATTCAAAGCCGCACAAAATGGAAATCTCGAGTATTGTTTTTTGAGCATCAGCCAAATAATGTATTGATTTATCTAACCTTGCTTTAGTCAAATAAGCTAAAGGTGTCATTCCTACCATTGCCGTAAAAACTCTTGAAAAGTGATACTTCGAAAAATGGGCAGCTTCTGCCATAGAGTCGAGTGTTAACTTGTCATTTAGTTTGTTTCAATTAATACGAATACATTGTTAATTCGATCAACGTAATTGCTCTTATTCATTATTGTACATAAGTCCTTTCGCCGAATTCTTATAACGTCTTGTATTTCATGACGTCCTGCCACTCTGATTCACCGAAATCCTTCGGCCTGACCGAGGGCCAATGCGTGAATATGATGTTAGATGCTGTAGTTGCTTTCCTTGAGATTCTCATTAAAGGATCTGAACAATATTTCTTGAAATTTCCTTGTAAGTTTGAAAAATGGTTAAGTCATGATAGGGCAATGGAATACATCCCTTATTAAAAGCATCGTTAATAAAAGATTCATTTTTTTCTGTATTCGAATAGATGCCAATCGGTTTTTTCGTAATCAGATTTTCGCACTTGTAGCATTCATCTCCAGTAATTACATAATTCTTTTCATTGTGTTCCAAGTAGATTACTGATGAACCGATTGTATGCCCCCCTATGACTTTGAAATTAAATTTATTATCAATTATTATTTCATCTTTGACTGTAATTACATTTTCTTTGAGAAGCCTTTCCTTTACAGTTAGACTCCCATTTTTTAAGGCATGTAGATACTCATCGTAACCAATAACTATTTGTGAGTCAGGAAACAAATCAATATTATCGATGTGATCAAAATGACTATGAGTAATAAAAACAACATCAACATGATTAGAGTTAAATATATGCTTAATTTCTTTATCGACATTAATAAGATCTATTCCCCAATTTTTTGCAATAACGGGGTCACGAAATCCAACATCAAATAATATCGTTTTATTATTATATTTAGCTATGTAGTAAGACCATGAGATACGAATTAATTCTTCAGAAAATACATCACGATAGATATATTTAGTGTTCAAAAAAGATTCGCCGAACTTAACGGCATAGAGTTGCATATTTTTTCACTCCTTTAGTCTTTGCATCTATTTCACATAACGCTGTCATATCCTCGACGTCCCACCGACTTAAGGCTCCGGAGGAGCCGACAGCGATACGGTTAGTCGGTGCGGATGTGTCCGGCTGAACTCGCTTCCCTGCTGCTGAAATGCCACTTCGAATGCACTTCTAACTACTACCGGACCGAGGAGCACCGTCCTATACGTGAATATGGTGTTATCGGATATCAATGTCTTCTCGATTCAACTAATGATCTTTATGTAAAATTTGCTTTGACACCAGATGTTATAGTTTCCTTGCCTTAATCACAAAAGTTACAGGGAGTATCTTTGCTCTCTTTGCTATATCGCTGTTATCGTCTCTCGATTGCATAATCTCTTCATCCGTTTGCTCAATCATTTGCTCAACCACAAATCCCGCTTTCGCCAACGCGTTCACATAGGTTGATAGCTTACGGTCCGCTAATAGTAGTTCACCTTCAACAGCTACTGGATACCAAGATTCATCGAAATAGCTCTTTTTAAAAACAAACCTACCATTATCTTCAGTGACACATCTGTGTATGGGGTGAGACCAGCTGAAGATAAATACACCGTCTCTTTTAAGGTAAGAAGCGATCCGGCCAAAGGTACCCTCAAGGTCGGTTGTCCAACCGATGGCATAAATCGAGTAAACATAGTCAAAATAATCCGCAGGTATGCCGCATTCTTCTTCCATGGGAGAACAGATCAATTTTGCCGATACACCGAATGACTCTAAATGCTGCGCTGCCTTTTCGATTTGTCTTTCCGATATATCCACTGCCCATAGTTCAGATGCATTGCGTTCCGCTTGATATTGCAAGGATTGACCGTTGCCGCAGCCGATCTCCAATAACTTTTTCCCTGAAATATCGCCAAAAAGCTGGCAATTTTCTTCTGAGATAAACGCTCCATAGTAAGGAAGCACGATTGCTCTTAAAAAGTCATTGCCTTTTGTATCCCAATAGAAGCTGTTTGTCTTATGAACAACATTCTTATCCATGTCTTCCGAAATGGCGACGCCAACTTCGCCAGCGTTAATAATGATTGATCTATTTGCAGACTTCTTTTCCATGAAGACACCTTCTCCAGAAATGTATTTGTCGTTTTAATACAATCCTACATACAATATAGTTTTGAATTCAGATTTGCATTAATTTCCGAAAACGTTGTCTTAGCCGCGACGTCCATTCCCCTAAAGCTCCTATCTTTGGGGAATGGATTTGTCCGGCTGAAAATGCTTCCTCTAGACTGAAATTCCTCTCCGATTTAACTTCTAACTTCTGCCGGACTTAGGGCCGGATGGCCGAAGCGTGAATATGGTTTAGCTGAAGTTGGCCCCTTCTTTGAACCACTGATTTACAAAGATTTCGCATAACATTCTTGTATTCACGACGTCCAACTCCCTTAAGCCGAAGGGCGGTCGCGATGCGGTTAGGGAGTCTGCAGCGACTATCCTTGCGGAAATTGGGGATATAAAAAGGTTCCCTACCGCTAAACAGTTGACCGCTTTTACCGGGCTGGATTCATCTGTTTACGAGTTGGGAACCTTTAAGACCAGTCAAAATCACATTTCGAAGAGGGGCTCTTCATGCCTCCTTACCGCTCTCTATCAAGCTACCGTTGCCGGTATTTCGAAGCAAGTGAACTTTCCACGAAATGAGATTCTATCGAAATATTATCAGTTAAAACGTTCTCAAAACAAGCTAGCCAAAGTTGCCATTGTCGCCACTTCCAACAAGCTTTTGCGCATTATTTACGGTGTGTTGAAAAGTCGGACGCCATTTTATAAGGAATAAGCTCGTCACATAAGGAACATTTTACCATAAAGCTTCTGTCTTGAGGTAGGCTTGTTTGAGTATGTTCTTTTAAGCCGAATCAAATCTCTTTTCACAATTGAATGCACGACGACCCGTTTCGAGTTTTACGTATTTTACTAGATATGTTCCGTACTGGGTTTCATCCGTTCCGACCTCGTCGTCTCTCTCTATTTAGAGTTCGACAATAAGCATAGGAATTATTTCAAAGGATATCGCCTCCACGGATTTTTTTTATGGGACCTGAGTAGTTACGCGTCGTGGTCACTTACGATTCTATCGGGCTAGGTTAGCTCGTATTTTCCTCCGACAAAATTGACGTTTGCGGACGTCGGTCATTACTTGACCGCCCCTGCCCAGAAGCCGCCGCGAATCAAACTAGGCTCGTGAAAAATAACGAACGCCTTGGGGTCTAGCTCGATAATACGGTCGTGCAGTTGCTTCTGGTTTTTGCGCCTGGTCAAAATCTCCATCACAAGACGGTCGCCGTCCCTACCGGAACCGAGCCATGTCGTCACGCCGTAACCAGCGTCGCGAAGAACCATCGCAAGCCTTGGTTCCGGATTATTGCTGATTACCTTCAGGGTGACGTAGCCGAGCGCCAGCTTCTGCTCGATCCACGAACCGGCCAGCACGCCCAGAGCATAGCCGATCGCATAAACCGCCAGACTGGCGGCTTGATCCAGATGAGACAACACCATATTCAGTCCCAGCACGTAGATCGTCACTTCAGCCGTGCTGATGAGCGCAGCGATATACTTCTGCCCCTTGATCGTCAGAATCATGCGCAAGGTGAAGGCCGACACATACACGATCTGAATGACGAAGATGAGAGTCAATATCTTGAACAAAAGATGCACGCTCCTTCTTCTTCAGACTTCATGAACCATTCTCCCATAACAAAACGAGCCAAACTTTCAATATGTCCGCTATTCGCATCGGTCAGGTATCAAAAACCCGTCAGGGCCGTCCCTGACAGGTTTTATTAATTCGTGCCGAAATCGGAAGCCGTATAAACGGTTTCAATCCGGTAATCGCTGTCCATCACGATGAAGTTCGCCCGCATGCCCGGGACGATGTCGCCGACGTCTAGATCAAGCGCTTTGCCGGCGTTAACCGAAGTCAGCCTAACGGCGTCTGCAAGCGGCACTGCAAGCAGCGGCCCAGTCAAGTGCCGGAACAGCTCGTACATCGTGCTTTGCGAGCCGTACACCGTGTCCCCCTTGTAGGCAACCGAACCGCGCACCGTAATGCCGGGGGCATCCGGGCATACGCTGTCGGTAATCGCCGTCAGCGTACCGATCGGCTTCAGCCGGAGCGCAAGCTTAAGCGCTTGCGGGGAAAGATGGCGCAAATCCGCGATAAGTTCGCAGTGCACCCGATCATCCAGCAACGCGGCGTCCAGTACGCCTGGCTCGCGGTGATCGAAGGTGCGCATAGCGTTAAACAGATGGGTCGCGCGAGAGAAGCCGGCGCCAAACGCCTCAAGCGCGGTATCGTAATCCGCATCCGTATGGCCGACTGACAACGCGAACCCGTGCTTATGCGAAAGCGCGGCCAGCGACGGGAGGTCTACACATTCCGGCGCGGCAGTGACGATGCGGATCGCACCCCGGAATGACCGGATGATGTCATCTGCTTCAGCTTCGTCGTAAGGCCGTATTTGCCCTTTGTAAAATCCGCCTTGCTTCGCCGGGTTAAGATACGGGCCTTCCAGATGAAATCCCTCCAGCCCCTCGCAAGTCAACGTGCGATAAGGCGGCTTGCGTGCGCCGAAAGGGGTGAATGGCGATATCGTCGCAAAAAACGAGGTCGTACCTGTCATCCTCAGCAGCCGGGCACCTGCCGCAAAATCGCAGTCGGGATCTTCGAAATCGCAGCCCTTCACACCGTGAATATGCGTGTCGATAAAACCGGGAACAACGATCTGCCCGCCGAGATCGCAGTATGCGAGGGAATCCTTGTTTGCTCGGTCATCCCGGTCAATGTCATCTGCACCTATTGCCCCGGCAGCCCCGGTGATTTCGGTAAACCGGCCGTTCGCCACGACAAAAGCCGCATTGCGAAAAACACCCGTCCCTGTCACCAAAGTCGCATTATAAAATCTCGTCGCTCGCACGTTGCCTTGCATCTCCTTTGCTGACTAGCTCTACCGCACCGATGATGCCAGCGTCATTCGCGAATGCGGCGGGTGTCACCCGGCAGCGCGGCAGATGCAAATTAACTTTCTTCCGCAGCGAGTCGACGAACAACTTGCGCTGACGGGATATCGCTCCGCCGATGACGACTGTATCGAGATCGAGCAGCATGACAAGCTCGATGACGCCTTTGGCCGCAGCATCCGTATAACGTTCCAGCACATCGATCGCCACCTCGTCTCCGGCCTTAGCGAGCGCACATACCGCCAGCCCGTCTTCCGCTTTCAGCCCATGCCTCTTCGCCAGCTGCACAAGCGCGGTCACGGATGCAGTCCGCTCGAAGCAGCCAATTTTCCCGCATGGACAAGGCTCGTCGCTGCCGCTTAACGTCAAATGCCCGATTTCACCGGCGCAACCGAAGCTGCCGCGGTACAAGCGGCGCTCCAGCATAAGCGCCCCGCCGATGCCGGTGCCAAACGTCACCGTCGCTCCGTTTACGCTCCCTTGCAGCGTGCCGTATCTTCGTTCGCATAGCAGCGCTGTCCGGGCATCATTCTCAGCCCGCGTCGGCAAACCGCTAACTTCGGCTAGCACATCTTCCAGCGCAAACTTGCTTATGCCGAGATTAACCGCATCGTACACAATGCCGTCGACGACCCATCCCGGGCATCCAACGCCAATTCCGGCAATATCGCCGCTGCCGGCAGCCTCGTGCCCAGCATCGCCGACGCCAATCGCCCCACTACTTCCATCGCCATCGCCATCGCCCACGCGGTCATCCACCGCGACCATACTACTGCCGTCCGCAGCCCGCAGCCTGGCGATCGCTTTGCCGATCGCCGCGACCATCCGCTGCGGCTCGCCGAAGAAGCGGTTGGTGATGACGTGCCGCTTCACGATTTTTCCGTCGTCCACTAATCCCACGGCAATTTTCGTGCCGCCAATATCAATGCCGATCGCTCGCATGTCGTCCTTCCTTCTTGAGGCGTACAAGCCCGCATCGAACCGATGCGGGCTTGGGCAAACGGCCTTATTTTTTCACGTTTTCCTGATAAAACTTGTTGTAATCGTCGACGACTTTCTCGATGCCGTAGCCTTTCAACGTTTCGATAAACTTGTCGTAATCGTCGAACGAAGCTTTTCCGGTAATGAATTTATAAGACATTTCATCCACCAACGTCGTCGAAGGCGTCAACGCGAGCGCATGCTCATCCTTCTTCTCCTGATCGAAGCGGACCATCCAGCTGTCCGGCCATGCCGCGAACTCGCCCATCTCTTCCATCGTGTAACCGGTGAACTTCTCGAGATTCGTTTTCCAACCGTACGGATCGGGATAGATTTCGTAAATGTTGAGTCCTGCGTAAAAGCTCATGGAATCGTTCAATGGCGTTTTGCCCGGTTCGTCCGTCGTCGTAATGTTATCCATGAACACAGGCTGGCCGTCTTTCATCTCATAAGTGACCCCTTCGATGCCGTAACCGAGCAAGCGGAAGAAATCTTCGCCCAACTGCCAGTCAAGCAGCGCGAGCGCTTCGTTGACGTACGGCGAATTCGCATTGATGACCATGCCGTACGACGGGCTAACCGTCGTCAAACCCCGATATTTGGACGGCTTCCCGTTCGCGCTGAGCGGCGGAATATATTTGAATTGCACCTTGTCTTGCAGGTTCATATTTTTGGCGATGACGTTTACGCTTTTGGCGGTATTCTCGTACTGCATTTCCCACACGTAGCTTTCCGTTATGAAGCTTTTCTCGGTTGCCAAAGTCTGGCGCCAGTCGTCGCCTGCGAACGTATACTGCGGAAACTGCGGATCGTACAATTTCTCCGCAAACAGCTTGTGCAGAAACTCCAGCATCTGGCGATATTCGGGAGTGAACGGACCGAAGATATACTTACCTTGTTCCTGATCAAAAGCCAGCGTGGACGAAGTGCTGAATACTCTGCTCCAGACGGTCAGCGTTTCAGGAATGGTGTATGAAGTTACCGGATAAGAGGTCGGGAATTTCTCCTTCAGCTTTTTGGCCGCATCGTAGATGTCGTCCACCGTCTTCGGCGCGTCCAGTCCGACGGCTTCGAACGCTTTCGCGTTATAGAAAAATCCGGTCGGCACCGTCTTGTACGGATACAAATAAGGGAAAATGTACGTGTCTCCTTTTCCGTCCTCAAAAAGCGTTCTCGCTTCCGGATATTGATCGTAATAAGCTTTCAAGTTCGGCAGCTTATCGAGATAATCGCTGATTTTCACGAACTTTCCTGCCTGACCGTACATTTGGCTAATCTCGTTCACTTCGCGTCCGCCCGAAGCGCCGAGCAGCATAACATCCGGCCAGTCGCCCGATGGGGACGCCAGAATGAGCGACTGCTTCTCTGCGTACCCGTCGGCGGGCGCGTTGTAGTCAAGCTTGATATTGGTCAGACGCTCAAACTCCTTGACGAGCGGGTTTTCCGGGTTAAAGTCCCCTTGATACCAGGAAAATACTTTCATCGTTACCGGATCTTTGAGCGGAAAGCTCAGCGGTTCGAACGTTTTACCGGCTGCCGGGCTTGCGTTCGATCCGGATTTGGAACTCTGGCACCCCACCGTGGCGAATAACAGCACGGTCGCAATCAGAAACATGAAACTCCGTTTTTTCACATTTACCCTTCCCTTCTCTGTTCGCTTGTTCAATATGCGGTCAGATCGGCGCCGCACTGCGGTTTCAGCCTTTGATCGCGCCGATCATAATCCCTTTGACGAAATACTTTTGCAAGAACGGGTAGATCATGACGATCGGCAGTATCGTAACGACGATAATTGCGCTGCGAACCGTCTGCTCGCTGACCCCCGCCGGTTTATACGCAGCGATAATGCTGCGCATATGGCTCGTGGGCTCGAAAGTGATCAATACCTTTCGCACGACCAACTGCAGTGGATACAAGTTTTGATTTTCGATAAACAGCATGGCGTTAAACCAGGAGTTCCAATGCCCGACGATGAGCCACAAGCTGAGCGTAGCCAAAATCGGTTTCGACAGCGGCGTGTAAATCCGGGTAAGAATCGTCAAGTCGTTCGCTCCGTCCATTAGCGCCGATTCTCGCAGTTCGATCGGAATGTTCGCCTGGAAAAAGGTACGGCAAATAATGATGTACCAGACGGAGACGCCGGGCAGTATTAATGCCCAAAGCGTGTCTTTCATGTGCAGGTTTTGGACAAGCATGTAATAAGGGATCAAGCCCCCTGAAAAGTACATCGTAAACGTCAGAAAGATCAAAAACGGCTTTTTGCCCCTGAACTGCTTAATCGCCAGCGGGTATGCGGTGAGGAGCGTCAGCCCGACGGACAGCACCGTGCCCGCAGACGTATAGAAGATCGTGTTGATATATCCTCTAATAATTAGCGGGTCGGACAAAGCGACTCGGTAGGCGTTCAGATTAAACCCCTTCGGTAGCCAGGTGACCATTCCCATCGTGACGTATTCGTTTTTGCTGAAAGATACGGCCACGATATAAATAAACGGGTACAGCATGACGAAAATCATAAGCAGCGAGGCAATCAGAGCAACCGCCCTTACCACGAGATCCGATCGGTGTTCGGCATAGTTCCGCATTTTCAAATCCATTCCTTTCCGAAGCTTCTGGTCACCAGAAAGAATACCCGGTCAATCTTCTCATGACCTTGTTGGCGAAAAACACCAACAGGAACGATAGGACCGAATTGACGAGCCCGACGGCTACGCCGTAGCTGTAGTTAGCGTTTTGCAAGCCGTTTCGATATACGTAGGTCGCCAGAATATCCGCCGTTTCGTACGTTGCCGGGGAGTACATCAAAATAATCTTTTCGAAAGACGCCCCGAGCAGCAAGCCGACGGACAATATGAACTGGATGCTGATGACCGGAAGTAGCGCCGGGAAAGTGATATGGCGAATTTTTTGCAAGCGATTCGCCCCGTCCATCGTGGCCGCTTCGTACATCTCGTCCGGGATGGAAGATATGGCGGCCAGGTACAGGATGCTGCCCCAGCCGATCCCCGTCCAAATCTCGGAGCTGATGTAGATCGTCCGAAAGCTCGAAGCATCGCTCATGAAATTGATCGCTTGCAGGCCGATCGATCGCAGAAAATGGTTGACGACGCCGTCAATCGCAAGAATTTCCTTCATCATCCCGACGATGATAACCGTGGAAATAAAGTACGGCAAATAAGAAACGGACTGCGCGAATTTTTTGAACTTGCCCTGCTTCAACTCGTTGAAGATAAGCGCCAGCAATATCGGGGCCGGGAAGCAGAACAGCAGGGAAAACACGCCAAGCTTCACGGTATTCATGAAAGCCCGGGGAATAAGAGGATCCTTCAAAATCAGCTCGAAATATTTCAGCCCGACCCACTTGCTTTCCATAATGGAAGTAAGGCCGTTATAGTTTTTGAAAGCGAGCACGATGCCGTAGAGCGGAACATAGCTAAATACGAATACCAAGATGATGCTAGGAGCGAGAAATAGATACAGCCATTTGTCCTTGACCACATCTTTCCACAAAACGCGAAAGTAGCTACTCTGCATACCCGGCTCTCCTCAGGAAAGCGATACTCTCGTCGCAGGATGCGATCGGATCGTCGCATTCCAATTCAATTGAAGCTGTTCCGTCGAAACCGCCCGACCGGAGCGTCCGAATGACGCTATCGAACGGAATATCGCCTTGACCGAGCGGACAGCCCGTATACCACACCTTGTTCAGCGATGGCCAGCCTTCGCCTTCTTGAGCCGAGTGGCGGTAGTCTTTCAGATGCAGCAGATCTACCCGGCCTTTCAGCCGCTCTGCCGCTACCTCAGGCGCTTCGTCGACGAATAGAAAATTGGCGGTATCGAACGTCGACCGGAATGCCGGCGACCGATACGAATCCAGCAGCTCGGTCACCTCTCCGCTGCGAGCGGCGAACACGCCGTGATTTTCCAGACAAAGCTTGATCCCGGCATGTTCCGCGTACCGGATGCAAGGCGCGTAACAAGCTGTGATCGAAGCCATGCTGTCTTCGAACGCAACTTCGTCCTTGACGTCCCCGGAAAATACACGCATGACGGGCGTGCCGATCTGCTTGGCGATATCGATTTGTCGGATCATGTAATTGATTTGCTCGAGGCGTTTCGTTTCGTCCGGCTGAACGAAATCGTTGCAAATCGACCATACGGCGGGTGAAAGCCCTAGCTTATCCATGACGGCCATACATTCGTCCAACTTGTCGAGCACAAAAAAATCGAGCAGTTCGACGTTCCTAACACCGCGCGAGGCGCAGTATTCGGCGAACGCGGCGAAGTCCATCGCTCCACCGTATATCAGTTCCTGAAAAGTCCACATGCTTACGCTCAGTTTCATTCCGGTTCCTCCGCCTTTCTTTAGGTTCCCATTCTATCTCGTTATCCTGATTTCTCTCTGCTCATTTGCCGATTCGTAGATCGCATCCGTAATGCGCATACACTCCACGCCATCTTCGGCGGTCACGATCGGCTGTTCGGCACCTTTGATCACCTGGATAAAGTGGGAGATTTCCTCGTCGAAATCGTAATTGGGATTATGCTCGTTGTTCGAATGCAGCGGCTGGATATTGCAGGCGACGCCGAAATCGTCCGTTGCGATACGCACTTTCGGGTATGCCGTCGCGCCGCCCTTCCTGCCGAACACTTCGAGCTGGAACACATCCGATTCGACGTGGTGATTCCAACTCGTCTCGAACTGGATCGTCACACCGTTGTCCATCCGGATCAGCGCGGAGGCAAAATCTTCGACATCGTGAATTTGCCCGCTGTCGGCGCTCATATGCGGCGCGTTGGAGGCCACCTGCTCGTCCGGCATTTTGTGGGTGACGGCATATACCGAGACGGCCTGCCCGCCGGCGATAAATCGGGCGAGATCAAGCACGTGCACACCGAGATCGATGACCGGCCCGCCCCCGGATCGGTTGTTGTCCGCGAACCATCCGCCGGGGTTGCCGTGACGGCGCAAATAAACCGCTTTCACATAATACAGCTGGCCGAGCCTGTTTTCGTCCACGGCGTTTTTCAGCAGCTTGACGCCTTCTTCGTATCGCGTGCAAAAACCCGGCATCAGCACGCGGCCGAACCGCTCTGCTGTCAACTGCATCTCCACCGCCTGCGTGGCGCTTACGGCCAGCGGCTTCTCGCATAGCACGTGCGCGCCGCCGTTCAGCGCATCGATCGAGACGGACGCGTGAAGGCTGTTCCAAACGCATACCGACACCGCATCCGGAGCGGCTTCCTCGAGCATTGTCCGGTAATCGTCATAAACGCGGGAAATTTCGTACTGGCGGGCGAACTGCTCTGCCCTGTCGCGATTACTATCGCATACCGCAACGACATCGACGTCAGCGCGTTTCCGATAGGCGGCTACATGACAGTGCCCGATCGTACCCGCGCCGATTATTCCGACTTTTATTTTGTCCACAAGCATCCCCCTAACAAAAAAAACCCCGATGATCGGCTGAATTGTTCAACCGTCATCTGGGTTTCATCGTACCATTCGAAAGATTCATTGTATTTGTTTCTATATTCGATTAATTTGTTCAAATTTATGAAGCTGGCCGGTGCGTGTGCTGTCAACCGATCATTCGGTACTGGCTCGGCGCCATTCCTGTTACCTTTTTGAATGCCTTGCTGAAGGAATGAATAGACTGGTACCGCAGCTTTAACGCGATATCGTTAATAGACAACGTCGTTTCGCGCAGCAGCCGCTCGGCCGTATCGATTCGCTTCTGATTATAATAAGTCTGCAACGACATGCCGATCTCGTTCGAGAAAATGTAGGACAGATGGGAGTAGCTGTAGTTGAGCCGATCCGCGATTTCCGTCAGACTTGTAATGTCGTAGATTTGGTTTTCAATGTAAGAGAGGACCGAATACACCGTTTCGTTGCCGAATTGGTCGGTCGTATGCGGCTTGCGCATAACCGTATCGGACTTCTGGAAATTACGGTGCGTCAAAATAATAATTTGCGTCATATATGTTTCCAGCATCTGCTGGGAAAAATCCGTTGGGTAATGCAGCTCCTTAAGCAGCGCGGTAAAAGACAACTCGATCGAAAACGCGTCCTTCACGCGGGGGCACGTCACCTGATCTAGCGTCTTCTGAATGTTCGGGTACGGGTTGTCCATCCCAAGGTTTGAATTGAAATAAAAAGCCAAGTACAAGTAGCGGAACGGGTCTTCGTTATCCGCGATCAAATTGTGGCACTGATCCGGCAGGCAGAGGAAGAGATCGCCCTTCTCGACGGGGAAGCGCTTACCATCTACGTAAAAGTCGCCTTTACCGGACAAAATATAACTGATCTCGTAACAAGGCTGAATATGGTTGCCGACTTCAAATCCGCCGAGACAGCTCAAGTCCCCGATTTGGTAAAGACTGATAGAGGTATACTGCTGTGGATGATCCCAGTACCTAGTGTCGTAATGAAATTTCTTGCCGTCAAAATGGATCATATCCTGCGCCCCCCGATCTTTTTTTGGCTACAGCATACTCTTGCACATGGAACGTGAAATTAACCTCATCATAAAATGGCGATTTTTTATTGTCAATCGGGGCGGCATAAAATACGGGCCTTCACTCGAGATCGAATGAAAGCCCGCTTTACTTGAATTGCAACTTCCGTATGATTCTTCGCAAATAGATTCAAGCCCTGAACAAATTGCTGAAGATCTGGCAAGAATCGTCCAAAATAGTGTCTCCATCGATGCGCCATATGTGGTGTTCATTAAACTTTCAAATAAATTATTCACTAAACATCCCGTAGGCCGACGGGGTCCTTCTTTGAATTTCCCCACACATCTTTACTTTCTTTTAGGTTCTTTCTTCCTTCATTCGTTCAGGAATATACTCCAACAAATCACCAGGTTGACAATTTAGTGCTGAACAAATTTTATCAATTACTTCTAAAGAAACATATTCATTTGTGTTTAACTTTGCCATTGTTGCAGAAGAAATCCCAGTCATTTTCAATAAATCCTGCTTCTTTATTTCCCTATCTATCAGCAATTTTAGTAATGGTTTATAACTGATCATCGCGAACTCCTCATAAAGTAGTTAAATGTTTCTTTAATTATATTGAACAATCTTTATTTACTCAAAAATATTTACTTTGTAAATATAAATCATACAAGGTCTAAATCTTGCGAAATTCATTAGAGATAATAATTGATCCGCTAGTTCGTACTCGTTTAAAACTATTACACGGCGACCTTACAACTACAGATTCTGATTTTATACTATTTTCAAATGAATCTATACAAAACTATAACATAATCCGAGAATCCCTACCCGACAACCTCCAACATGCCCTTTTCCTCTACTAAGCTCCAAACAAACATTACTCGAAAGTAAAATATATCTACAAGGTTTCAAGGATGCCATATGTCTATTCGAAGAACTACATATGTCTCGAATTTAAGAGCTTTTAACGCTCTTTTCTTTTTGAGCTTGTCGAATAACGTCTTATGTATTCACGAACCCGAGAGGCTTAAGGCGACGAAGTCGCCGGGTGGCTTCGCCACTTAGCCTCGCAGGGTTGTCCGCCTATATCCACTCCCTCGAAATGCCCCGGGCGGACCGAGCAGCCATCAGGCTGCGATGCATGAATACGATGTTATCGGAAATCAATGCCCCCCATTTGTTGCGTATTAAATAATTATTACTTTTTCTCTAATGCTACAACTGCTTCGATTTCCACAAGCTGTTTTTCATACCCTAACACTGTAACTCCTAATAGCGTACTTGGAACATCATTTTCGCCAAATTCCTCTCTTATCGCTCTCCATGCGGATACTAAGTCAGCTCGACTGGAGGACGCAACAAGGACTCTGGTATACGTAATGTCTTTGAGCGAGGCGCCAAATCCCCTTAATGCTTCAACTAAGTTTTCCACACAGAGTTTTGCTTGAAACTCATAATTATTAATGCCCAATACAATTCCTTCTTTATTAAGCGGGCAAGCTCCTGCCATAAAAAATATATCCATACCCGAAGGAATACATGAAGCATAAGCATAATCTACGGAAGCTAGATTGGTTAAACGTATCAAAGATATTTTGACCATTTTTATTACCACCCATTTGTCATTTTGTATTTTTACGTTTTTAATAAAATACTGAAGACTTTGTATTATAAGAATTAATCCATTTGGATTACTCTATATTGCATTGATTTCCGATAACGTTCATGTATTCGCGACGTCCAACTCCCTTAAGCCCAGAGGGCGGCCGCGATGCGGTTAGGGAGTTGGATGTGTCCGGCTGATTCTGCTTCCCTGCTGCTGCCAATCGCCTCCCCGAATCCACTTCTAACTACGGCCGGACCGAGAGGCGAATGCCCCGAAGCGTGAATATGGTGTTATGTGATGTCCCAGCCTTCGAAGCTTAACCTTCAATTAATCTAGGCGTTTTATATATACTTCTATTCATTATCCATTCTGTTAAAGCATCTCTAGTCGGAGCTCCCATTATAAAATTAAGATCATCTTTTGGATGCACTACATAATCGATAATTTCATTTATTGGTATCCATGCAATTCCTACTTGATGTAAATCTGGAGTCTGACCTACTAAAGCAATTCGATCGTGGTTTACCGTGCAGTGAAATGTAAAATCTATTTGGTGTATTTGTGGTTCCAATTCAAAAAATTTCGAGTCCCTTCTAGCTATAAATTCATTAATAAATATGAGTTCATTCCAAATGACTTCTAAATCAACTTCTTCTTTTACTTCTCTTTTCAGGGTTTCAATAATGCTTTCCCCATGATTCTGTCCTCCACCTGGAAGAACATAAAATGCTCCTTGAACACCAGTTCTTCTCAAAACGAGTAACTCTTCGTCTTTGATTATTACAGCTCGAGCCGCAGTTCTAATGTTCAGAGCAAACACTTCTTTCCACTAGTTTTTAATAAACTTGCTGGGATTTCACATAACGTTCTTGTATTCACGACGTCCAGCTCCCTTAAGCCCGAAGGGCGGCCGAGATGCGGTTAGGGAGTTGGATGTGTCCGGCTGTTCCCACTTCCCTGTTCTGAGTTCACTCCGATCGAATCCTCTTCAACTTCTGTCGGACCGAGGGCCGAATGGCCCGATGCGTGAATATGGTGTTATACGAACCGGGAGGAGGTGAGCACTCCCCCTAAAAGTGCCGAAAAACCCTTATATATCAACGGATTTTCGCGTTTGTAAAACCCTTCCAAAAGGCTGTAAATAACCCGAAATTTCGTGGAAGTTAAACGCAGTCGTACATCCAAATGTTTTACGAACCTCCCCCTGCTCACTTCGTATATCTGCTTTGCTTCGCATATCCAATAAGGGAGGAAATGCGAAGTGTCTCAACCTAATATGATCGATTGGTCAAGCCTGGTTCATTTGTTCCTCATGGACTGCAAGTCCAGAAACTTGGCCAAGACGACTATTCGCCGTTATCGGGACGGATTGAAAAACATCGAACAGCACTTAAAAACCCAAAATCTCGAATGGTTTGATTTGACTTCCGATTTGTTAAAACATCGCATCATCCCCAGTATGCTTGATGGGGCATTGTCCCTGAGAACCGTCAATTGCAACCTGGCTATTATCAAAGAACTTTTCGCGTTTCTCGTGGCTGAGAAACAAGCTGATTGCAATATTGCGGATGGACTAAAGCCTTTTAAAGTCCAACCCTCTTTGATGCATACTTTCACGGATGCTCATTTGACGCGACTGTTCACTCAACACGATCGTTCAACATTTACTGGCTTCCGTAATTACATGATGATGTTGATTTTGCTTGAAACCGGCATACGCCTGAACGAACTCACTCAACTCCAAATCACAGATGTTCTATTAGATGAAGGAATGGTACGTGTTCGGCATGGGAAAGGCAGAAAGGCCAGAATGGTGCCGATTCAGCGAATTGTATCTCATGAGTTACATCTTTATTTGCTGGAGCGAGGAACGTTGTACACGGATCGGCTGTGGATCACGTTGGACAATCGCCCATTCGATGAAGGTGGCATTCGAACCATGATTTCGCGGATATGCAAAACCGCAAACATTCAGGATGTTCAATGTTCCTGCCATACTTTTCGCCATACCTTTGCAAAAAAGTATTTATTAAACGGTGGCGATATTTTCTCGTTAAAAAATATTCTCGGGCACTCACGGATAGAAACAACTGAAATGTATGTTGAACTTTTCTCGCGCGATTTGCAGATCCAACATGAGAAGTTTAGTCCGCTGGAACAGATCATTCAGGAATTCCCCTCTATCTTCACCGAAAGCGAGGTGCATGGGGAATGACTATCGGACGCAGACAAAACAAATTAACAAAGGTCGATAAGGCGAGCGACGCCAAGCAACAGTTAAGCTATAGCGATCTGCTTCACTCTTTTATTCTCGATTGCAAATCAAAAAAACTTTCGCCACTCACGATTCGTTTTTATCAGGATAGCGCAAAACAATTGGAAGCTGCCTTCCGGGACCAGGAGATTGTACTGGATATTTACTCTGTCACTTCCCGAGATATTAAGAATCATTTTATTGCCTATCTATTCGAACAAGGAAAATCGGACAATACCGTAAATGGACGCATAAAGGCCATTAAGCAATTCCTGAGATATTTATTTGAGGAAGGCTGGCTCCTTCAGAATCTTGCAAACGAGATTCATGCCACCAAAGCTGAAAAGTTGATGATTCAAACCTTTACCAAAGAACAAGTCGTCGCCTTGTTGGAGCAACCGGTGCGAAATACGTTCTCGGGCTTTCGGGACTACACCATGATGCTGGTTCTTTTTGAAACGGGAATGCGAATCAGTGAATTATGTAATTTGAAGATTGGCGATGTCTTTTTTAAGGAACAAGAAATTCGTATTACAAAAGGAAAAGGGGGAAAAGCCCGCCGCGTGCCTATGCAACAAACGTGTGCTAAAGTGATACGCCGTTACCTGGATATACGTGGAGACTTGGAGACGGAAGCGCTGTTCGTAAACTTGAACAATGAAAAGATCAGCACCCGAGCGCTACAGGAGAAAATGCATGATTACGGTCTTGCTTCGAGCATTAATGGGGTAAGGGTATCCCCTCATACCTTCCGGCATACGATGGCCAAGTTCTATATCTTAAATGGCGGTGATCCGTTCACGCTCCGGCGAATATTAGGCCACGCCACGCTTAAAATGGTCGAATACTATGTTGAGCTATTTAGCAGCGATATTAAGCAACAGCACAAAAAGTATAGCCCGGTTGAAAACATGAAACGTATTATTTGAACCTTGCCATAAGCAGCAGCGAAGGCCATTCACAACGGAATGGCCTTCGCTCTTCAACCTGATTGAAATATTTAAATCAACCTGTTTTGATACAGTCGGCGCACGGGGGAAGATTTCGCATGCTTCGATTTCATTTCTGGACGCCACAAGTTAACGTAACGCTTCACCATATCCTGAGAAGTATGGCCGAGAATATCTTGCAAGCTATACGGATCGCCCTCATTGATAATGTACATTTTGGCGAAGGTATGCCTTAACGTATGAGGACTTACCCGAACGTTAGTGATTCCGGCATCTTTACCGTATTGATGTAGAGCTCCTTGAAAAGAGCGAACACCGAGCGGACGACCATCCAGTGTGACAAAAAAATGAGATGAGTGGATGTCCCCTCTTGCTTTGATATATCGGATTAAGAGCTTACGCACATCATCACAAAAAGGGATGTCCCGCGGCTTCTTGCTTTTCCCAATGACACCAAGAAGCTGATTCTCTTTAATATCGACCTGATTCATTTTGAGTTTTGTGATTTCGCCGACGCGCAGTCCACTGTCGCAAATCAAGGATAGAATGACAAAATCACGAAACCCCGTAAACGTGTTTTGATTCGGCTGCTTGAGCAGGGCTACAACTTGCTCTTCGGTGAAGGATGGAATGGTTGGTTGATGACCTTTGCGTGTTCGTAAGTGTTCTGCCGGGTTGTCTGGAATCCAGCCTTCTTCGTATAAAAATAAAAAGAAACGCTTGATGGATTTAATTCGATTATTGATCGTATTGAGCTTGTAGCCTTTTTTCTCAACCATAGCCATAATAAACTTATTTCGCAGCAAGTCAGTCGATACATGATAGATGTCGGCTTCGATCTCTTGCTCTCGCAAAATTCGCTCATAACATTTCAAAGTGCTCATTTCAAACTTTACGGTATCCTCGCTTGATGTTTCAGCGCGGCGGGCCTGAACAAATAATCTCACGGCTTCTTCCCACGTTAGCCGATAACCCGCGTTGGAAAACGATTCTACATCGTATAAATCATTTCTGCGTCGTTTATTCGATCTATCACTCTGACTTTGCCGAAACAGGCTTACAACATTTCCGCTCATCCTCGTCCCTCCAAACAGATGTACTCTGAAATCCCCCTCACTATTCGTTTCATTTTCCGGACAAAACCGGACCCTCTAAAAATCAATTTGTCAGCGTTCTATAGCCTCAGGCGAAGCAGATTGTCAGATTGAAATGCTCCCAAAGATCCGATCACAGCGTTTTCCAATGATAAACTTGTGCGGTTACTGCGACAACCAGATCAATCCACTTTCACCGGGCCTCGATTAAAACTAAGTTTTGGTTAACCGGCGAGGCCCGGATTTATTGCTATCCCTTCCCGCCGGGTCTGTCCGAAAGTACACACATGAAAGTCGCTTAAAGAGAAGCATATTGAAAGTGCCTTTATTACATGGATAAGAAGCAACAAATTCTCCCACAGCAAGCTGCGGGAGAATTCATTTGCTTCCATGTTCTAACTCCTGTACCTTATTCAATATGTCCCCTCCCGGATCACAATCCTCCGCAGCTTCTCGCACCAATTGGATATAAGTGGAGAATGACTTCTTGGTTATCTCATCCTCACATGTTACAACAAATCGCTCTAACTCCTCGGCGTAATCGCGCAACTTGTTCGCTTTAACCCAATTCTTCATTTGATTCTCAATGTTTTGTTTTAGTTTCTGTTTGCGAAGAATGTACTCTTCAAGTCGCTGAAGCTCCTGCTTCTTGGATTCTTCTATGGCTTCAAGACGTTCCTTCTCTTTTTTCTTTACTTCATATTCGCGCTCAGCTATATGTCTAGATACGCTTATCCCAATGGCATTTTTCAAACAATCTATGAGAATCTCACCTATTTGTTTTTCAAACGGTCGATCCAGGGTTTCATTAAAACAAAGGGATTGGGCCGTTTTATTTCTGTGTGCGTAACCGAAAATCTCTGTGAACTCCATCCTGAGCAAACCACTGGGGATCTTTTCATACATGGGACTTAAACCCGTCATACTTCCAGATTGTAAATTCGACAAAAAAGAACGTCTTTTGACCATAATTTCGATCAATGAGGCGGAATACTCATGGTCTAGTAATCGTATCCGGATATTGTCCTGTTCTCCTGCAAATACGTCCACCCTCCCACCCAATTCACTAATTGCATCAATTAAGCTATTCATAATTCCATATGTCCGATTGGCTTGCTTATCAGATACGTCTATGAACAACACAGCTTTGTTCCTGCGGTTTTCAACCTTTGAATTCCTTAGCGAATATGGATCAATCTCTTTATAAAATTGATGTTCTTCGTCACGTGCCTTGCGGTAAGCAATCTCTTCCTGATATTCTATGATTAACGGATGTAGGTACTTATTGTGCTTCACAGCTTGAATATCCTTGCACCATTGATTAAACTTGGTCATTGATTCCGGTATTAGCAGTTCAATTTTATCAAGCTCTTTTAGCTGATTTATCGGATAATTGTTCATGTCCTTTAGTTCTATAAAACCATGTCGCCACACCACTATTCGACCTCCTGACCGGAAAAAGAGAACCCGCCTCTTAGCAGATCATCAACTAATTCTTCAAGCTCAGCTTCAGAAGTCATCCCCTCAGGCACTAAGTAACGGCTCAAGTTATCATTTAGCAATGCTGAAAATGAGCCTAAGAAATCCGAGTTCTCAGGATAATCATATTTATATAAATACCTATTTCCATCTTTATAATGTCTATGAGAAAATCCCGTTCGGCTAGGAAGCCTTGACAAATGAATTCCAACAATGCCCGATCTAATCTCAGTAAGTCGATTGAAGTCCTCCTCGAATTCCCCCTTATAATTCTTCCGCTTGATCAGCCTTGAAATATCTATAGTAAACTTTAATTTATATTTCATTTCTTTCACTATTTTATGGATATTCACAACATCCTCTGCTGTTTGCATCAAATACTTTGACTTTCCACTTTGCTTCTGAGGTCCATTAACTAAAGCAATTTTTATGGTTTTATATTTTTTTAGGCTTTTTTCGAGAATCGAGTACTGCTTGAAAAACTCCTCTTCACCATAGGTTTGAGAGCGTAGAGGGGATAACAATTCCAGTGTGTCAGGCATACCATACTTGGAGAATGTATCCATCAGATTCTTTAAAACAACATCAAGTCGTGCTGCGTCTTTCCATAACAAATCATTGTCTTTCTCATAGCTCAGGCGCAAAATGTACGCTTCATTTGGAGCAACCTTTAAAGCACCTGTTGTCGTTTCTAGAAAGGTCATATTACTCTTGATATCTACAGGGTACATCATGCCTTTCGTCGTTACCGGCACTAACACATTAATCCGTTTTACCAGGCTCACTCTTCCTGTAGAAATACATAGATTTACATACTCAGGCCAGTAGCCCTCATCACTTGCATCATCAAATACCCATACATACATGATCAGCATTTCCAACTCGCCTTTATGACCATTAATAAAAGGACGATGTTCGTTCTCTCTATAAAGAACATCCATATTAAACGGATTATCATTGTATCTATGGTTGTAACGATTGATATAATAGAAATGCTCTGATTCCCTGGTATAAATGCGTTCAATGTACTCATCAAAAAAAGCACCTGTATAGCTTTGAGCAAACTCGAATAAATTTACGCCATAACTGCGGTACGTCTCTTTTACCCAACCAACCAGATTGTCATCCAAATACTTAAATCCGGAAATGGATGGTTTTTCTGTCTCTTTTGCTTTTATCTCTTTTGCCAGAATGATCAATTGATCTCGATACTGCTCAATTTCTGTTCCTTTCATTTTTGTACTGCTACAGAACTTATGAATCGTATCCTCATAATCCTCGGCACTGTAAATAAGATGAACGTATTTTCGTTCATACATCCATGACTTCAGTAATCGATCTATCCGGCTCTTTGTTTTTTTGTAGTATTGAATAACAAAGTCCTTACTTTCAGGAAAGAAGCCTTCTATCTCTTGGAAGATTTTTAATGCTGATTGTTCTGTTTTGATGTTCTCATAATCGTATTCTTCCGGATTCAGATAATGATTAAAATAATCCATGACATACTTCAGAACCGCGGACATATTTTCGGAATGATTTTTAAAATTGAATTCATCAAGGTTATCTTTTTTCTTCATCTTTATTATGTATTGTTCAACTGTAAGCATATAGTCCCCTCACTTTCAAATCGTCAGGATTCAAATACATAAAATTTCAAATCCATAGGCAACTTATTAATGATTTTCGACAGACGATAGGAATTTCCTGTGATAAAGTGTGTATAGTTAGTAAAAGTGGGGAATTAGGCATAAATAAAAACCCTTCCGAAGAAGAGTTTGATTTGAGTATATGGTACGGTCGAGAGTGCTCGAACCTCCACGGGGGGTTAGCCCACACGAACCTGAATCATGCACGGTAAAGGGAACCGAGCGGAAATCATGTCCCTTTAGGGGAACCAAAAAACTGCAGAAAGCCTACAAGATCAAGGGATTTCGGCGTTTCACATACCCTTTCCTAGTGCCACAAGGCGTCTCGGGAAATCATCAAAAAGTGAGCGAAACTGGACGTTTGAGAGAACTCGGAGAGAACGACACTCGAATCAGCCCTGCTCCACTACCATCGACAAATTTTAGCGGAGCAAAATTAATCGTTTAGCAGGAGTAAGTAGTCCTGTTTAACATTCTTCAAAATGAGGGAATCTAAGCTATCTTCAAAATCATAGTATCCCCACTCTTGAAGAGTGTTCCGAACAAATTCTTTAATGACTTTATCAATATTAACATCTTCATCTACAGTTGACGTCCAAATCGAATTACGGGAGTTAAAATGTACATCTGACATTGATGATGAAAAAACAACATCAGTATTTATACCCTCTTCTGGAGAATTACTTAACGTAATCCCTAGCTTTCTTAATCTCTGGCCTGAAACAATCGGACTATTTACGACTTGAGCTACTGAAACTAAACAAAGTGTTATTAACCAGTTAAGCGGAATGAAAGGGTTTATCGCCCTCCATTGGATCATTGCAACACCAACGTTATCATATCGAACTTGAAACACTGGGGCAGTTGTATCTTGCGTTTTACATGTTACTGAGACAAAATCTTTGCCATAGCGTTTTGAACCCACGTTTTCTGGATAAACGGACTGTAATACTGTGGTCGCCCAGTCAAATATATATTCCTTTTCATTTGTATTGAAGCTAGAGTAACCATCATCGTAACCGGCTACAATGCTCAACCAGAATCCATCTGCGTTAGCGTGACTTGCCAACGAAAGATAGCTATGAAAGTCATCTAATGAATTGGGTTTCGATTTTTCATTTTCTTGTATATCAATTAACAGATTACTTTCTTTTTTTTTAGTTATTTCTGAGGCAGTTACATTGAGATACTTTAATACCAGCTCTTTTATTTCACTAGTACTTTTGAACACATTGTAGTAAGAATTGTCTCTAATAGAACTTTGGTAAGCTCTCAGTGCTTCGAGTTGCATTGGGTCAATGGTAGATGGCGAATATTTTTTGTCTGAAAAATATAATGCTACTGGTTTTTCTGAGGATATAAACTGATTGATTTCCTCCACGGTTCCTGATTGGTCTTTACCCGTCGGACTACCAAGCTTTGTCCAAAACATGGCTATCATAATATCGGAATTGTGGAGGATCTGTTTATTTATGCTTTCTTGCGGACGTATATTTATTTCAGGAACAGTATCTGTCTCCCACATCCTGGGCATATAGATTAGATTAAAAAATTTTGAATGATCCCTGTTCCATTGAAGAACACAATCTCTGACTATCTCTCTCTCTTTCTTCAAATCACCCGGTGATGCAATTACTATTTCATAAACTTGCGCTGAATAAGCCAACTAACTCACTCCTAGAGTTATCATAATATAATAGTATCAGATATCCTAAACACCTGCATAAAATTATCAAACTATACTGAATACTCAAGAGGGTGTCTCCGATATCTCCGATATGCCGTACTTGACCTGGCTTTTGACCTTTCCTTTTGTTCTTGTTCTTTGTTTTAATCGTCTGCACTTCCGGAATGGCTTATCATTTCAAACTTCCTGGTCTTTGAAAAAAATCGGAACGCAAATAAGGAAAAGTGCGTCAATGTAACCTAAGACCACTTAGCTGCAGCTCTCGGCTCTTAGTAGCCATCGTTCGCTTACTCCGTATGACTGAACGAGCCTGGGGAGCCAAATAGTATCTTTTTATGAAGGACTAGAAAATAGGGGATATGGTATTATTGGAGAAAAACGAGAGGCAGCGTTAATAGTTCCTTAATCTAATGATTCGCATTAGCCTTATCGCTGGAATGTCGCCGTTCACGTACTTTGTCGGTGCATTATTCACCGTCAATGACGTGAGCGTAAACACTGGAATTTTTTCCGCCGCGATTCAATAAACGCGCCTTCCATTGAATCGCTCCACTGCAAAGTTTGGCTTCTTCGCTCCATAACGCCTTTAACCCACCAGCAGCATCTTATATAATGAAAGCCAGCTCTGCTAGGCTGTGTATTCTAACCTCATGACAACAAAATCATGGAGGAAGCTAACTTTAAAAAGCAACAAAAGTACACGTTAATTTATCGTAACGTGTAGCCAGTCGCCGATTATGTTTCAGTTTATTGAAGAGGCATTCGACCAAGTATCGCTCTTTAAACAACCACCAGTCGGTCGATCGTTGAACGGTACGATGTTTACAACTGGGAATCACAGAATTCGCTTGCTTTTCCACCAACAACGAGATGATTTTTATCAGTGTCATACCCACGATCAGCTAAAATGTGTTTGCCCTTGATATCAAGGGACTGCAATATCTCGTAACCCGCCACACAATCGTTGATATTGCCTGCCGTCACTTCCATTTGGAGGGAATTGCCCAGAGCATCCACAACCGCGTGAATCTTGAAGGTTAAGCCTCCTCGAGATCGTCCGATCGCTTGAATTGCTGCCCCCTTTTGCTCCCGCGCCATATTGGTGAGCACGGACGATGGAGGCATCAATCATGACACTTTCGGAATCAGGTTCAGTGGACAGCACCTCTAGCATGCGATCGAATATGCCCGTCTTCTCCCATCGGCGGAATCGGCTGTGGACGCTGCTCCAGGAGCCATAGTATTCTGGCAAGTCCCGCCACGGCACTCCTGAACGGATCACCCAAAGCATGCCATTGAGCATCTTACGGTTATCCGTAGCAGGGCGTCCTCTTTGGAGTTTTCGTTCTAGCGGCAAAAGATCTTTTAGTTGTTCCCATTGATCGTCTCGTATCGTCTTCTCATATGAATAATTTACCAAACCATTGCGGGTTTTAGTAGTTTGAATACACACCCTAGTACATAGAACTATTCAATTCTTTTAAATCCATAAGTCTCTAATTGGTTCCTGTCTTTTGCATTTAGTTTCGGCACAGCCCATATTAATGAATATTTAGCTCTGGTGCTTGCAACATATCCTATTCGTTTTGATTCGCCTTCCTCTTCCATCCACTGTTTCCAATGCCCACCGATACTCTTTTGATCTTTACTCGAAACGACCATTACACTTTCGAAACCACAACCTTTAGCAGAGTGGATTGTATTAATTCTTATTGACATAGAGGTCTCAAGCATTGATATCGCGTCGATGGCACTTTCTGCTGTACCTGAAGGTGTACGTAAAATAGGTAAACTATTAAAATCACGCGGATTTTCATCATATTCATTTAAATTTTTATATGTATTCAGCAAGATAGAAGGGAGTTGTTCCCTTGCTGTTTTATACCACTCACCATATTTTTTATTTTCAAAATTATTTATAAAAGAGTTTGAGCAACAGGCTTGAAGGAAATCCTTGATAAAAATCCGCCATCTGAATGCAGATTTAATATCAATTGGACAAAAATAATTATCTTTATTTTTCGATCCACCTAACCATTTTTGCAATTGCTTTCCTGCAAGTTCTAACGCCATTATTCTAGTTGATTGTTGTTTCGCTTTCCAAAGTTGAATTGCATCTAATATCAAATGAACGCTTCTTTGATCTAAACGTACTTGCAAATTTGATTTTAATGAAAGTTGACGAACTAAAATAGAGGAACTTTCAGGTTGGATATTGAATAGGTTTAAGAATGACAAATATTTTTCTTGAAGTACTTGTAAGTCATCATATTCATAGTAACAAACACTATTGTCACTTAATTTATTGTTGGTTCTTCCTGCTATTGTTGTTGTGATAGAAGATATACGATTTGATACATCAACAATCGGTTGACAGCTTCTAAAATTATCAGTTAATTTATAACAAATAAAGTTAGACAGGAACTCCTTTGTATATGTTGGGTTGGCATTCTTAAAATCGTAGATGGCTTGATTTAAATCACCAATAAAATGAAGTATGTTTCCAGCATCTTTTAATTTCTCAAGGATTTGAATTTCGATCCACGATAAGTCCTGACACTCATCAATTATAATTATTGGAAACCTCTTGGATATTATTGAAGCTACTTTTATATTTTCTTGCAAAGCCTTAAAAGCAATGTTATTCATATCTTCAAAATTTGCAAATCCATCTTTTAAAAATTTAACTTTGTCACTTATGAGTTGTTTCTTAACGTATTCAATTTTATATAACTCGTTATTATTATATTTATTTCGAGTATCTTGAACAAATCTCTGAAAGTTTTTTGAGTTATAGTATTCAGTAATAGTTAATTTGTAATTTTCGGAGAATTGTATATAGTAATCTTTTTTCTGATAATCATAATATATTTGATTTGCGTAAATACTTTCTTGTTTTCCAACTCCATAGACATAGGGAATTTTTGACTTATAATTCTCTAGCCAATGATTTTTAAAAGTATCCATCATTTTATCAACCAACCGATATGAAAAGTCGCCATTTCTCCCATTATTACCAAAAAATTTGTAGCCGAATTTTTGAGCAATAAATCCATGAAGAAATCCTGTTAGTGTCCCAATATAGTGTGGGTGTAATGAGGATAGTTTCGAAAATTGCTCAACGCGATTTTTTATTGTTTCTGTAGCTTCATTTGTGAACGTTAGTACAGCTATTCCGTTGTTTCTATCTGTCCATTTGCTTATTTCATATGACATCTTCATCCCAACAACTTCGGTTTTCCCACTTCCAGCGCATGCCTCTAAAAAAATGTTTTGCTTAATTGAGGAAAATATATATTGGAGCTGCTGCTCCGTCTTTTCTGAAATGCGGCAAACATACCGCTCTTCCTGCGACGATGATTCCTTGTTTGGATTATGAGAACAACTGTCGCAATGAAGAGGGTGGTCTTTCCTGCATAAAACTTTTGACAGTACCTCTTGCATTTCTTCTTTAGTCATGTAAATCACCACCACAAGACCAAATTACTGCATCCTCAATATATTTTGGGACATTTATCAGCTTGCTGATATTTTGCAATATTGCCGTCGAATTAGATTTTTCTGAAGCAATCTTAAACAGTTCATTATTGATTTGAGTTTCGATTATTTCTGCAAATTGTTGAGCAAAAGTTCCTTTACCTATATTCTCATCCTCAATATGCTCAATAATAAACTTTGCATCCTCACTCAAAAGATTCTCATCAACGTATTTATTATCGTACTCAATAATTTTTTCACAATCCTTACTTACCTTTCCATTTCCAGTAGGCCACAAAATTTTAAGCGTTTGCGCCATTAATTTTGTGTTTTTTTCCATAGCAAGATCATATTCAAAAGTTTTTAATGGCGAATGAAATAATCGTGCCCACTTGCTTTTGTTAACATCTTCAATTAATGCTAAGGCGCTATTGTTTCCTTTTGAAGTATTACTGGGAAGTGGGTATGTCTCGATTAACTTTTTTTTGGGCCTTCCGTCATCACTCAAAATTGGCATTCCAACTTTATCGAATAAAGAAATTTCCGTTTTCCCCGGATCATTATCAGTAATACCAGAACAACGGATTGGTAATGTTTCTTCTCCCGAACTATCATCACAATCGGAGAACAACTTCAAAAAATGTTTAAAATTAATGCCATTTATATTTATAACTGAGACCCCTGCCTCTTCCAAGGAACTCGGCAATGGTTTTTTTGAAGTTTCAATTACTGAAATATTATATTTTGCCAGCGTTATTTGCGCTAACACAGGAATTAACATGGCTTCACTGATACCTTCTACTAAAATGATTCCTTTTGAAAAAAGTAACGTTGATTTTGTAACATCTAACCACCGATTTAAATAACCTTTACTATTGCCCATATTGATATCTTTCAAAGCAGTTGCAACAAAATTCTCATCCTTTTGCACGATATGAATTAAGTTGTCTATACTTATTGATGAAGCTAAGACAGGGGAATGTGTTGTAATGACCACTTGAGTATTATGCAACATATCTGTCAACTGCTTTAGGTACTTAATAAATTTTACTTGCAATTGAGGATGTAAATGAGCTTCAGGCTCCTCAATCAGTAATACCGTCACCAAGTTATTGTCTTTTAGCAACTCAAGTTCGGCGAATACTGTAGCGATGTATAAAAGGTTGTTGTAACCTAGACTATTTGTTGCAATATCTCTGAACTTATTGGGATCCGTCTCTCCGCTAAGAGGAAAAAACACCATTTTAATACTCTCAACCACTTTATTAAAAGTTGTCTCTGCAAACTGCAAATTGACACTTTGTCCAAGATGACTTCCCAAGGTTTCCACTAATTTTGTGTTTATGTTCTTTTTAGCTGCTTCTATTTCATTATAGTTCCCATCAGCATTACTAGTGATTATGTCGTTAAAACCTTTGACGCTATCGACAAGTTTCTCTTTATTATCACCATATTGCTTTTTTAAAAGCTGAGCAAGACGAGATTTTTTTCCGTTCACTAATTTCTCTTCAGCATCTCTTAATGGTGGAAAATAAATGCAATCAATACATTCGAAGGTTTCTTCTTCGAAAATACTTGCTTTTGATTGTCCTCCCCAAATTTCTTTTTTATAGTAGCCTTTCCGGTTGGGATTGGCGTTTACTTCTAAATGGAGTTGTGCTTTGAACTCAGCATCACACCATGATAAGAAGGTTACTTCTTCATCTGGGGTTAATGAATCAAAGGTGATATCAATTTTAATATTTTCAGAAGAAACTTGTTTATCGAGCGATATAAAGAAGTCATCCTCCGATATATTCATATATGAAAACTCATTTTCTTTGAGAATTAACCTCAATGCATTTATTATAGTGGTTTTCCCTGATCCATTCTCACCGACTAAAACATTAAGTCCTTTGTTAAATTTTATTCGTGAGGTTTCCTTCGCATTTTTATACCCAGCCACTTTTAGCTCAGATATGTACATTACCCCACCTCTTTCTAAGCCTTTGAAATTTGATATACGTGTTAGAACTCTGGAAAGGTATCTTCATTCCCTTTATGTTTTGTACTTTTGGCTTCTGTCTTCAGGTTATATATAATTTCCACTTCAAAACTGACAACCTCAACAATTCGTATTTCATTGTTCTTTTCAAAATTAAACAATGCATAGTTTGTATATTTTCTATCGCTTACACCTTGATAAGCCACACCATGAAATCCAATTTCAGCACAGCAATTACCAATATAATTGGTTAGTAGATAAGCCTTTTTTAAGGGCTTACTCTCTTCGTTTATCTCATTAAAAAAACCCTGGAAACTATGATCAAACAAACCGATGTTAAACAACTTCAATTTTTTTCTCGTTTTAAAAAGAGCAATGTCAATATTTTCATCGTTTAACGGATGAATTTCATACGGGATGGCTTTCATTCGATTACTCAGATATAAAACAGATATGCCAACAGCATTATAACGTCCGTGCTGAGGCAATCCCTCGGGTGGATTCCAGATTTCATCTTCTCCAAATACATGTTTCCTATCTTTTTTTCGTGCCCTTCCCCTGAAAAGTTGAGTCCCACTTCTTAATGCTATATAGTCTCCCTTTTCATAATGTTTTTGCAGAAGATCATATACTTTTTTCCCCGTTTCATGCTTATATGCCAGAAGAGGATATTTCAAAAGATGCTGTTTAAACTCATGGAGTTCCTGCCAACTAAGATCAATATTATATTTTTGGGCAAACTGAGAAAACTCAATAAAGTCAAAGTCATCTAATCCAAATACCGAATTTGTTTCATATTCATCATATACTTGATCATAAGATTCAAAAGTACCTCCATCCGGATTATGGGAATAATCAATTGGCTCTTCACCATAGTGGCAAGTTTGACATCGTAGATGTTCAAGTATTAGCTTTTGGAACTTATCGTCTATTCCTTCCCCCCACAAAAAGCTTTCAACGGATTGTCCTGCGTTGTTTTCAATAAAATTACTCGGGTCTTCTTCATCTTTATTCCAACGATAAACATCATAATCAAGCTGCGCGCCAACACATTTGAAACACCCATAAATTTTTGTTGAAAGCTTGCCTCCGATTAACACGAAGATGGGTATGATCTTCTCTTCAAAATACTCTTCAGGATAATACTCAACGTAAGCTTCAAGCTTTAAATTACACAGTAAACAATTATACTTTGTTTTTTCTGTTTCTCTTATGATCCGAGGTCTTCTGCTAATACTTACTTTTATATTTAGCCTGTTAATGACTTCGATTAGATCGTCAAAACAACTCCTGCAAATGACGTAGCACTCGTTCATATCTCCCACTCGCCCATTTAGTAAAATTTAACATGGTGCAATATTTTTCATAATTCGACATATCTGATCAAAATCCTTTTATTCCTCCTCTTGTCTGTGAGATCGCACTGATAATTCGACGATCACGCACATTAAAAGGAAGCAAGCGGAAAGCATGTCCCTATAGAGGAACAAAAAACCTCAAAAATCCTATAAGGTCAAGGGATTTCGGCGTTTCACACCACCTTTCCCCAGTGCTACAAGGTATTGCGGGAAATCATCGAAAGGCGACTAAAATTGGACGTTTGAGAGAACTCGGAGAGAACGACACTCGAATCAGCCAACTCCACAACCATCCCAAATGTTATTGGAGCAATGGTTTTGAAAATTTCAGGGCTGTCCCATAAAGTAAGATTTGGCTCGCTTTGCGAACAACTCATTTGAGAATCAAAGAACATATATGAAAAATAACGGTGTATAGGGAGTTATCCCTGCGCCGCTTAGTCTACTGCCGCCTTATTATAAATTTATAAGCGATCGAAATCCGGCCGACCTCAAGACTCACCTCAGTCGCGAAGTATCAGGAGGCTAAATTTATTAATCGGTCAACCTATACCAGATCACCTTACATCGATCGTTAGTCTTCCGACGACAGTTCAATTTCAGTAATGCTTTCTTGTTCCAGCCGAATTCTCCGCTCCAGCATGGTTTGCATTACTGGAATCCAAGCTGCGTATCCAGGGTCATCCAGAGCCGCTTGAATTCGAGATGCATATTCATCAGATACTGAGGCGGCCTGCCGCTCGTAATTCAGGAGGACGGCGGAATTCATCCAAATTGGCTCCAACGAGGGAAACAGCCGAGTTTTGATAAATTCAAAAATGCGGATGCCCCCTAGATCAATATCCCCCCAATGCATGATTGGAATGGGCTTATCTCCCTTATCCACTGCATTCGACAACATTTTCAGGAAGTGCTGCAAAAGTCGATGGGGAAATCCCCCCGTGTAGATGATCAACTCTTCAGCAGCATATAATTCACGTTGTTCGACCCATTGATGGTAGCTGGACAAATTCTCAATCGTAATTATTCGACGTGCATCGGTAGTCATATCGTTAATGAGTTCAACCGTCTGACGGGATAACCCAACACCACCCATCAGTTCTTCTGTAGAAATCCAACCTCCGCTTTTACTCCGAGCCCTGAGAGGACCGCATAGATAAACATACTGCGGATTACGGGTTAGTCCGATGAAATCAAGCCATTCCTCATCTGTTTCTCTCTGTTCCCCCGAGGCTTGCTTCACTACATTTAGCAGTCGTTTTAATACTTCCCGTTCCAGATGCTTGGAATCCTGAAATAACTGCTGGCTAAACAATCTGAGTGAAACAACCTTTCCGTCAAGCTTCGACAGTTGTAGCAACGTCCGCACCAGATCAACGTAGCCAGATGGATTATCCAGATCGAGATATGACGTCTTTCCTTCCAGTAGTCCTGCCCGAACCCTTTCTCCCCAATCTGCAACCCAAGCCCACGGATGTTGTACAAGAGGTTCAAATATCTCTCGTAAGCGATTCAGTTTTTTTCTAAGCGACATTCTCCCGGAAAGAGAATAAGCTTCAACAAGCATGTCCCAGTTGAGATAAATGCGCTCAACTTCTTGAAAATTACTGAACTTTCCCCATCTCAAAGAGATGATTCCCTTGTACTCCAAATCAATCAGGATCTCGTTCATCCATTGACGTTTCATAAAATCCATTTCATCTGTATAGTCCGAGTTAAACGGACTTTTAGACATGACGAGTTGCGGCCGTTGTTTGCCAGGCTCTCCGCTTTGGAAGGACTGGCTCTGTTCATATTTTTCCAGAAGCGTACTTAGGAGCTTGCGAGAAAAATGTTGTTTGAAGGCCTCCTCCAATCGATCCGATTCAATCTGCACTCATTACCTCTCCTGTCTCTGACATTGGGGGGTGTTGTCTAAAATAACGTTTCTTGCCGCTCGGCAATGTCCATAGCCCCACTTATTTCATCGACATCGTCGTCCAAAGTGATATCGTGTGCTTTATCAGTTTCTGATTCGTCAAGCTCCTCCCAACGATCAATCATATCCACGTAGCATTGATAGTTGTGCTTGCTGACAAACAAGGTAGTCGACACTTCTGGCGCCATATGCTGCATCTTCTCATCAGGAACAGCGGCAATCAATTGCAACCCTAATCTCTTGATTAACCGAAGGCTTGATTGAATTCGTTGCTCGTCCATCTTGTTGAACGCTTCGTCAAAAACGACCAGCCGCGATGTCTTATTGTTTGAATACAAGTGATGAAATGATGCTAAAATAGCAATATAGAAAGGCGTTTGCGTCTCCCCGCCAGATTTCTCCTTCAACACTTGCGAAAATCTGGACTTCGCCCCATTGCCTGAAGTAATAACTATATCGAAATCCAGGTACTGTCGATAATCTGTAAACTCATCTAGTTCACCAACCTCACCCCGCACCAGTTTTTCAAACAATTCATGAAGGTTGGCTGTACGCTCGCTTTCAGGAAGCTCAAACAATGAACCTTTTTCCATAAGCATAGGGTCCATAATAGCGTCATAAAACTTTTTATAACGTTCATTGGCTCTTACTTCGAAATGATACCGATCATCCGAAAAAGGAAAATGACGCAAGGCATAGTTAAGCTGATCAAACTCACGACGGGCCATCTCAATAGCTTCACGCAATTTGAAAATAAAGTGTGATTTAAACTCTTCCTCGGACTCTGCTCGAGCCGCTTCCACCTTTGACTGATACTCTGGAATATTCAGATGCTCAATCGTTTCAAATAACTGATCGTAGACCGTATTTTCTTCATCATGAATATCGGCGCTACTGGCATTATAACGAGTTCGTAATGTAACAACTGCTTTGAACTGATCATCACGAAGTGTCTGCTGCCCTCTCCAACTGCTTGTATAATTCTGCAGCTTTTGCGCGGTGGGTATTGTTTGCTTCATGGCTTCTTCATATCGTTGCACTGCCCGTTGCTCGCATTCTAAACCCCAATCGTTTACCCATTGATGGCAACTTTCCTCTGCATCTCGGATCTTGTTTTCTTGTATGTGGACACTGGCAACGCCTTGCTTGCATTCTTCCTCCAGCTTTCCTTTTCTCTCTTTATATTCTCCTAGTTTGGTTAGCCACTCCTGCTCCTGCTTGCTCCAACGCCCATACTCACTTTTTAAACGCTCAGATTCTGTCAAATCCAGCGTTCTTAAACTGTTCCGATCTTGTTCTAGCTCGAAAGCAAGCTTGTCCAGTTCCCGCATAAGACCCGTATTTGCTGCAAGACGAGCATATTGGGATTCTTTTTCCTTGGTTAGGCGCATTCGAGTCTGGAAAACACTATGCAATTGCCTGCGATGGGCATGCGCTTCCTGGAGCTCTGTCAATTCAGCTCGTCGAATTTCCAACTGGCGAATAATTGCCTTTGCCCCCATATACGGAACTTCATACTGCTTCTTGGCCATTTGTCTCGCTACATAATTACTGTATACCATACAACTCTTCGTTACCGCAGTACGATGGCGTCGAAGCTCTTGTTCATTTGCCGCTTTCATAACCCTGCCAAGCAGATGCTCAACGTGAGCCTGAATGACAGGATGGATAGCTTCCACCTCATGGGCTAATGCCCCCTTCTCGGAAGTGCCAAGAAATCTTTTTTCCTTTTCAGTATCTACCAGACCTACGCCTTCCAATTTGTACTTCCACTTCTCCTGCTCATAAATGCGTAACGCTTCCGAAACATAATTGGGCTCGACCAATATGTCAAACCTCTGGGTATTGAGGTATCCTTCAATAGCGTTTCGCCATTCCTCATCCATCAGTTCGGTCTCTTCGCAAAAAATCCATACCTCCGAACGGCCATTTAATCTTTCCTCTAATAAAGCTTTCAATTGGCGAACCGGTTCCGAATAACTGCGCCGTTTCTGTTCCAGTTCTCTAATAACCCGCTCCAATTCCCGAATTTGTTCTTCGTCGGCTTTAAGCTGTTCTTGTAAACGAGACTCGCCAACAACAAGGCGCTGATGCCACTTCGACAATTCGCCTCCTATAGTCTCCAATCGCTTCTGCCATTCTTCATCCTCATGCTCTTCCAATTTCGAAAACCGGACGATTTCCAGTAGACATTGCAACGTCTCCTGATGCTTATTATTAGCCGCTTTTTCCTGAGTTTCTAATATCCAGTATTCATTGTCAGACCAACCGATAAGTTGTCCTACAAGCTCAACCTCTTGTAGCAGCTGATTTTCATACGTTTGTTTAAGCCTTCTGGATTCCTCAAGCTTTGCTTGACCTTCCTTTACTTTCAATTCAAGCTCTTTTTTTCTTTTTTCAGCCGCATTATCTTGCCAACGTTGGTACGCTTTTTTGCTTTCCTCGCTTGCTTCTTGGCGCTTGGTTTCTGCTAAAGCAATATTATCCACATTCAAGGCTAACTGTTGCTGCGAGTGGGCCAGGTTGCGCTCCTTTTGTTCTTTGTATTCACACTCTATCTCTAATCTCAAACGACGAATCACATAGTCCTGCTCCTTCGCCGTCTCCCGGTATCTTACATACATCCGATAACTCTCCTGAATGCTCTGCAGTTGTACTTTTCGTTCCTGCAGTCGCTCCAGTTCCAGTTTGTACCGTTCGTGAAGTTCAAAATTATGCTTTAACAAATCTAATTGAAGTTCCCGTCGGTCAAGAATATAGTCATAGACAAAATCGCGGATGTCAGAAATCGGCTTAAACGAGAGCGCCTTAGTGAATACTTTGAAGAAACGTTCAGGTAATCCTCCAGCCCTTGCAAGCAGCGCCTTTAAGTAATTGGACTTGTTACGTTCAAACAACGCTTTGTTTCGAACTCCTCTTTTTCCAATCGTTCCAGATGCGCCGCCATAACGACGATGAAACTCTTCCCGATTCAACAATTCGTGACGAGAGTTTACGAAATCAAGCTGTTCCAGCCTGGTTTCTGCCAGTATAAAATATTCTTCATCGTACGTACGATCCCGATAAACATCCACGGCAATCCCAATAATAAACGATTCCTGCTTCTTTTCGTCCAGAAATTCGGAAACGATGTAGGTTGTAAAATCCCCATCACGAAGAAACGAGCGTTCGTCGTTTCCGATTTTTCCTTTTAAGTAATTGATATAGCTCCTTTTTGCTTCATCTGTAGCCGCATTAAAACGAATTAGCCGCTGATCAGCAACGAACAGAACTTGAAGTGCGTCGATAATGGTAGATTTTCCAGCTCCATTTTGGCCGGTGATAAGCGTCTGTTTACCAAACTCTATGGTCACATCCGTGAAGTAATGCCAGTTAATCAACCGCAGCCGCTTCATCCATTTCATCCAGTATTCCCCCCTTCTTTTCTGATTCATATCGTTCAAGACGCTCCGTCAATTGTTTCATCTCATCCGCCTGGATTACATACATCCATGTGTGGAACAGCTTAAAACGGGCATCATCCGATCTCTGTTCCGCATCAAGCGGTTCCATTAATTGAACTTGGACACATAATCGTACTAGCCTGTCTAACACGGTAGGCTTAACCCATTCCATTTGAAAAGTCTCATATTTACTTCGAATATCATAGAGTGTCACCATCGGGAAATCAGCCAGAGACAATCCCTGTCTCTTTTCCTCATACAAGATCCGGAGGATTAGCAACCAAATCGTATGATCACGATCGAGCCTTTTTCGCAATCGGCTGTCATAAATATGCAAATAAACGCATTCATGCCGTTCATCGACAGTTAATTCCCAACCTAAAAATTGAAAATAGGAAGCTAAGTTGGTACGATTCCGACGTATTACCGCATACATCTCCCTTTCCTTTTCCTTGACAAGCATATTCACTTCTAATAATCTGTTTATTGCTTCCCGCACTTTTTCACGTTCCGAATCGCCTAATTCTTGAAACACCATTACGACTGCCCCCCTCTCCGTTTAATGGTGTGGTTGTCGAACCGATAATTACCGATTACAAGCACTTGCCGATCGGTCCGACGCTGAAGGCGAAACGAAGACCCGCCGTCGTTGCCGTATAAGTAGACATATCCGAGTAAAATAAATTCTTCAGCATTATGAGGAGCCAGTTCCATTAGTTCCATTTCAGTCCTGCCATCCAGCTTTTGCAATACATAATCATTGACTTTTTTGCGAGTTATAGCTTTACGCATTTTTTCAACGCTTTTTTCCTTCAGCTCCTGCCTTATGTGCTCAGGCATATCAATAACAATATGGGCCTCTGGTTGATGGGGTGCCCTTTTCCGCCGCGGCGGCAACAATGAGTGATCAGATAGCGCTCTGATCTCACGTATTGCAAATATCCGATCTTGTTCCTCAGATGGCGATACCTTGCCAAGCAATTCTAGCAGCTTAGCGATTTGCTGTTCTGTTCCTTCACTCTGCTGGCTCAAATAACGAGCTCGTTCAAATGAAGAACGTAAATACTGGTTGTGACGGACATCAATTTGATAAAATAATTCATCCAGTCCAAGGAAAGTTTCTTCGATGAAAAACAACGCTTGACGAACTGCCCTTTCAGCTTCCTCCAGTACGGCGTATAGCCCGCTTTTCACCCCGTCAAGAGCCGCTTCTTCCATTATTGCCGAATCAAGCAGCCATTGCTGCACAGTATTTAAAATTTGCATACGGTACCGGGCTACATGATCCGATGTTTTAAGACGGTGATAGCTCTTATCAATAATTTGTGATTTATATTGTTCAAAGTGATGATCCAATACATCTTGAATTGAAGTTTTACGAACAACCTGTTCCATATGAGCTTTCATATTGTTATACAGCGCGATGAGTTCTTGTCGGAACTGTGCGCTGACATCAGCAGCGCTAAGTACCGCAGAACAAGGCTGTAGCTTGGCAGCTTCACCTGTGAGCGATTGATATATAAGAAAAGCAAATCGCTGATATTCTACCGATTTTGCTTCACATAATTCCTTAAATAGACCGATAAGCTTACTGGAGTAATGAGGCAACACCAAATAACGGTCAAACTGACTGCGAGTTTCAACACTAATCCAACGCATGGTTTCCAATCGTCTGAGAATAGCATTTGCTTTCGCCCGTGTAGCCTCCTCTAATGAAATTTGCTCAGGTTCGCGTTGGAGCAATGGTTTTTCATCATGATCCGGTTCGTGGATAGATTGGCCCAATTCTTCGTGAGTCTCAAGCAATTCCTGAATCAGGTCCCTCATCACTTCATATCGAATGCCAAACCGCTCAGCTTGAACGTTCTCATAAAGAAGCAACAAAATCTCCGCATAAATCTGTTTATTCGATCCCGTTAACAATAAGAAAAGTCCATCGGGAATTACATCAAATAATTTCACACCACTCAGCTCATTCCCTGAAGAAAATGACAGATTATTTACTGACAGAACACCAAGCTCTCTAGTTTATAGCAAAATAGACTCAGGACATTTAGCCTTGAAATAGAATGACAATTCCCCGACCCAATTCCAATATCCATACTTCCATCCAAATTGAATGCAAGCCACTATGATATATTTCTACATTTTTCTTATTTTTCCTGCATCTAAAGCCTCTTGACTTACTAATCATCTTGTAAGAGTGAAGAATCACTTAATATTCACGCCACACAAAAAGCAAGCGAATCTGCAATAGACAGGTTCGCTTGCTTTTAATTAACGATCGGGATTGATTAGGGGACAAAAACCTATCTTTCAAAAAACGGTAATGGCTTAATGGCGCATGTGGCAGATAAGGTTCTTTCAGCAAACTGATTTCCTCTTCCGATAAATGGAGCGATACGGCGGTGACCGCATCCTCTATATACTGGATCTTGGTTGCGTCGACAAGCGGAGCGGCAATGACAGGCTTCGAAAGCAGCCAGGCGAGCGTAATTTGGGTCATGGGAAGACTGCGGTTTCCAGCCACCTCGGCCAGCCTGTCAACAATCGTCTTATCCATATCTGGCTTGGATATGAGTTTGCGCTCGCAGACGGTCCGTTTTTGCACGTTCGGTTTGCGTTCAACCTCCCAGGGCGGCGATAGCCGTCCGCGCGCCAATGGCGACCAGGGTGTGACCCCGTTCCTTCCGACTCGCACAGCGGCAGCATTTCCCGTTCTTCCTCCCGATAAACCAGATTATAGTTATTTTGCATGACAATGAACCGATGCCAGCCTTTGGCGCGCTGGATTTCTATAGCTTCCATAAACTGCTTGGCGTATAGGGTAGAGGCGCCCAGCCAGATCAATCCACTTTCACCGGGCCTTGATTGAATCTAAGTTATGGTTAATCGGCGAAGCTCGGATTTTTAGTCCTTCCCACCAGGTCTGCACGAAAGTATACACATGAAGGCCGCATAAAGAGTAGACTATCAAAAGTATCTTTAATACATGAACGAGCAGTAAATGAATCCTCCCCGCAGCTCACTGTGGGGAGGATTCATTTACTGCCATGCTCTAACTCCTGTACCCTATACATTATATCCACTACTGGATCATAATCCTCCGCAGCTTCCCGCACCAGTTGGATATACGTGGAGAATGACTCTTTTGTCTTCTCGTCCTCACATGTTATAATAAATCGCTCCAGCTCCTCGGCGTAATCACGCAACTTGTTCGCTTTATACCAGTTCTTCATTTGATTCTCAATGTTTTGTTTTAGTTTCTGTTTGTGAAGATTGTACTCTTCAAGTTGCTGAAGCTCCCGCTTCCTGGCCTTTTCTAAGGCTTCAACACGTTCCTGCTCTTTTTTCTTCACTTCATATTCGTACTCAGCTATATATCTAGATACGCTTATCCCAATTGCATTTTTCAAAAAATCCGTGAGAATCTCACCTATTTGTTTTTCAAGAGAGTGATCCAGAGTTTCGTTAAAACAAAGGGGTTGCACCGTTTTATTCCTAGATGCATATCCGAGAATCTCTGTAAACTCCATTTTGAACAAACCACTGGGGATCTTTTCATACATGGGACATAAGCCAGCCGTCATACTTCCAGCTTGTAACTTTGACAAAAGAGAACGTCTTTTGACCATAATCTCAATCAATGAGACGGAATACTCATGGTTCAGTAAACGTATCCTGATATTGTCCTGCTCTCCTGCACAAACGCTCACACTCCCACCCAATTCACTAACTGCATCAATCAAGCGATTCATAATTCTATATGCTCGATTCGCTTGCTTTTCGGATACGTCTATGAACAATACAGCTTTGTTCTTGCGGTTTTCCACCTTTGAAATCCTTTGTGAATACGAATCAATCTCTTTGTAAAATTGATGCTCTTCATCACGAGCATTACGGTAAGCAATCTCATCCTGATATTCTAGGATCAACGGATGCAAGTACTTATTGTGCTTCACAGTTTGAATATCCTTACGCCATTGATTGAACTTGGTCATTGATTCCGGCATCAGCAGTTCAATTGCATCAAGCTCTTTTAGCTGATTTATCGGATAATTGCTCATGTCCTTTAGTTCTATAAAACCGTGTCGCCACACCACCTATTCGCCCTCCTTACCAAAAAAAGAGAAACCACCTCTTAGCAGATCGTCAACTAATTCTTCAAGCTCAACTTCAGAAGCCATCCCCTCAGGCACTACATAACGGCTCAAATTATCATTTAAAAATGCTGAAAACGAGCCTAAGAAATCCGAGTTCTCAGGATAATCATATTTATATAGATACGTATTTCCATCTTTATAATGTTTATGAGAAAATCCCGTTCGGTTAGGAAGCTTGGACAAATGAATTCCAATGATGCTCGTTCTGATCTCAGTAAGTCGATTGAAGTCTTCCTCGAATTCGGCCTTATAAGTCTTCCGCTTGATCAGCTTTGAAATATCTATAGTAAACTTTAATTTAAACTTCATTTCTTTTACTATTTTATGGATATTCACAACATCCTCTGCTGTTTGCATCAAATACTTTAACTTTCCACTTTGCTTTTGCGGTCCATTAACTAAAGCAATTTTTATAGTTTTATATTTTTTCAGGCTTTTTTCGAGAATTGAGAACTGCTTGAAGAACTCCTCTTCACCGTAGGTTTGAGACCGCAATGGGGATAATAATTCCAGTGTATCAGGTATTCCATACTGGGAAAACGTGTCCATCAGATTTTTTATAACAACATCAAGCCTTGCTGTGTCTTTCCACAATAAATCATTGTCTTTCTCATAGCTCAGACGCAAAATGTATGCCTCATTTGGAGCAACCTTTAAAGTACCTGTTGTCGTTTCTAGAAAAATCATATTACTCTTGACATCTGCCGGGTACATCATGTCTTTCGTTGTTACTGGCACTAACACATTAATCCGTTTAACCAAGCTCACTCTTCCTGTCGAAATACATAGATTTACATATTCGGGCCAGTAGTCCTCATCATTTGCATTTTCAAATACCCATACATACATGATCAGCATTTCCAGTTCGCCTTTACGTCCATTAATAAAAGGGCGATGCTCGTTCTCTCTATAAAGAATATCCATGTTAAAAGGATTATCGTTGTATCTGTGGTTGTAACGATTAATGTAATAGAACTGCTCCGATTCCCTAATATAAATGCGCTCTATGTACTCGTTGAAAAAAGTGCCTGTATAGCTCTGAGCAAATTCGAATAAATTCACACCGTAACTGCGGAATGCCTCCTTTACCCAGCTAACCAAAGAGTTATCCAAATACTTGAATCCAGAAATGGACGGTTTTTCTGTCTCTTTTGCTTTTATCTCTTTTGCCAGAATGATCAATTGATCCCGATACTGATCAATTTCTGTTCCTTTCATTTTTGCACTGCTACAGAACTTATGAATCGTATTCTCATACTCCTCGGTACTGTAAATAAGATGAACGTATTTCCGTTCATACATCCATGACTTCAGTAATCGATCTATCCGGCTCTTTGTTTTTTTATAGTATTCAATAACAAAGCCCTTGCTTTCAGGAAATAAGCCTTCTATCTCTTGGGTGATTTTTAATGCTGATTGTTCTGTCTTGATGTTCTCATAATCGTATTCTTCCGGATTCAGATAATGATTGAAATAATCCATGACATACTTCAGAACCGTGGACATATTTTCGGCATGATTTTTAAAATTGAATTCATCAAGGTTATCTTTTTTCTTCATCTTTGTTATGTATTGTTCAACTGAAAGCATATAGTTCCCTCACTTTCAAATCGTTTGGGTTCAAATGCAAAAATTCCGAATCTATGGATGGATTCTTTTCTTCGTCAAGTCTTACTCATTCGAAGTGTTCATTTACACGTTCTGGCAGGTGTTTCCCTAATGATTGGAAACAGCCCTGTTCTACCGTTGTTAACTCATACAGACAATTATGATCGAAACTCTATAATAGATTTTCGACATACTTGTTTGCGGACTTGACGTTCATAAAAAGAACATCGTTGCCTGCACCATTACGTCTGAAGGTAAGGAAATCCGTAGGTTGGGCACCATGACCGACGATTTGATCTTGCTCATGGTGCTCAAGACCAAAAAATGCACTCATGCTGCTATGGAAAGTACAGGACCATACAGGAAACCGATATACAATTTGTTGGAGCTTGAGGATATGGAAGCACTTGTTGTAAACGCCCAGCGGATCAAGAGAATGTTCCGGGCCGTAAAACCCTATCTATCATAAATGACGGCTAAGCATCTATTTTAATGCAAACAAAAACCTTTCAAGCGGCTCGGAACGATTTGCTTGTTTTGAATCACATCAACCGCTCAATATTAATTTAAGGATGTATTTTGATGTCATAGTCAACATCAATTTTTATATTTTCCCAATATTTCAACCATTGCTCTTCCGTTATTTCTTTAGAAAACGGCTTAAGCGAATGTGTTCCGACCGCTAAGGGATCCACTTTCCACTGTTGCATTTTATTTAATAAATCTGACGTTTGTTCCTCAAGGTAGACCTCAATCTCATGAATTAAATGCTCCAATTGTTCCTCACTTTGAATTTTCTTTTCTCCCTGGTATTCCTCAATTCTTCCGTTCAATCCCACGTGTAAAGACAAGGATGAATAGTCCCTCGATAGTTTCATGCGAACATTGGATCGAATACGTCCTAAACTGATAGATAACTTTGGAATGGCCAAGACTTTTAAGAAATGATCGTTATCCAGAAGTTGAAAAATTTCATCGTCCACGTCTTGAATGACCATTACTTCTTTATCTTTTTGGAAGAAGGCTGTCCCTACGTAATTGAAATTGTTCTTATCCGAATGAAAAACCGGTAGGATCGGATCCTTAAGAGGGGAATAGAACATCTTCATAAATTGATGAATATTGACGATGCTCATTTCACCTTGGTTATGCTCCTCGTAATGCTTTAACATCCGGTAAAGAAAATAATCTTGGTTTTCTTGCTTCGTCAATTGATTTTTTATGTATTCATCAAAATCGCCTCTGACAATCAATAAATAGACACGCATTGAAATATCGGGATCAACCAATATCGTATTGATCAGCTTTTCAATGCCTCCTTTTTTTGCCAGCTCCTCATTGATTAATAACATTCGCAGCTGCCCCTGCTTTAATTCCCGATAATAAATTAAATTAAACTCCTTGCCTCCCTGCTTTAACAGATCGACTTCCTTGGAGAGAAGACGTTTTTTTTCTTTGATGAGTGGTGGTACTAAAGTGCTGATTTTCAACTTTCCTTCCGTCCCCTTGTCAACCGACCAAAAAACTACCGGAGCGATCTCTTCGATCATATTGTTCTCGACATATGGAGAAGAACAACCGGCCATCCACATAAGGCTTACAATCGCCAATAAACCATAGTGCTTGTATGGTACCATGCCTACATACTCTCCTTTCGTTTAACCACAGTGAAAAGGATCGTAGGAACAAGTAAATAAATGAATGCGCCGAGCCAGATTTGAATGTTCAGTAACATCTTTTGACCCGGAACCGTTTCCCATAACCATTGATCCATTATGATGATGCTTATCAAAATGACGAACCAACTCGACAATAATCCGATCCGAGTCGTGCGTTCGTTCATTTTTCTCATAAAGACTCTTCCGGCTCCATAAAGACACAACAGAAGAATTGAAATGTCAAACACATAATTAAACATATGAAAAGAGATAAGGATGTAATCGATTCGTTCTAAACCGCTCGTTTGAATGTAGCTTCCCATATATACTACCGGAAAATTGATCTTGCTTAAGAAGTTCGAACCGTAAAACAATACTGAAGCAATGAACAATAATGAATATTCCATGATCGTCAGCATGTTTCCAATGACAAGATATTTCGATATTTTTTTATTGGAGCTTAACCATGGAACCATAAAGGCCAAATATACTGGACCGGAAAATGCCGACCAAATAAACAACAAACCCTGCCATGATTGTCCTGACCATTCGGTGGGTATGAAAGGATACAAATCGCGGTAATTTGCAATCGGCGGAAAGAAAAAAGGAATAAACACGATTAAGATCCAAGCCCCGCAAAGAAAGGCGATGACAACAAAACGCAATGTTTTCTCCATTCCATGTGAAGCCACAAATAAGCTGATCAAAAGAATCATTAGGACCAGCCACTTTTTATTCATTGATGGATAAATAAAACTATGGAGCATTTCAACGTATCCCAGTGTGATGATTGAAATTTTTAACAATATGATCAAAAAACCAAGTATTGCGAAAATTTGAACCATCCGTTTCCCGAAAAGCTGTACAAATCCTTGATAGCCTTTCGTTGCATAACTGGAAGTAAACCATTTGGACAGCATCATCAAATTAAGTTGGGACAGCAGCCCCATGACGACAATTCCCCAAACCATATACGAATGAACCAAATAAACCGGCATGATTAAAATAAAATAATGCATTTGCGTGCGATTAACCAATAAAAGGAAATAGATGCCACCAAGGGTGGAAGTTCGATTGTATAAGGATAAAGTCTTCATTTCTTCATCTCCTGCCGCCATTTCCGTAGTGGTTTTAGATAACCCGGACGCGTTTTCATCCAAATTAATGGGCCGCGGATAAAGAGGTCGATCCAATCCTTCCCATAAAAAGGAGCAATCGGCGCTAAATAAGGTTGACCTAATGACGTTAATCCATGGAGATGTGCAAGAATCCCGATCAGCCCGATCACGATTCCCGGCAACCCAAGAAACGATGCAAGGATAAGAAGAAACACTTGCATCAGAACCATGGATTTTGTCATTTGATAATTGGGAACTAAAAAGAAAGCAATAGCGGATATACCCATCAAAACAATTAATACTTTACTTGCAAAGCCTGCTTCTACAGCCGCTTGTCCAATGACGATACCACCGATAACCCCTAACGTTTGACTGGTTTTGGTCGGCATTCGCAAACTTGCTTCTTTGATGATTTCCAGCGTTACGATCATGAAAAATCCTTCCGCAAACGGAGTAAAGGGCAATTTGCTTCTCGATTCCAATAATACGAAGAGAATCGGCAGCGGAACCATTTGGTAATGAAATGTCGTTAATGCAACATAAAAAGGAATCATCGTCAAAGAAACAATAAAACTTCCGTACCGGATTAAACGTAAAAAACTGGCTACCGGCCAACGAAGGAAGTAGTCTTCAGGCGATTGGAATAAATGAAAAAAAGTAATGGGAGCAATTAAGGCAAACGGTGAATTGGAGACCAATAGCGTCAGCTTTCCCTCACCTAAGGCGTAGGCGCAGGAATCCGGCCGATCCGTTTGTAGTAACTGTGGAAAGACCGTATGATGATGATCTTCCATAAAAGCTGCAAGCTGAGCGGAGTCTAAAAACTGATCGAAATCCACACTTTCAATTTTCTTTCTTGCAAGGGAAACAAATTCCGGATTAATTAATCCGTCTATGTACAGTAACACAACTTTCGTTTTACTCAGTGAACCGACAGTGAAGCTTTCCGTTTTTAATGTCGTTATAGGCAAACGCCTGCGTAACATTGTAATGTTTTTATCGATTTGTTCGCTGAAACTGTCTTTCGCTCCATATATAACAGTTTCCGTTTGGGAAGATTGAATTGCCCGACCCAAAGGATTTTCCAGTTGGACGCCTAACCATTGATCGTTGACTGAATCGTTTAGAAGAATAAATCCTTGCATTATTTTTTGCTCAGCATCTTCGATCGATATAATTTCCGAAACTTTAGCATTGGCTATGCATGAAGAAAGCGACTTGTCAGCACAACGATGAAGTGGCTGAATAATCGCCTCGTTTAAACGCTCTTGATCTATTAACGTTTTTATGTATACAAGATGGACTGAAGCACTGGTACCCATTCTGTGTTCAACGACTTCGGCATCATCCATATGGTTTAATTTCTGTTTTAATTCATCAAGCCATGTGGACATTTGATGATTTTTTATTTGAGGGTCGTATTTTTCAACCATAGTCTTCTCCATTATTAAAGTAATCAAAATCATGTGGTTAATATCTTGCCCTGTAATCGAAAAATCATACGACCTGCAATTTGTATTTCAAAACCGCATAACGTTTTGAGATGTGGTTTGAGTCAAACAACAATACTATATGTAGCCTAAGGGAGTAGTGGATTTATTTGGTGTTAGATATGCCGAGGTGATAATCAAAAATAATTTAAGTGTAAGGAATTTGTCGATGTAGCTGTGATTAGACCATCTTAAGCAGCTGAGGTTAGTAAAGTCATCAGATTATCTAGGTATGTAGTTCCTCGAGATTAACCATTATGTAAGTTAAGCATAGTTCCTCTTCGGGGGGCGACTTTCTTCGCCCCGCAAGCATGTAATGCCAAAAAGTTTACTTCTTTTGTGGTACGGTTCCCCGTATCACCACGTGATACCCGGATATACCCAACGGCACTTTTCTTTCTTTCCAAAAATGCCACCTTCCTCGAAATACTATAACATGTGCCTAAGGCGGGCGTATCCCACGATAATAACCAGTATCAGAGAAGGCACAACCTTCGTTTAAATGAAGGTTGTGCCTAGTTATTATTTCTAAATTTTTTGCATTTTTACGAACTCATCTTTACCGTATTTATTGACTAGTTTTTGAACACTTACTTCCTTCATAGATCAGACACAAAGTCCTTAATAATATCTATTTTAATATCCTCATCAGTTTTTAGTAACTTTTCAATTACAGTAGACATGTGTTTCACTCCGAGTATGCAAAATTTGGAGCATTAACTCCATGCCTGATAAAAAATAACACCCAAAAACCTCTCTTAATGACTCCCTAATATTGCTGCTACTAACCGAGCTCGCCTTCCGCCGTTCACCTCTCGGTGCCGCGAATCGTTACCTGCTCTCCCATATCCGCGATATAGTCCTTTCCCCACTCGTACATCAGATCCAGAATGGGAATCAGGCTCTCGCCGCGGGGCGTCAGACTGTATTCCACTTTAGGCGGCACGACGGGATACACTATTCGGTTCACGATGCCGTCGTCTTCCAGCTCCCGCAGTTGCGTCGTCAGCATGCGCTGCGTGATGTCCGGAATCAGCGATTTAAGCTCGCTGAACCGTTTGGTGCCCTCTTTTCCAAGGTGCCACATGATGATCATTTTCCACTTGCCGCCGATAATGGAGAGCGTCAGTTCTTTCTCGCAATTGAATACCTTGTCTTCATTTCTGCTCATGCTGCAGTCCGCCTCCTACACCTTAGTATACTTTTAGACACTATATAACAAAATTGTGCCTACTTCCAGTTTTGATACCTTCTCCTTATAATTAAGTTCAGCCTAGCGCATACTTAGTATATTCACACTCAAAGGAGGCACTCATTCATCATGAAACTTCAGCTTGCACTCGATCTGGTGAACATCCAGGAAGCCAAGGAAGTCGTCAAGGAAGTACAGGAATATATCGATATCGTCGAGATCGGCACTCCGGTCGTCATTAACGAAGGGCTTCTCGCCGTGAAGGAAATCAAGGAGGCGTTCCCGAATCTGGACGTGCTGGCCGATCTAAAAATCATGGACGCGGGCGCTTACGAGGTCATGAAGGCTTCCGAAGCCGGGGCCGACATCATCACGGTGCTGGGCGCGACCGACGATTCCACCATCCGCGGCGCGGTGGAGGAAAGCCGCAAGCACGGCAAGAAAATTCTGGTCGACATGATCAACGTGAAAAACCTGGAGGAACGCGCGCGCGAAGTCGATGCGCTCGGCGTTGATTACATCTGCGTGCATACCGGATATGATTTACAGGCGGAGGGCGAGAATTCCTTCGAACAGCTTCGCGTGATCAAAAACGTCGTGAAGAACGCCAAGACGGCGATTGCAGGCGGGATCAAGCTCGCCACGCTGCCGGAAGTCATCGAGGCGTCCCCGGATCTGGTCATCGTCGGCGGCGGCATTACGGGCCAGGCGGACAAGCGTGCCGCGGCGGCCGAAATTAAGCGGCTGATTTCGGCGCGTTAAGCGATGGCGCTGTCCATCAAGCGCCATGCGGCGCATATCGTGCAAGAGCTCGAGCATGCCGCATCGCTGCTCACAGAAGACGCCGGCGAACGGCTGACGGAAGCGATTCTCGGGGCCGGACACATATTTGTGGCGGGGGCGGGACGCTCCGGCCTCATGATGAAGGCTTTCGCGATGCGCCTGATGCATCTGGGGCTGCAAGCCCATGTCGTGGGCGAGACGGTAACACCAGGTATTACTATGGGTGACCTGTTGCTGATCGGCTCCGGTTCGGGCGAGACGCAGACCTTGATCAGCATGGCCGAAAAGGCGAAGGCGCTGGATGCGGACGTCGCCGCACTCACCATCCAACCGCAGTCGACGATCGGAGCGCGGGCCGACATCGTCGTCCAGCTGCCGGGAGCGCCGAAGGACCAGGCGTCCGGCAGGGATTTGACGGTGCAGCCGATGGGATCGTTGTTCGAGCAGACGCTTCTGGTTGTACTAGACGCCGTCATCCTTCGGATCATGGAATCGCAGCGCCAGAACTCCGGCAAGATGTACGGCAATCACGCGAATCTGGAATAACGGACAGGAGGGAAAGGCAAGCATGCTCAAAGGTAAAACGGCTATTATTACAGGCGCGGGTAAGGGGATCGGACTCGCGGTCGCCCGCGCCCTCGCGCAGGAAGGCGTGCGTCCGGGCCTGATGGCGCGTTCCGCGCCAGACCTGGAACGCGCGCAGAAAGAGCTGAAGGAGACGTACGGCGTCGACGCCGCCATCGCGATGGCCGACGTCGGCAACCGCGGCGAGGTCGAAGCGGCTGTCGCCCGCTTGATCGGCGAGCTCGGCACCGTCAACATCCTGATCAACAACGCGGGAACGGCGACGTTCGGTACCGTGACGGACATGGATCCCGAGGAGTGGCAGCATATCGTTCAGGTCAACCTGATGGGGACGTACTACGTTACACGCGCCGTGCTGCCAACGATGCTGGAGCGCAAGTCCGGCGACATCGTCAATGTCGCGTCCACGGCCGGAGAACGCGGCTTCGCGACGGGTTCAGCCTACTGCGCGTCTAAATTCGCCGTGATGGGCCTGACGGAATCCCTCTTCCATGAGGTCCGCAAGTCCAACATCCGGGTCGCCGCCTTGACGCCGAGCACCGTGAACACGGAACTCGCCGTCAGGACGGGCTTGCCGGTCGGCCCGGAGGAGCGGATGATGCAGCCCGAGGACGTGGCGCAGCTGGCGATCGCGGCCCTCACGCTGCCGTCGCGCGTCGTTTTAAAAACCGCGGGCATTCTCACGACCAACCCGCAATAATCACCGGCATACACAGAAAGGGCATCCCGACCGGACCTTTGCGGGATGCCCTTTTTTTGAACCTTTCTTTGAATGTAACCTTTCACATGCTCGATTACATTAACATTAATTTCTTTGCATTCTTCACATGTGGGTGACTCCAAGTCATACTAACACTACTGTCACTGTTATTATCGTTTTAGGTAACCCGAAGCCTTGACTTGAAAAAATGGCATGAAATTGGCCCGATTAGCTCTATACCAAGCTAATCGGGCTTCATCTTCCCCATTCCCTCACCCTACCCACACCGGCCTTTTTTCGCACCTCTACCCCTTCCAACACAGAAATTTAGGGACAGACAATGTCGGTGATATTCAGCAATAGTCACCGACATGCTTACTAATCCCCTCTCGGTCTACAAAGGGGTCGCAAGAGCACGCAGTCTCTCGCCGATTGGCGTAGAGCAAAGACAATAGCCACTTTAAGGATCATGCATCGAATTGATGAAATCTATAATGAATCATCTCAACTTTGGTTACCGACGAATGACAAAATTCCATTAAGAATCAGGACTTTGTAGTCAATAAAAGTGCGTACACCGATTGTTTTACAAGAAGCGGCCGAGGAAATTGCTTCTGATTCGAGTGAAATTTTGAGTTTTTTCTTCAATATTAGGGATCAGAATGGCAAGCCATTCATTCTTGGATCGGTGACGTACGAATACAACCGTAACTGGGATTCCTGGAGCAAGCTCTGTCCGTATCTGATGGGTAAAATCACATCAACAATGGTTCCTTCGTTGACCGTGCTTTCGATGTGAATACTCCCTCCGTGTACGTGGACAATCTTGTTGCTGACCGTTAGGCCTAATCCCGTCCCCTTTTCTTTGGAACTATAAAAGGGTTAACCAATGGATTTAATTCGTTCCAATGAAATGCCACTTCCTTGGTCTACAAATCGAAATTTGATAAATTCTGAATCGTGGCATAGAATCTGTGTTTTGATGATTCCACCGTTTGGCATAGCGTCAACCGCATTCTGGAGAATGTTAATAATTACTTGCTTGATTTGATTCTCATAGCAGTAAATACGTGGTACTTCCGAGTCGTGTTCTTCAATAATTTCAATGTTGTTTAATATGGAGTGTGTACTGAATAACAACACCTCCTGTTGTAAAACAACCGCCGCATCAACTTCCTGCATTTCCGGAGCTTGGGGTTTGGCAAGTGTTAAAAATCCCCATACTATAGCTTCCAATCTCCCAACCTCAGATAGAATCAATTCAATATACTCGGGTTTTTCGTTACCTTGTTGTAACAGCTGGGCGAATTCCTTGATCGAGGTTAGAGGATTTCTAAACTCATGTGCAACCCCTGCAGCCATTTGACCTACTATCAATAGCTTTTCAGTTCGTAGAAGGAGTTCTTCTGCCTTCTTTCGTTCCGAAATATCACGAGACGCGTACACGCATTGCACTACTTTGCGATTTTCATCAAATATAGGAGTGCCCCTGGTCTCGATATATACCCAACTGCCATCTGCTTTTTTACACCTCCACTCAAAATCGAACGTTGATTTTAATGTAACCATGTCATTGAATTGCTTCTTAACATACGCAAGATCGTCAGGATGAACGAAATAAAAAGCAGAATTTCCTTCAAATTCGCTGGACGAAAACCCCAAGACCAATTCATGGGACGGCGAGGCGTATAGAACTATACCTTCCATATCCACGACACCGACTAAATCCTGGGTATTTTCGGCAATAAAACGATACTTTTCTTCTCTCTCAGCGAGACGTTCAGAGATATCACGATACCGTTGTTCGCTCTCACGGAGTTTCCATTCCTGTATCTTGCGTTCTGTAATCTCCCGACCAGTTACTAAGATGCTATCAATCTTACCATCGGACGTTAGAATGGGAGTCCCTATGCCTTCGAGCCAAATGCAGGTCTCGTCCACTTTAACGAATCGCCACTCAAGACGTACCGAAGTCTTGGTGGATATCATTTCATCCCAACGTTCTCTGATGAGTGCAAGATCATCGGGGTGTACCATAGAGAAAGGGTAGTTTCCTTCAAATTGGGAAGCTTCCCCCCGAACATCCGAATGTGGGATGGCGAAGCGTACTGTAATACACCATTAGTATCCAAGATGGCAATCAGGTCTTGTGAATTCTCCCCAATCAATCGGTATTTTGACTCTTGCTCCACGAGGTATTGTGTGAGAAGAGACGCTTCCCTTTCTTTTTTGATACGATCACTTATATCGACAGCCGAGCCGATTACCTCTGCTACTTGTCTCCCTCTATGGATAGGGCGTAAGGAAGCCAAATACCAAATTCCGTTGTATTGACCTTCATAAGTGACGTTCTCCTCTCCACCCCAAGCTCTTTCGTAATATTGAGACTTCCGTTCAGCATCATTGAGCGGGAGGAATTCATGAGGCTCCTTTCCTACGACTTGTTCGGGTGTTAGACCCATGCGATATAACAATTCACCATCACACAAAGTATGAATAAATTTTCCATCATGCCGAGTCAACTTAAAAGTCATACCTTGCTGGTATCTCAACGTAACTGCTAATTCCTGCTTTGTTTTGTGCAAAGCTTCTTGTAACCATTTTTCTCTGAATAATGCTGAAGGTATTCCATCTCTACTAAAAATCTTCTCTATTTGATGGAATGCCACCAGAAATTCCGATGGCGGCAAAGGTTTGCTAAACAAATAACCTTGCCCTAAATCGCAGAGGTTTTGTTGGAGAAATATCAATTGCTCTTTCGATTCGATTCCTTCAGCAACGACCTCCACATTTAATTCATGCCCCAGAGCAATAATTGCCTTGACAATCGTTGCATCCTTCATGTTCACCAGGCAGTTATTCACAAAACATTGATCAATTTTTATAATGTCAATCGGCAATTCTTTGAAGTTATACAGGGAACTATACCCTATCCCGAAGTCATCCAAACTGATTTTTATACCGAGATTTTTTAATTGTCTTAGAATTGGAACAATTCGGACAATTTCCATCGTCATGTATTCCGTAATTTCAAGCTCCAGATACGATGGAACAAGCCCTGTCTCATGCAAAATATTTTCCACACTTTCCACAAAATCAGGTTGATAAAATTGACGTACAGAGAGGTTGACTGCCATTATAAGTGTTGGGGCACCTGCATCCTGCCATGCCTTGCTCTGAGTACAAGCGGTTCGCAACACCCATTCACCGATGGGGGAAATCAGATTAGTCTCTTCTGCGAGTGGAATAAACTGTGTTGGAGTAAGAAGTCCTTGTTCTGGATGCTCCCATCGGATCAATGCTTCAACGCCTGTGATTTTCCCCGAAGCCAAATCCAATTTTGGCTGATAGTACAGTTGGAACTCTTGACGTTCCAGTGCTTCTCTTAAATCTTTCTCTAATTGTTGAATCCCCATTGTTACCTCCCCCTACTCGTGTTGTTGATGAGACGACAAAGTACCTGTGGTATCGAGGATGAATTTATCGAATTACGGGGGACTATCGCTGTTCTCGCCACTCTAATCCCCAACAAACAGACTAGAGACAACGAAAAAAACGCAACACACGGCAACCTGGCAACCATAACGAACATGCGTATTAGGCCCATGGCTTTGCGTCCCCATCTTTCAATGGGTTTGCCATTTCAATTGTTAATCTTCAACCACATTATGCCATGGTTCGACAATCTTCTGCAATATTCTCTTTGTCCATGAATATTGACTTTGCGAAGATACCAAGTTGATTAGGGTTTCCAATGAGCTTTCGGACAAATGAAGCGCTTTAGCACGGGATTACCGTGCTATCCCTCGCGACAACATTAGCACATAGGTTAACTTTTCGAACATCAAATCGTCGACGATGAAGACGGTATCCCGATCCGCAGAAGTCAGCGCATCCACCTTTTCCACCTTTTTCATGGTGGCCACGCTAAGCGAAGTCAGAAAACGACGCCATGCAAAGCCGGCATGATTGAGAAAGCAATAAACCGCAGCTTTGCCGGCCTTCGAATCGTCCTTGCGGCTTTCAAGCAGGCGAAACCAGTTTTTCTGATGAAATAACAAAACGAAGACGAGTTGGAACAGCCGGGCGCAGCTAAAGCCAAAACGTTTACGGAATCCAGCTTGTTGCAAATGCTGCATGACTTTCAATTCTTGGAACGCTGGCTTTAGTTCGTTAGGCATTTGAATCAATTCGGATGGATGGGATATCATTAGGTAGACACCACCTCTTCGGTTAAAGTGATTGCTCAAAACTTTCACTTAGCAAACGAAGCGGTGTTTTTCTATTAACAAGCCCAGTATCTGATCGCCTTGGAAGCCTGCAACGACATGACTTCAAGACGAATTTCGCTCTGCGAAATTTGGGTTGGTAACCTACAAGTATTGTTAAAGCCATAGAAGAACTAGGTGCAGCTTCGAAGTAAGTTTTGATCTGGTTCGCGAGAATGTCTTTGAGGATTTGGGAAGACAATTTTATATAGTCGCGCGTGAATTTGCTACAGGACCAAAGTTCCGACGGGAAGGCCGTGCACCGTACCTGCACATTCTTCATTGCTTGCTGTTAGTAATGAATGGACATTAGATTTAGTACAAGCAATGCGCGATAATCCAGAATAAAGAGGTAGTGTGGTCAAGTTGTTAACAAAGGGTATTTAGATAGTTTTATTAACTGTGAGCACAAGGATTTATTTAGTGAGGTTTTGTTCTTTGATAACCTTACAAATACCCTTAGTGTTGAATTTACTTTCACGTGAATCTTTCCGTCCTCCGTCTCCTTTCTTGTTCTTAGGCGCTCCGCGACTGTCGAATTTACCGTATATCGAATGTATAATCCTCTCTCCAATTTCATAATAGAAGCATGCATGCAAATTCAAGGCATGTCATAACAGGAGGGCGATTATGAAGGCTGTAACATTCCATGGCATGAAGAACATGCAAGTGACGCAGGTCGCGGATCCGACGATTCAGAAAAAAGACGGGATTATCGTCAGGATCACCTCGACCGCCATATGCGGTTCTGATCTCCATATATACCAGGGGGCGATTCAAGCCCAAACCGGATACGTGATCGGCCATGAACCGATGGGCATCGTCGAAGAAGTAGGCCCTGAGGTGACAAAGGTCAAGAAAGGGGACCGGGTCGTGCTCCCGTTCAATATCTCGTGCGGCAGCTGTCATTACTGCCAGCATGAAATGGAGAGCCAATGCGACAACTCCAACCCCAATCCCCAAGTGGATACGGGAGCTTACTTTGGGTTTACCGAACGGTATGGGAATTATTGGGGCGGACAAGCCGAATTGCTTTACGTGCCATACGGCAATTTCATGCCCTTCGTTATTCCGGAGTCATGCGAATTGGAGGATGAGAAGCTCCTGTTCCTGTCCGACGTGCTGCCGACGGCCTATTGGAGCGTGGACAACGGCGGCGTGAAGCAGGGGGATACGGTTGTGGTGCTCGGCTGCGGCCCCGTCGGCTTGATGGCGCAAATATTCGCTTGGATGAAAGGGGCCAAACGGGTCATCGCGATCGACAATCTCCCGTACCGGCTGAACCATGCCAAAAAAATGAATAACGTCGAAACCTTCAACTTTGAAGATTTCAAAGACATGGGGCTGCATATAAAAGAAATAACGGGCGGGGGCGCGGATGTCGTCATCGATTGCGTCGGAATGGACGGCAAGAAGACGCCATTGGAGGAGGAAGAGCAAAAGGCCAAGCTGGTTGGCGGAACACTTAGCCCGATCAACATCGCGATGAATGCGGTGCGGAAATTCGGCACGATTCAGATTACGGGAGTATACGGTTCTAAATACTACCAGTTCATGTTCGGAAACATTTGGGAACGAAACGTGAAGCTAACCATGGGACAGGCGCCCGTGATCCATTACATGCCGATGCTGTATCAAAAAATTATGGCAGGCGAGTTCGATCCGACGGAGATCATCACGCATAAAGTGCCGCTCGATCAGGCGCATAACGCGTATAACACCTTTTACAATCATGCGGACGAATGCATTAAATTCGTACTGAAGCCTTAAATGATGACATGAGAAAAGAGGCTGTGCCACGGGGTATTGTACCCTGAGGGACAGCCCCATGTGTTTAGCCGATTCTTCTTCAATATTAGCAGGACCAAGTTTCATTATAGGCCTAAAACCGCCAGGTTTACAGCAAGCTCCCTGGAGACCCGATCCGCGACTCTTGCACCGACCGCCCTGACGATTTTCCCTTCGAATGACAACGGAATCCCCCTCCGAACACGACCACGCGTCCGTTGGTTGGTCGTAATGAACCCGTAAAGTTCCCCGTTCAGGACCGCCAAAAGAGCAACGCTCGCCGCAGGCATCTTTAGCGCGACCGCCGTCCATGCCTTATTATGGGTGATGTCGGACATAGGCCAGCCAGGAATGGTGTCCATCCGATGAGAAGCAACAAAATTCCCGTCATCGTCTACATGGCTATCACCTCCGCGATCCCGAACTCCCTTGCCCGTAGCTCCGCTGCGTGAATCAACACTTTGGCGACTTCCAAGTAATTTTCATCATCTGCGTCTTCTCCCAGTTTATCTGTGTCCAGTGACATTAGAGTTGGTAAATAGAAAAATATCACGAAAAGTCCCGAACATTCAATCTTATGTCGGGACTTTTCTGTTTCTGAGGAGCTGGCTAACAGAGGTGGAATCAATTCGGCTCCATAATGATGGGTGTGAGAGATACCTTGTTCGATCTTGAGGTAAGCGAACATGCGAAAGCATCGTTCCTTGAGGATTATTCGCTATTGGCAAGCTTGCCCACGGGGGCAATCAACAGAAGGAAAAATTCGTAAAAGAGAACATGGAGAGATGTGCTACAGTTGTCGAAACTGACGGAAAAGCAGCGGTTTTAAATTCGGGAATCCAACAAGTCTAACCTGCGGAAACTTTCATGTGAAGGCTTTCTTAAATAATGTCGAGCCGAACCTTTCTAGTGGGTTTGAAGAACGCCTCATCCAACATCCCCAAGTCTTCCTCGGTAAGCTTAATACGTTCCGCCTCCGCATTCTCTTCGACATGCGCTGCTGTTGACGCCTTAGGAATGGCAATTACGTCACCGCTTCTAATGCACCAAGCCAAGAGAATCTGAAGTGGCTTCACGCCATGTCGATCGGCAATTTCCTTAACCGCTGGATGCTCAACCAACCCTCTTCGTAAAGTGCCCGCCTGGGCAAGCGGACTATAGGCCATTATCGGGATTTTTCGCTCTCTCAACCAAGGAAGCAGGTCGTATTCTACACCGCGGGAACCGAGATGATACAGTACCTGATCGACCATGCAATTCGTCCCTCGCGCCGCGTCGAACAGTTCTTTCATATCGTCCGTGTCCAGGTTAGAGACACCCCATCGCAAAATTTTCCCCGCTTCGACCAACTGCTCCATCGCTTCTACCGTTTCGCTTAGAGGAATACTTCCTCTCCAGTGAAGAAGATAAAGGTCGAGACGGTCCGTCTTTAACCGCTTCAAGCTTTGTTCGCAGCTGCCGACGATGCGATTCAGACCAGCGTTGTGCGGGTACACTTTGGATACCAGAAACACTTGATCTCGGATCCCTTCGATCGCTTCTCCAACCAAGGACTCGGATCTGCCATCACCATACATTTCAGCCGAATCGATCAGGTTCAATCCAAGCTCCACACCGCGTCTTAACGTGCGAAGCTCTTCATTTTTCATGGACGGCTCATCCCCCATATACCACGTACCTTGACCGATTCTGGGCAAAGTTGTCCCATCAGTTAGGGTTACCACGCGCCCACCCCCTTATTTTTTTTTAATTTTTCCTGCAGCGCACCGTCCTATTCTCCATAGCGAATATATTGGGCGATGTTTTTGCAGTGGTCTCCCATACATTCTAAGTTGCTAATATGACGTACAATTGTTTGTCTACCATGATTTGGAGACTTAAAAGACAACAAAAAAGTAGGATATCCTCGGGGTTACGACGCCACCAAGAAAGGATCCTACTCGAGGACTACTATACCCTAAACTTGCTTGCCAATCTATTTGATAATGCTATCACCTCGTTCGTGAAAGAAAACTTGGAATCCATCCGTGCAGAAATCAAACACTACATGGAGGAAGAGCCCGGCGGCGAGCACAATAGTCGCAATGGCTACTACGGGCTGAGATGTGTTTCTTAATATACGTCACTGCACAAGAAGTCTCACAAAAATGAACGAAATGCCTCAATTTTGAAAATACGGCCTGCCGTACATTACTTGAAGATCGGCGTCAAATACATTCGATAAACAACCTGTAACCGTCTGGAGGAGGCATCGATAACTTTGCCCTCGCCGGCATAAATGCCGACATGCGAAATATTCATAAACCTCCCTTTCGGTCGTAGTTCCAGAAAATCAAATCTCCTGCCATTAGCTCATCAGAGGCAAGGGAAAGTCCGTTATCCACGCGTTAGCATGAACTGGGATAATCCTACTTAAGTGCCATTCAAACTGTTCTAACCCGCCTTGACTTCCAATGTTCCGGGCACCTTTCTTACCTTTGTCTTTCAAATCATTTTTAACAAATCCTTGATATTATTAAGTCTTATTTTAGTGTACGATTCATATTTTTTTGACCTGATAAAGTATCAATACTTATCTCACAGAAAGATTCTATTTGCTCAAGACTCTTGCTTGTTTCTAATGAAAATAAAGCATCAAAATTTTTTTCGCTGTAAGTTCAAAATTGGAGGCATCATTAAATGAAAGCGGCGCCGGAGGCCAAAGGCAACCCGGAAACCGTCGCAGCCTAGGGATTGGCGTATTGCAACCAGCTCTTTGTGATTGAACGAGATCTGCAGGAAGCTACAGCGGAAGATCACCACCTCGCACGGGCCGAGCGAAGCCAGCCCATGCTACATGCTTACTTTGCATGGCTGCGCCAGCAAAAATGCCGAACGATGCCGAAGAGCTTGGTCGGCCAAGCAATAGCTTACAGCTTGAATCAATGGGAGAAACTGACGGCGTTTCTGAATGACGGGCGTCTTGAAATCGACAATAACCGCAGTTAGCGTTCGATCAAGCCCTTTGTGATCGGGCGAAAAAATTGGTTGTTTGCGAATACCCCGCTGGGAGCTACGGCCAGTGCTGCCATTTACAGCGTGATCGAGACGGCGAAAGAAAATGGCCTGCATCCGTTCAAGTACCTGATGTACCTGTTCGAGCAACTGCCGAAGCTTGCAGATCTGAAAGACCCGCATGCACTGGAGCCTTATATGCCGTAGTCGCCGTCACTACCGGACTCCTTCCGTCTCACGTAATCTCTATCCATCATACACTCGCTCCCATCTGACTGGTAGGTTGGGGCTATTTGACGCTCACCTGTACCTCACACTTGAACCGCAGGTCTTCCAAACAACACTTGCTTGTCCGAATCGAACAGATTGCGGTACACTACTTGTCCCCGGCTTGAGGAAGCATCTACAACTTTGCCATCCCCCGCATAAATTCCAACGTGGGTAATATCCATAAACCTACCATTATGCTCGTAGCTCCAAAATATTAGATCGCCAGGAACCAGGTCTGCCGCGCTTACTGTCAGGCCATTTTCTACGCAAAATCTTGCTTGTTCTGCTGCGGTTCTTGGCAGGTTAATGCTTAGCTGTCGATAAACCCACTGAACGAGATAGCTACAATCTGTAAAGTCATCCTGTCCGGCCTTCGGTTGACTGTACGGATCACCTAAACGAGTTAGCGCCAATTTGACGACTTCACTGCCTATTTCTCCCTCGGGCAAATGCTGCCCAATATCCGCTAGCTGCCCCGGCGTCAAGCCAATATCCGTTTCTTTACCCAGCATCGCAAACATGAGTGGCCGAAACTCTCCAGACATCATTTCCTTCATGATGTCCATCTGTTCATTTGTAAAGTGATAAGATTCAGCCTGTTGCTCCGCAGTTTTGCTCGAAACAGTAATATGCAAAATGTGTTCATAGCTGGTAGTCGTCTCTTCGCTGGTAGTCCCATCTTCATGCTCTACCGTAACACTTTCCGTATGTTCGATCGTTTCGATACGGGATTCCAGTTGATTCATGTCCCAAAACACCGATTGGATGATCCCAATCCTTGTTGCATCAAGTGTTGCTACATCCATTCCGTTTTCTGAATCCATGACAGTCTTCACGGCAAAAACGGTTATAATATCCATCCAATTATCTATTCGCGTGTTGTCCGCGCTACCGGGTAATGAAACTCCACCCGGTCTACACGGCCAGCGGACTGCTGTATTTCTGCCAGTCGGTCGGCATACTCAATGTCCAGCTCTTGAACGATTCGGGAAAGCGGCTTTACATCGGCATCCGTGTTTTCACCGGAAACAAAGATGCTGAACGGAGAGGAAATGACAGCTGCTATAGCCATAACAATGCACAGCAATACAATAACGGTGCTACTAATCCCCAAAAGCGCGGCTACCCCTTTGACAAGCAAAGCGGCTGCTTTTACTACCATTTTAATGATCCGAAGATTTAATCGCGCCGCAGCTTGTGCCCTTTGAATAGAGCGGCGGGCAGTCATCGCCATCTGTGCAGTCCGCTGCGCTGTCCTGGCACTATTCATTTTTCCTTCCGCTTGATAATCAGAGGGGCTTTTAGCCTGTCCTAGCCGTTGTCCCGTTTTTATAAATGGCGATAATGTCTTAAATTTCCTTTCTTTACGTTTGATCGTATGGCTTGCTTGCTTGGATATAGCGAAGGGGATTCGGGATGACGGTGGCCTGAAATGCCGCTTCCTCATGCTTACTGACGTTAGCGCTTTTGGACGATTCACGCGTACATTTGCTGAATGAGATGCCGCGGCGGCAAATGCTCCTTTTTTCCCGGCCGGTTCTTGATCTCTACCTTCCCGATTTAGAATTCGGTTAGTAAAGCTATTTTTGCGAAGAGGATGCAAAAGCCGGGCATTGACCCGGCTCCGTATAAAGCGTTGTTTTTTTGATTGATGGTTAGCTGACAAGTGATATTTCCCATCTACCGGCTTGCGGAGATGCAACCTACGGGCAAGTCGCAATTGACGTGTACCTGAAGGCTTAGTAATTATAGCAGCGGGGTTCTGTATCGATATTGTATCCCCTTCTGACTTTGCCCGCCTTTTTTGAATGAACCTTATCAATCTTTTGCTAGCAACCACGCTCATTCCAATTTGAAAACGTACCGTTTTATCTATGGCCGATGCAGAATGGTGCTGCGCATATTCATTTGGAGATTGTGAAATCGTCTTGTCATTGTCTTTGTGTTGTTTTGTGCGTGCGCTCGAATGTTTTACACGATCCATCAAGTTTGGCAGTCTGTCCAAACGTTTAATATCTTTCACAACAGTCCTCGTTTTAATATCCTTCATCTATTCCACTCCCCTAGCTTGTTGCCATTCAGCGAACTTGTTCGTTCAGCCGCTTGAAATTCTTCTCCTGGCTTCGGCAATAGTCCGGATAACGAAGTTGAATCGCTTCAAAAAAATAGGGAGCGTAGCTGCAATCGAATAATTCGTGGGGAGTAGAGTAGCGTTCCCCACCTTTTTCCGTCCAGCCATTCCACAGATTAAAAGCAAGCCTACACACGCGGATAGAACTACCGGTTTGCCACGAGGCTGCGAGACCTCCGGGCTTAATGCCCCCATTAGAAAAATCAAACAAATCGCGGATATGACTCCGAGTATCGCGGGAAATACCTAATGTGTAGAAAAGTGCCCGATGATAGCCGTCGCTGCATTTCCTTTCATCCAGCATCCGATAGTAGAAACTTTCGTGTTCAGCATCTCGAAATCGAATCGGATTCATTGTTACCTGCCCCTCTCATGGAAAATGAGCGGCTGGTAATACCCAGCCGCCGCCTACATAAAGCTCTCTAACTATCTGTTCATTTTGGCAAGCAAATCGGACCCTTTGACCTACCGCAATCACATTTTATTGAGAAACTGCGCCATTTGTTTTAAGCCGCGTTCAATAGATTTTCGTACTGCCCGTTCATCAACTTGTTCAGCTTGGGCAATCGCTACTTTGCTCATGCCTAAGAAGAAATGAGCATAAATTCGTCTGAACGATTTTTCCGGCAATCGACACATAGCCGCATAAAGCTGCTCATTGGAAAGCTTACGCTCGTAATATTCCTCCGGGGAAATCGAAAGGAAAAGAATATCTTGTTCTATACCGTCGTTCCGATCAAGCGAGTAATAAGCGCGATGACGATAGGTGCGCAATTTGTATGCACTTTCGTTTAAGTCGAAACGGCGGATTTCTTGTGCCACTTCATCATCTAGGTCGATCCATACATCCGTTTTGATAAAGGGATACATATCCCGCAAATTAATCCTTTTCATATTCGTCCCTCCATTTTGGTTTGTGAGCAAACCAAAATGGAGGGGAGAGCGACAGCCAACGCTCCCTTTAAAACGATTGTTGATTGTGTTACATAAATAAAAAAGACCTTGCCGCTCAGCAATCCAATGCTGATTTGCAGCCAAGTCTGATAGTAATATCCATCGTTGAGGCGTTATGAGCCGTACGAATAGTAAAAACACATAAAAGGATCGTGGTTTGACATTGCATGCAACGTGGGGCACATAATATCAATTTCCCTCCTCACATGGCAACACCATTGCGAGAGGAATAACCAGTCTGTTTTATGATGGTGTTGTCCTACGTTTTAGTTCAAACGCTCCTTTTTGATTGTCCCGTATCACATGCCTTCAGCACTCGTCACTGTAATAGCTACCTTCTTTTGGGTTTCAATCAGAAAATAAAAAAGAGCGTTTCGCTTCTTTTTGCTGATCACAGCAAAAAATGAAGCGGCGCTCAATGGCTGGAATGCAAAGTAATGCGCATAGAATGAATACAGATGTATCCAGTTCAGGATGGCATGTCTACCTATTTCTAAATTACAGATTAATAGGAACCGCATCATCGCCCTCCTTTCATCGGTATTATTGTACGAATTAATGGGGAACATGACGAAACCATGCATGGAACAAGTTATGCCCGTTTCGTCAATCCTCGCTTCACAAACATAAAGGACAGCCGATGATCTTGTAGGCTGCCCTTAAGCTTGCTATACTATCATCGTATCAGGAAAATCGTGCATATTGGGTGCATAATTCGTGCAAAATAAGAGCAAATCTAGTGCAGCGTTCGGTGCATGTTCGGTGCAAGAAAGATTCACGGCATCTCTTCTCTTGGTGAGGAGTTAATCGTACTCGGAGAGATTGAACTGACTGCTAAAAATGGGGGTAGACCCTAGAGCCTGTTTGAAAACGGGGATATTCTTCAATTCACGAACCATAAAAATAGAAGATGCGTATGTGCATCTTCTGAAGTAATGATATGATCAGTCTTCTCCAAAGGAATCCAGTTCCAACAGGACCGCCCGATCTTTGATTTTTCGATATACTTTATGCAGAATTCGCTTCCGATGATAAAAGAACGCGCGGCGGGAAAGTGCAATGCGATCTATAATGACCGAAAGCGCCAGTTTATCCAAATATCGTAGACGAACGAACAAAATTTCCTCTGTGGTGAGAGCCGAGAAAGCGTAATCGATCAATCCGATTCTCGATAATAGCAACGGGATTTCATGTTCAGTGATCTCTATCCGATGAATGACCGTACGCAACAATGGTTCTTGTTTTCTTCCATTGCCATGATTCACCCATTCATGCAGAGCCCTCGTTAATCCCGGAATATGCTTAAGCTCTGCCTGCGCATATTCCAACCTTGCTTTCCAATCACTATAGGACATAAGCCATGCTTCCACTTTTTCATAGGGGATGGACTGTTGAGTAAGATTCATCAGACACCCTCCCCAATTCCAAGAAATACTACAACTCTCCTTCCGCAAAACTGCTGAATGAAGTGCAAATCAATCCATGTTAATAAACATAATTCACGCTCCGTTTCTAATTGATACATGACGATCATCCCTTCATTGTTATATTGGGGACAGCCGCATAATTACGTAAGTTAAAGGCACCATCCTCTTCATTTTACGAGAGCCTGTCCCATTTTGATTTACTTCAGACTCCGATTCACGACAACAATCTCCAGCATTCATCTTTTTTCTCTCCACCTCCTTTGGTAAGGGATAATATTCCTATTTTTCCTTAGATCACCCCTTCATTTTACCTATTATTAGTTCGAATGGGGAGGGTGATCTTTTTGTCACCCTCTGCCATGATGATTTTGTCGAAAATCCCCGAATTTTCCCAAAGCTTGTTTCAATTTCAGTCCCATTAAATCACGTAGCATAGTGCTGATCATACAGACCTCTTCGTTTCGCCTTCTCAGCAGCTTCTCGAATGGATCGGGTGTCGAATTTACGAGTGATATGACGAACGTGCGATTTTAGGGTGTTCGAAGTAATGCCAAGTAATTCTCTGATAATTGTCTGTCGATAGCCCAAGCCTATGAGCTGCAAAATTTCTTTTTCCGTAGGTGTGAGCATGCAATGCAATTCTTTTCGCTTTATAAGCTCGATCTCATTACGGATTATCGTCGCGACATCCGCATGGAGAGAGGACTGACGTCGGTGAGCTTCTCTGATCGCAACCGGTATGTCCATATAGTTGGACTTTGTAATATAATTGACCGCTCCGGCAACAACCGCATCGACCATGACTTCCGGATCATGTATCGAAGAAAGGACAATAATCGGTAACTCTTTATTTCTGAGAATCTCGGCTGCGGCGTCCAGCCCGTCTCGTTTGGGCGAATTCAAAATCATTTCCAAGATCATTACGTCTACGTCTAATTGTACACTCGCTCGAATCGCTTCCTCTTTTGTCGAAACGATGTTAGATAAATAAATATCTGGCTCGGATTCAAGCAACATAGCGAGTCGCTGTTGCCAAGCTAGGTCACCATCCGCCAGTAATACTTTGATACTCCTGTTCCTACGGATCATATCTTTTATCTCTACAGAAAAGCTTGTTTGTTTGTTCATAATCGATCACCTCTTTTTATTTTCAAATGACAAAAAGACACGCCCTCTCACTGGCGTGCCTACTTGTCATCTTGGTGTGGTTTGAGAGGGTAACCCGGCGATCATTGCACTAGTGCAGAAGACCCGTGGCTTTGCGTCCCTGTCTTTCGATCAGGTTTGCCTTTTTTCCTAGTCTATTCGACATATTTGTATTGATTTATTTTACCATATTTCAATAGATGCCAAAAAGTTTGCTTGGTGTCACACCTTAGTAACGTATGTTCGAACATAGCGCAACCCTCTTCTTGCCAACATTTTAACGAAAATATACGCTAAGCAATCGAGTAGATAGGGGCGGCAAGCCCCTGACCTCTCACACCACCGTACATGCGGGTCCGCATACGGCGGTTCCTAAAGGTTAACGAATTTCAAGATATCGAGAAGTTAGACTTAACAGCCCTTGGTCGTTCCAATAGTAACGGTTAAGGGCGTTATTTATATTTCGGGACATCTCCCAGCATCCTCGCCGGGAGTTTGCCATCATCCTTGCCGCCCATTCAGGCACACCTAAGGCGCGTAAATTTCGAAGTCGGGTTTTGGGTAGCTTCCATTGTTTCCATAGACACATCCGCAACCTACGCCGAATCCATTCGTCTAGGCGTTCGCAGTGCATCTTCGCGGATGCCAAGCGGAAGTAGCCAATCCATCCCATCAGATAGCGGTTTAGTTCTTTCAACCGGCTTTCCATTGAGATACCCCGCGTTCGCGAGGTTATCCCTCTTACGCGCTCTTTCAGTTGTTCCACTTTCTTCGGTGCGATTCGAATTGTCGCGCTTTTGTTGGTCAGAAAACTGAATCCAAGGAATTTGCGCTTCCAAGGGCGGTCTACTGCGCTTTTGTCCCGATTCACTTTTAGTCTAAGCTTCCCCTCCACAAAACGGACAACCGATTCCATCACGCGCTCGCCTGCGCGTTTGCTTCCGACGAAGATGTTGCAATCGTCCGCATAGCGCACAAACTTCAGTCCTCTTCCCGTCAGTTCTTTGTCCAAATCGTCTAACAGAATGTTTGCTAAGAGCGGGCTGAGCGGTCCGCCTTGCGGCGTTCCTTCCAGCGTCTCTTGCCTCATCCCGTCGACCATGACTCCCGCGTTTAGATAAGCTCGAATAAGCTTCAGGACTCGCTTGTCCGAAACTTTCCTAGCTACTCTTGCCATGAGGATGTCGTGATTTACGCGGTCAAAGAACTTCTCCAAGTCCATGTCCACGACCCAGCGACATCCTTCTTGGATGTAGGTCCGCGCCTGTTTCACTGCGTCATGTGCTCGTTTCCTTGGACGGAATCCGAAACTGTTCGGCGAGAATTGCAGATCGAAGATCGGCGTCATCACTTGCATGAGGGCTTGCTGAATAAAGCGATCCATCACGGTTGGGATACCTAACAGCCGCACCCCGCCTCCGGGTTTGGGGATTTCCACCCGTTTGACTGGCATCGGTCTATACGTACCCGCTTGGAGTTCCCACTTTACGGTTTCCCAGCGTTCCCACAAGTGCGCTTGTAGCTCTGCTACCGTCACTTGGTCTATGCCAGGCGCTCCTCCGTTTTGTTTCACACGCTTATAGGCGTCTCGAAGATTGCTCTCTTCGAGCATCCGCTCCAGCAAGTCGTATTGTCCTTCGCGAGAAGTATGGTCGATTTGTGCCGACGAAGAACTCGGCGCTCCGGCATACCCTGGCGGTTTCACCGTTTCTCTTTGCCGCGAGCTCCCTTGCGGGATATTCTGCTGTCGTTGCTCTTCGCGCGAACGCATCGGTTTCTTCTCTCCTTTAAGTTCAGCCCTTCCGTGTGTTGTTGCAACAACACGCGTACTATGGCTTCTGCTGACTCCTGCGGGTTCAGCGCGGCTTTTCAGCCGCGGTTACGAAGTTACTTCGCGTATCCCGCAGGCCTCCCCAGATAAGAACGCCATCTTTCCGCCCGTACTCGCCCAAGTTTACGGCTACAGCCTTTGGCAGCTTAGGATTTCGTCATGGTATGGTGACTCATCCGGCTGCAACCGCCTCAAATTGGATTCGTGTACCTCGAGCCGTGCTTTTGCCTCCGGCTTCCTTCAGATTCCGCCTCGCGGCGGACACCCTTGCCCTTGGCTAATGGTAGGCGCTTGCCAGCCCCCATTCGGGACTTTCACCCTAGAGATGACGCCCATGCTGGGCGTACAAGGCGAAGGCGCTGCCAGTTTACCGGCAGCGCCTTATTATTATGCCGAACATGTTCAACTCAACTCGAGCTGCAACAGTTCGGCCCGTCATGGCTCAAGGCTTGACGGCACGTATCGCGGCGGACACCAGGTATTGTTCGACATTTGCGCCAGGAATCCAATCCTTGATGAACGTCCGGGATTCGTCGTTAGGCTCGATCTCAATTTGGGTAAAACCGCTTTGCGCAAGCATGGCCTCCAGTTCACCGATGGAGGAAGCTCCTGAAATGCACCCTGAATAGATACGGTCGATATCCTGCTTGATTTCATCCGGAAAATCGGCTGTTGCCACGACATCCGATATGGCCAGTCTGCCGCCGTTACGCAGCACACGGAACGCCTCGTCAAAAACCTGCTGCTTCGATGGGGACAGATTAATGACACAGTTTGAAATAATTACGTCAACCGAATGGTCCTGAACCGGCAGATGCTCGATCTCGCCCAGCCGAAATTCCGTATTGGTAAATCCGCTTTTACTGGCATTTTCGCGGGCGCGGCTGACCATTTCCGGTGTCATATCTACACCAATGACGCGGCCGGAAGCACCAACCTGACGGGAGGCAAGAAAGCAATCAAACCCGCCGCCGCTGCCCAGGTCCAGCACGACTTCTCCCGGTTGCAAAGCGGCAATGGCTTGCGGATTGCCACAGCCGAGGCCCAGGTTCGCCCCATCCGGAACGGCTGTCAGTTCTTCTGACGAGTAGCCCATTTTAGCGGAAACATCCGCGGCCGAACTACAGCAATCATTGGCTGGCGCTGGCGTACAACAGGACCCTGCCCCTACGTCCTGTAAGGCGATTTCTTTATACCGATTCCGAACGTTTTGACGAATTTGATCATTACTCACTTGATTCATGAAAGATCACTCCTAGTTTTTTTATACAATCAACAGCAGCTCGCAGCGCAGCAGGCCGTTGGTGTTGCACGAATGATTGGCCGTCGGTTAAAGAATCGGGCCGATTGCTTTGGCATAGCGTCTGACCATTTCCACGCTTCTCTAGCAGATCGTTCGATTTCCCCTTGGCGTTGTTTCATAAGTATTTCCGCAGCAAACCAATTGAGGTTCAAGTCGGTCCCATCCTTTTATCAAAAAATGTAAGTATTCAGTGTTTAAGATGATGCAAAAGCTTTTTAACAACAAACTGCGCGTCCGGCCCCCCCCCCTTAAGGTAGCAGAACCAAAGGAACGCTGCCCTTCCAGCCCCACATAATAAAGCCCCGGAACGTCGCTTATGCCTGCTTGATGTAACGGCCTCCCTTCCGCATCCAGCGCGCCAATCGCTTGAAGGTAGGGAAGATGCGGCCGGTAGCCTGTCGCAAAGATCACCGTATCCACCGGTTCTTTTGTCCCGTTCGGCCAAATGACGCCCTCCTCATAAAAGGACGTAAACATCGGTTGTTGATCCGGTTTTCCTGCCGCTACTTTTTCTTTGTACCCGCCCGAATCGTTCACCGCACTTGAACTCGGCGCAGTTTTCCCGAACCGCCAAAATGGAAAGGTGTCAAATCCAATCAGTTTGATCCAAAAATGCACATCCTGACCCAACAGCCTCGATTTCATGAATTGGACCGGCCGGAGTACCGCTAAAGACGTCTTGCTCACCTCGGCCAGCTCAACACCGATCTGTACGGCAGAATTGCCACGCCCGACCACCACTACGCGTTGATTGCGAAATGGCTCCGGATTCCGGTATTCGGAGGAATGAAGTGTGCGGCCTTGAAACGCCTCCTGCCCCGGCAAAACTGGCGTATAGGGATTGTGAAATGAGCCGGCCGCATTAATGATGGTGCGCGCCCGAAACGTATCCCCTGCTATCGTACGGACCCTAAACCCTTCTCCATCCCTTTCGACCGATGCTACGCGCTGATTGGTCCGAACCGGCAATTGAAATTTTGCCCGATAATCCTGTAAATAACGAATGACTTCATCACGCTTGGGATAGCCATTCGGATCGCCGGGGAACTTCATGCCTGGCATCGACGAGAAACGTGCTGGAGAGAACAGTTTGAGACTATCGTAATAACGCGGCCACGAGCCCCCGCCTCGTCGCCCGCGTCCAAAATCAGAAATCGAAGTCCTTTCTTCTGAAGATGATAGCCGGAAGCCAGACCCGCCTGCCCCCCTCCAATGACAATCGTATCCAATACCTCATTCATACCCAACATCCTCCGATTTATTTGCAATTTGCAAGTATTAGAGAAAAGAAATCACCCGATGGGGGTGGAACAGCAAAGGCTGGATTTTGACATCGCTTCATTCAAAAGCTTAATGGAGCGAATGACCGTTTCTTTTTCAAAATCGTTCATGTGAGAGAAAACTTCAGCTAAATAAGCGTTCATTTGCTGGTCAATCGTCGTGGCCACGTACTTCCCTTCTGTCGTGAGCGAAAGCACATACACCCTGCGGTCGTCCGGATCGGGCGATTTTTTGACCAAATTCATTTTAATTAACGATTGGACTTGTCGGCTAAAGGTCGTAATATCGGTCCCTAACGCCTCGGCTACCTGCTGAATGGACGGTTGATGCTGACGATCGATCTCGTAAAGAATATGGCTTTGCACCAAAGATATATCGCATCCACCGGCGGAGCAGCAATTTTTATTGAGAAACCCAAAACGGCGTGTCATGATCTGAAATAGTTCGCGAACATTTTCCACTGTGGTTCACCTCATGACTTAGTTATACAATATTTATTTGCAAATTGCAAATAAAATAATCGCAATAGAAAACCACTCGGCTGAGTGGTCTCCTGATTGCTTATTTGCCGGGATATAATTTGTGCAACGATTCTCTCTGGGAGGGTTTAATATCAATGATGTTGCGAATGCTCTTCGCCTTGGCCTCGGCTTCGTCAAGCGTGTCGCTTAATCCCAAGGCAAGTAAGGTGCCAGCGGCTACCGTACCGGTCCGTCCCTTTCCACCGCCACAATGAAAAGCAACTTTCTTGTTTTGGTGATAAGCTTCGATGACGGCCTGGATCGCTTGCTCGAAGGCTTTTTCTTGCGGCATAGCAGCATGATCTGCTAACGGAATTTGAATCCATTCCGCACTCGCCGCTGGATAGGCGCAATCCGTCGCTTCGCCGCGCAGATCCACGATCACGTCGATACCTTCATTTTTTACCATCGATTCAACATCGGCTGCCGCGCCCATAAAAATTTTATCAGGAATCAAAGCATGGTAGGTTTTTTCAGACGCCATGGACTATACTCCTTTTTTAAACGATCCAAACTCAATCGGAACCGGGGCCGCTGGCGGCGCGCAGCACAGGGACAAATCCCTGGCTTCTCCGGCGGATTCGAATTCGGAATCTTCTTTTGTGTAGAAAATCTCCCAAGCGTTGCCGTCCGGATCATATACCCAAACTTTATCCTGCACCGCATAGCAGCATGTGGTATTCATCTCGTCAATCAGTAGCAGTCCGCTTTGACGAAGCCTCTCCCCCATGGCCAGCACTTCTTCCGTATTATTCACTTGAAATCCCAAGTGGTTCAGTACACCCTTTTGTTCGAAGGGACGTACATTGAGCGAAAAATGAAGCGCCGGTTCTTCTAACTCGAATTTGGCGTAGTTATCTTTAACCTTACTCGGTTCGGCTCCAAAAAAAGCGCGATAGAACTCAAGAGACTTGTTCAGCTCCGTGCAGTTTAAAGCAACATGCATTCGTTTGATCATCGTCGCCACCTCATTTCCCTTCTTTGACAAATTGTTCAATCCGGCTCTTAATCGAATCGCGAACGGTGCGGAACTGGTTCATAATTTCGTCTTCCGTTCCGGTTGCTTTTGCCGGATCATCAAAACCCCAATGCCATTTCGTTACATTCTTGTTGGAGATCACAGGGCAATGCTCGTCGGCGTGGCCGCACAGGGTAATAACATAATCGGCGTGATTCAAAATATCCGGATCGATCACATCGGAGGTGTTTTTGCTAATATCTACGCCAGCTTCTTGCATGACTTGCACCGCACGCGGATTCAGTCCGTGTGCTTCAAGACCTGCACTTTTAACTTCATATTTATCGCTGCCTAGCGCGTTTAAAAACCCGTCTGCGATTTGGCTTCTGCAAGAATTTCCGGTGCACAAAAAATAAATTAACTGTTTTTTCTCCATGGTGAACAATCTCCTTTGATTTCAATTCATTAATCGCCTTGATGAACTCTTTTCGCTTGTTTACTTCTCATAAAAGTCTTCATGATCATTGCAACTACCACTAGGACGATCACGATCACCGCGATACATAACCATACATTCACCTGTAGCGTCTGGAGAACATAAAGCCATACATAAAGACCGGTGAGCGTAATGAACAACGTGGGAATGGTTAACAGGATACCGACTTTAAAATAATAGCCCCATCTAATTTTCACGTTTTTCGTGGATAGGACATGCAGCCAAAGCAGCGTGGCCAAGGAGCCGATTGGCGTAATTTTCGGCCCTAAGTCCGAACCGATCACATTCGCATAGATCAGCGCCTCACGAATGAACCCATCGGTTTGCGTACCTTGGATGGCCAGCGCATCGATCATGACCGTGGGCATGTTGTTCATAATGGACGACAGGATGGCTGCAATAAAGCCCATACCTACGGTAGCCACAAATAACCCTTGGTCTGCGACCGCTTGAATGACGCTGCCTAGTGCATCCGTAAGTCCGGCATTGCGCAAGCCATAAACGACCACATACATGCCGATAGAGAAGATGACGACAGCCCAGGGAGCGCCTTTGACCAGTTTCCAGGTATGAATCGCAGGGCTTTTTCTCGCCGCGAACAAAAAGGCAATCGCTGCAACCCCGGCAATAATGGATACAGGGATCGAGAAAAATTCGCTAATGAAATACGCAACGAGCAGCGCGGCTAAAATGACCCAAGATAACTTAAACAGCCGCATATCCTTGATGGCTTCCTTCGGCTTTTTCAGTTGCTTAAGATTGTAAGTGTTCGGGATACTCTTCCGGAAATACAGATACAACACAATGAGGCTCGCAATGACGGAAAAGAAATTCGGAACAATCATGCGGCTCGCGTATTCCGCAAAACCGATGTTGAAATAATCCGCAGATACGATGTTAACCAAGTTGCTGACGACAAGCGGTAAAGATGCCGTATCCGCAATGAACCCACTGGCCATAATAAACGGCAGGATCATCTTTTCATCAAACTTAAGTGCCCGGACCATGGCGAGTACAATCGGGGTAATAATCAAGGCCCCGCCATCATTGGCAAACAGGGCGGCAACCGCCGATCCCAGCAGGATGATAAATACAAACATGAGCAGGCCGTTTCCGCGGGCCAGCCGCGCCATATGCAATGCAGCCCACTCAAAAAATCCGATTTCATCCAGCACCAGTGAGATTAAAATAATGGCCACAAACGCCAAGGTAGCGTTCCACACGATACCGGTTACGGTGCCGACGTCCGCGAAGCTGACCACACCAAAGAGCAAAGCAAAGATCGCTCCGGCACTTGCCGACCAGCCGATATTTAATCCTTTCGGTTGCCAAATGACAAAAAGCAACGTTACCAAGAAAATGAAAATCGCCACATAAACCATTTATGCTTCCTCCTGAACTACGTACAGCAATCATTGGTTTCGCAAACGGCAGGCTCAATCAGCGCCGCTTGCGAAGGAATTTCTTTTAGAATATCCAAAATATAAGGCTTGTCTTCCAGGCAGAGCGAATAATAAACCCACTGTCCCCTGCGAGACTCTTTGACCAGGCCCCCGTCCCGCAGCTTGCGCATATGCTGACTGATATTGGGCTGGCTCGTTTTCAAAATGTCCACGATCTCGCACACGCACAGTTCCTTCACCTGCAACAAGGCTACGATAGTGAGTCTGTTCCGGTCCCCCAATAGCTTCAAGGCATCCGCTACTTCTTCTAGTTTGCTCAACTGCTTCACTCCTTTTAAGCGACGGGAATGTCCATCCCTTTTAACAACCCGATTACTTTCTCCCGAATCTCGTCACGCGCTCTCTTCACGTCTTCCAGGTTGCCGCCGTCTACAGCCAACGGGTCGGGGATGTTCCACTCGACGTTCATGATCTTAAACGGTACGATAGGACAGCGTTCTACAATTTGTTCGCACAACTTGACGATGGCATTCGACGCTAGAAAAAATTTCATATCGATTTTTTTGCAAACATGCTGGGAAAGATCGATGCCTACCTCGCGCATAGCTTCAACGGTGTAAGGATGCACTTCTTTCGATGGTTCTAATCCGGCACTCTCCACCACCACATGATCCCCGCCATAAAACTTAGCAAAGGCTTCGGCCATCTGACTTCGGCACCGATTTTGCCCGCAAAGGAAATAAATCCGCGTAACATCCCGTTTCATTCTCCCACACTCCCCTACCCCTTGTAAATAGCCATATAATTATTTGCTTATTTCAAATATGATTTTACATGCCAATTGTTATCGCAGTATTAACGTTGAAAAAGAAAAAAGCAGCCGCCGGGGAAGGAACTGCGATGTTTTCGATTAATTTTCACCGGGTGAAACGATATAGATTTCGTAAGATTGACAAGAAATTAGATCTTGTCAAGGCTCCGGATGAATGACGTGACATTGCCCAAACAGCAGGCTCCTTGTGGGTTATTAACCTCACACCCACAGCGACCAGCTTGAATTTGTTCTCTTATATGATCAATTGGATTCTGATTTTCCTGAACGGCTTGTATTAAGCGTTCTCTTGTCCATCCGAAGCAGTAACAAACGGGTACTTCCAATGCAGCGTCTTTTTGGAACACCGAAACTTTGAGCATATCTTTGCCAAATGTCTGCTCATCACTAAAATAGACAACTTCGCAAGATGAATTCGCGCAAAAAGTGTAAGTTAATTCAGGGTATATTGTTTCTAACGCGGTTGGTTGAAGCAATGCCTTGAGCGTAATCAATTGAATAGTTTTGCCCTTTTGGTAACAAACAGGGCATTGAATTGATTTTGTTGGATTATCAGTGGAAGTTTGACAACAGCTATGCATTTTGTATCACTCCTTGTGCAGTCTTTAATTCATCACTGTTTTAATAATGGGGCATTCATAAATATCTTTGTTTTCGGGGCATCTTTCTTTAAGGTCTACCAACATCCGTTCAATTCTTCGGAGGTCTTCAATTTTACGCTGGATGTCCTCTATCTTTTGAACAGTGAAATCATACATATCGCGGCACTTTACTTCATCCCGATCAACAACACCTAACAATTTGTCAATTTCATTTAATACGAATCCCAATTCCTGCATGCGTTTAATAAATGTTATACGATCGGCTGTTTGTTCTGGATATATTCGGTAGCCTGAATCGGTACGAGAAGGTTCTGCAATTAAACCGATTCGTTCATAATACCGGATAGTTTCTTTGTTAACGTTACATTTATCAGCAAGTTCTCCGATACGAAACTGCATTTGCTTCACCTCACACGTAGTATAAACCCTGTACTTAAGTACAGGGTCAAATAGATATTCTTCCTCTTTAATTAAAAAGAATTCATTACCGAGAATGTTTGTGCACCCACATTTTTTTACATCGCTTTTTGGGAAGTCCTTAGCGTACAGAATTTCCGAAATGTTGGCGTTACCATATATACGCTTCGCCTTTCGCTTCAAGGACGTAAGCACTTTCAATTATATTTTATTACATTGACTTTGCGGGTGGAACTAATATGGGGGAGAAAGTACACATGAAGCTGGGATATGGCCGTGTGTCGGCTAAAGATCAAAAACCGGAACGACAGTTCGTCAAGTTCCAGGAGTTGGGCATCTAGGACCATTTGTAAATAGTTTGTATTTGTCTTGTGATTATTTAGGCTCTTGCCCATTACTGCAGGTTTTGCACTCCTTTATATAGGCAGTTGCATATGATAAAAAAGTAAACACTGAATCATAAGAGGAGAATGAGTATGTTCCATAAATCATGCCATCACTATCAATGGCATAATCCGATGCATAACAGCTGGAATAACAACTATCGGGATTATAATCCTCACTATTACAATTGGTATAATACTGATAGTAATCCCTACGGAAAAATGAAATTAAGAGATTATGGACAAAGTCCACTTGTAGTGAATATTGACCAGGCAGCAAAGCAAAACAAAACTTACCGTACCGCTTTATGGACAGGAAAACATTTTCAAGTGACTCTGATGAGTATTAATGTTGGCGATGATATCGGTTTAGAAGTCCATCCGACAACTGATCAATTCATACGTATTGAAGAAGGTCAGGGACTTGTTCAAATGGGTGATAGGAAGGACAAATTGGATTTTCAAGTAATGGCCTATGATGACTATGCAATTATGATACCTGCTGGAAAATGGCACAATGTAACCAACACAGGCAATACCCCCCTTAAAGTTTACGTTATCTATGCGCCTCCTGAGCATCCATATGGTACAGTTCATGAAACAAAAGCAATTGCACTGTCTGCTGAAGGTTAGTTAAATCCAATTATTCCAACTTTATTTCGTCCCGGTCCGGAACCCAGGCCGGGTTAATTGGGGTATTACCAGCGTCACTGTCACGAAGTCCAAAAGTATGGAACAAAATAGTTTGTTGAATATGACTCATAAATTTCCAAGAAGGCCGGGTGGTATCAGCTTCGCTGGTACTCCCCCTAAGGCAGTCTATATTGGACTAGATCAACTCTCCAAATAGCGATATAGTGTAGTTTTACTAATTCCCGTCTCTTCCTTTATCTGTGCAAGACTATACTTTTGACTCTGATACATATGAATGGCTCGTTTCACATTCTCATCAGGCTTTCGCGGACGGCCAGGACTCATTCCTTTTTGTTTCGCCTCATACAATCCCTTTTTAGTATTCTCACTAATGACATCACTTTGAAAATTCAATAAATAATTTACGCTGTCATGAAATGAGTATCCTGATGATTGATTCGTATTTATCCCTTCGCCAACAGTATAGAGATATGACCTTTTTTCATTTAATTGATTTAATAGCTCTGCTAGATGCCGGGTAGAATCCGCAAATGAAAATAGCCTTGCAACAACAACTGTATCCCCTGGTTGAAGTTCATTCATCATTTTTATTAACATTACTCTTTTTTTAGGGGATGAATGCTCCTCAGTGAAGAATTGGTCACAATTCAGTTCTTTCAAAGTCTCTATTTGGATTTTACAATTTAAATCATCTTGATAGGGTCTCATATAACCAATTAACATAACGTGCCCTCCTTACTGCAGAAGCCCTTTTGAAAGCATACCACAAAAAAGGGACCTAAAAGGTTCCATTTTGGTCCTTTTGGTGATAAAATGAATGAGCCTAATACGGAACCTGACTTTTATGAGAGTTAAAAGTCACACTAAAAATAAATAAGGAGTGGAAGTAAACGTGGTTGAAAGAATAAAAAGAGAGTGGTTTTCAAACATAAGGGGCGACATACTTGCTGGAATTGTTGTCGCTTTGGCTCTCATTCCAGAAGCGATTGCCTTTTCCATTATTGCCGGTGTCGATCCTATGGTTGGTTTATATGCCTCTTTTTGTATCGCAGTCATTATAGCCTTTGTAGGCGGTCGTCCAGGTATGATTTCCGCCGCTACTGGCGCGATGGCTTTGCTGATGGTACCTCTAGTTAAAGATTACGGATTACAATATTTATTAGCCGCCACTATACTCACCGGGATCATACAACTTATTTTTGGATTATTCAAGATTGCAAAGCTAATGAAATTTATTCCTAGAGCCGTCATGATCGGTTTTGTTAACGCACTCGCAATCCTGATATTTATGGCGCAGGTCCCTCATTTTGTTGGCATATCAACTCTGACTTATGTGTTTGTTGCTATTACTTTGATTATTGTATATGTATTGCCTCGTTTTTTCAAAGCCATACCAGCCCCATTAATCGCTATTATCATCCTTACATCGGTTGCCATCTGGGGACATTTAGATTTAGGAACGGTTGGGGATTTAGGAAGAATCACTCAAACCCTGCCTTCTTTCTTTATCCCGGACATTCCATTTAATTTTGAAACACTTCAAATCATCTTTCCTTACTCTGTCGCTTTAGCCATTGTCGGATTACTGGAATCGTTGCTTACATCCTCTATCGTTGATGATATGACAGGAACAGAAAGCAACAAGAACAGAGAATCCAGAGGACAGGGTATCGCAAATATTATTACAGGTTTCTTTGGCGGTATGGCTGGATGTGCCATGATCGGTCAATCTGTAATCAACGTCAAATCAGGGGGCCGCGGCAGGTTGTCCACGTTAGTTGCAGGTCTGTTCTTAATATTTCTGATTCTTGTATTAGGCGGATTGGTTGTACAAATACCGATGCCTGTTTTGGTTGGGATTATGATTATGGTATCGATTGGCACATTTGATTGGACATCATTTTCGTATCTGCGTAAAGCTCCAAAGACGGATGCTCTTGTAATGTTGACTACGGTCATTATCGTTGTGGCGACTCATGACCTCTCCAAAGGCGTTATAGCCGGTGTTATTCTTAGCGCTATCTTCTTTGTGGCCAAAATTTCAAAACTAGAGGTTAGAAGACGGCAGACCAGCAAAGAAATCATATTTGATGTAACGGGTCAATTGTTCTTTGCCTCTGTGGAAGGCTTCATAAAAGCCTTTGACTTTAATATCGCTGATGATATAAATATTGTGATTGATTTCTCTCATGCACACATTTGGGACGACTCTGGCGTAGGCGCAGTAGATAAAGTAGTCATCAAATATCGTGAAAACAATAATCATGTCACAATTAAAGGACTAAATGCATCTAGCAAAAAAATTATAGATAAGTTAGCCGTATACCAAGATGCAAATGCTCAATTAAAAGCACACTAATGAAGGGGAGAGATGAATATGTATCAACGTATTTTACTCGCTGCTGATGGGTCAAAAAACTCGATTCGGGCAGCCCAGGAGGCTGCGAAAATTGCATCCTTGATTCCAGATTCCACCGTTGAAATCCTATTTGTGGCGGACTTATCCAAAATTAAAAGTGAAGTCTTGCATTCTCAAAATCATGAGGAAATAGAGTTGAAACGACATCAAAAGTTGCTTCCTATTGCAGAACAACTTTCTGCTAAAAATGTCAATCATGAAACAAAGATTATTACTGGCGATCCTGGTCCAGCTATTGTGGAATATGCAAACAATGAGAAAGTGGACTTGGTCATTATTGGAAGCCGCGGGCTAAATGCCTTACAGGAATTTGTCTTGGGCAGCGTAAGTCATAAAGTGGTTAAGAGAGTACTGTGTCCAGTTATTGTTGTAAAATAATTGATCCCAAGATGTTGGGAGGGAGTTTGATTGAAAAGCAGAACAACAATATTGATAAGTATTGTACTCGCCCTATTCGTAGCATCAATGGATACCACGATTATGAATACAACAATGCCAATCATAGCAAAGAGTCTTGGCGGGTTTGAATTTTTTGCTTGGCCGTTTGCCTCTTATATGATCGCAAGCACCGTGCTCGCTCCAGTTGCAGGCCGATTATCAGACTTGTTCGGCCGGAAACGAGTCTTTGCTTTTGGAATTATTTTATTTTTAATCGGTTCTATACTGTGCGGTGTGTCGCAAACGATGGTACAGCTTGTTATTTTCCGTGGAATTCAAGGTATCGGTGCTGGCTTCATGATGCCTTTTCCAGCTATTATTGCAGGCGATCTATTTTCCATTCAACAGCGCGGAAAAATTCAAGCCTTGGGGACGTCAATGTGGGGACTGTCTGCAGTCATCGCACCGCTATTAGGCGCATTTTTCGTGGAGTATATGACATGGAGATGGATTTTCTTTATAAATATCCCGATTTGCATTCTAGCGTTGCTCACTTTATTACCATATAAAGAGGAGTATACTCCCAAAAAAGCACGTATCGATTATATCGGCGCACTTTTGTTTACGATTGGAGTCAGTGTGTTGCTTCTGGCAACTGTCGTAGATAGCAATCAAATCCTCTATGTCAGTGTTGGCGCAATATTCATTATCGCCTTTTACTTCTTTGAAAAAAAGCAAGCATCACCACTCGTTCCCCTTTCCATTGTTAAAGATAAAACGATTCGCTGGATGAACATTAACGGTTTCCTTGGTTGGGCGGCCTTATTTGGAACCGCAAGCTATATCCCGTTGTTTCTACAGGACATAACCAAACTCTCCGTTTTCCAAAGTGGCATCGCATTACTAGGAACTGCCCTTGGTTGGCTTTCTGCATCTGTTCCGGCGGGAAAGTGGATTTTGAAATTTGGCTATCGCCGTCTGTTTATTATTGGAAGTATTCTGCTCGCTACTTCCGGAGTCTTCCTCGCTTTTTTGCACGATGGAAATGGATTTTGGTATGTATTTTTTGTTTTGATGATTCAAGGTTTCGCTTTCGGTTTATTATCGACAACAGGCGTTATCGGCGCCCAGCAGCTTGTTGAACCGCATGAAAAAGGAATTTCAACTTCATTTATGATGTTTGCTCGTAACATAGGAACAGCAATAGGCGTAACGATCATGGGGGCAATTCTGACGAGATCAGAAGATTTTATGAGCGGAATCCATCACATATTTTTGTACGGATTGATCGGAAGTATGATTGCCCTACTTACTACATTTTTTATCAAAGATCGTACCGCGGACACTGTACCCGAAGGAAAGATATAAGCCCTTCTTATTTCTAGGGGTAGTACCAGCGAAGTGTCAGTTATCCAAACTCCAAAAGTGGAATCCCTTGTTAAATAAGGGCTTCCACTTTGTTTACATGTATTTAATGTAAAACGTAATCGTTGGTTCCTAAAATGGTCAGAACCGGAACAATGGTGTTCAATTAATGCTTATTCCCCTTATTATTTACCGGTAAAATTAAAATAGAACTCTAAGTTCTAATACCAAAAAACAGATTCGGAAACTTAAAGAAAATATTCACGGGGTTATGCCTATAAGTGCCATACTGGGGCAAGTGTCAACATTGTATCGGCGCTTTCCTTACGTGAGATAAAGTTGCCCGGACGGTGGAACCCGGACCAAACTCAACTACCTGTTGTTTAAGTGAACGCAATACGCATAATTCGTAAATCGCGCGATCGGAGTTCATAATTAATATAGATACAAAACTTTCATTTATCAGAATGTTCCTCTTCTTTTCGCTTCTTAGAATGAGTCTTGTTTGTCTTCAAGATAACAAAAGAACAGATGATTAAACCAAAATAAACAACACTAACCATCAAAATTCCAAATCCATTGGAGCTCAAAATCGACCTCCTTTCTATATTGAATAAATGATTCGAAGGTCAGCGTCCCACCACTTTTCTCAGGGTAGTCATTCGAACTCCTTATGCTACTGGACAAGGCAATCACACCCAACCGCTTACATTACATCCTTCACATGAATAGCTAACTATTCATCTGGTCGATCCCATTTTTTAGAATACGCTTTACTAGTTGCCCATATGGTAATCCATATAATAAAGGCGGCTACTCCAATAACCGCGATATAAACAAGCAACATACTGACACCTCCAGATTAATACCATCGGTTTGACTACGACTTGATAAATAAATACACTATAATTCCCAGTGCAATAAAGGTAATAATAAAGTTGAAGATCAAAAAGACATCACAAGCTTGTTTGCTTAAATAGAAGATACGATTGTTGGAACACTTTTCTATTATCCGCCCGACAATCATGGCAACCTTTTGATTTCCGATATTGTCCAGAAACCGTTGTTGTCGAAAGAACATGAATAGCCTTTGAGATACACGTGACCTTCTGACAAGTCAAACAAAAAACTTTATTTTTTAAATCGTTCATAATCTTCTCCTCTCGCTTAAGTTGTTTAGCGAAAACCGTTATCGTTTTTTCCAAGAAGATAGCCGAAAGGTTGTTTCAAGCAAGGTCGAAACTTCCATATACTCCTGTAGTCGAAACGAACGGGTAACCATATCAAGCAGCTCCTTGTTTCATCTTAAAGAGGATCTCTATAAGCAAAAAAACCAATTTTTCTCCCCTGATATAAAATGTTTTGTTCTGGAATGTGTAGTTGTTTCGCCTTTTCCAAAGCAAATACGACGCTCTCGCAATAACCCGTACAGTATCCAAATTCTTGACGAATGCCGGTCGTTTGCTTCAAAAGAATGATCGAGAACCCCTCTCCCTTTTGCTGAATATGAATTTGACTCATTTCATACACTTCCGATCTGACCCTTGCTGTTCAATGAGTCCTGATATCAAGTATGTCAATCACGCTCATTAATTGGTTGTTAAACATGTTTTTGGTCATGAAGAGCAGATCACATATAAGAGGATCTTGCACCGAATAGACGACGCGAGTTCCAACCTTCATTCCTATTACGAGATGCTTCGCTTTTAAAATACCTAAATGTTGGGAAACCGCAGAACCTTGACTTTGTAAACGCGTTTGAAGCTCATTGACACCTTTCGGTCCTTCACATAATAACTCCAAAATCTGCAATCGCAGCGGATGAGCCATGACCTTAAAAACATCTACTCTGTACTGCTGAAGTGCAAGTTGCATTCCCATTCACCTCATTTCGTCTTTGGGGCGACTCCGAGTGAGAATAGGTTAGGTCCTTGATGGATCTGGCTTCAAGCTGGTGATTACTTCTTTTTGAGACTCCTTGTTTGATAACGCCGCGCATTCACGGAAAGCGAAATGTTTACAACCTAGACATTTATTCAAATCCAGTTGCAATAGCGCGAAGTTAAGTGCCTCACCGGTATGTCCAAAAAAATGTTCAGCCCCAATCAGCGTATACAACCCTGTTCTCTTCAATACATCCAAAGGCTGAGCTTGAATTCCGGATACAAGAATAATCCCGCCAAACTTCTCGAAATGTTTCACCAAACTGGACAGATTCGATTCACCTGTCGTATCCATAAAAGGTACTTTTCCCATGCGCAGCAGCAATACTTTCGGCCTAAGATGAATCGTATCCATAATGGACTTTTCAAACATGTTCGCGGCGCCGAAAAAGAGAGGGCCTTCGATGGTATAGATCCCGATTTGTGGACAATCGTGGCCTTCGGTTACCATGTGGGCTTTCACTTTTTCATGTTTAGCTGTTGGGTCAGGCAATACCTTGGAAACCAGTAAGCCATCACTCATTCGTTTCACAAACAGAATTACGGCCAAGATTAATCCGACTTCAACGGCAGTCGTTAAATTTGTAAAGACCGTAAGCAAAAAGGTAATGAGAAGGACAACGGAATCGCTCGTTTTGGTTTTTAAGACGTGAGCGAATTCTTTTCGTTCGCTCATGTTCCAAGCAACCAGCATCAGAATCGGTGCCATACTAGCAAGTGGGATCTCCGATGCATAAGGTGCAAACAAAATGAGCACCAGCAATACAACAATGCCATGTATAATACCCGACAGAGGTGAGACCGCACCGTTTTTGATATTGGTTGCTGTTCGTGCAATGGCTCCTGTCGCTGGAATGCCTCCAAAGAGAGGGGTTACCATATTGGCGACACCTTGCCCAATCAGCTCACGATTGCTGTTATGACGACTGCCGGTCATGCCGTCGGCAACAACCGCCGATAATAAAGATTCGATGCCGCCCAACATGGCAATAATAAAGGCGGGGCGAATCAAGTTTTCAATGCGATCCCAGGTTAGATCAGGGAAATGAAAATGGGGTAGGGTGCTTGGAATAGCTCCAAATGACGATCCAATCGTTGCAACTTCCCCTTTAAAGAATACGGTCGCCACTATAGTGGATACGACGAGCCCTACCAAGGAACCAGGGACCTTCGGTAGAAACTTCGGCGTTAGGAGGATGACAGCCAAGCAAACCACCGCTGTGATAACACTGTAGAGATTTGTAGTTGTGAGATGCATTACAATTTCCTTCATATTTGGTAGAAAATTCTCATGCTTCTCGATACCGCTCAAACCTAAAAAGTTGGCAATTTGTCCGCTGAAGATTATGACGGCAATTCCAGCGGTAAATCCGATGGTTACAGGGCGAGGAATAAATTTTATCAATGCACCGAGTTTAAATAGCCCCATGAGAACGAGAATAATTCCCGCCAAAAATCCCGCAAGCAATAAATTTTCGTATCCATATTCCATGACAATTGCGAAAAGGATCGGAATAAATGCACCGGTCGGTCCGCCAATTTGAAATTTAGAACCTCCGAACAAGGAAATACAGATACCGGCAACGATGGTGGTATAAATGCCATATTCCGGTTTTACACCAGCCGCAATAGCAAACGCCATCCCTAATGGAATGGCGATAATGCCAACAATGAGGCCTGAAATGAGATCCTTGCGGAATGCGGCTGCATGGTATCCTTCAAATCTTCCCATCCATTTCATCTGAACTACCTTCTATTCTTCATATATTTGATTATTTGAATATATATGAAATGTTACTCCTGTCATCGAATAATGTCAATCGTAATAATCTCGTGTCGCTTCGCATGTTTCCGGCTGCAAAACGAAAAAACAAGGTGATCCTTGATGTTGCTCATGGATACCCTTGTTTTTCAGTTTAAGATTCATTTCGAATGACCTCAAGTAATGAAATGGCATCAACGAGATGATTATCGAAGATCTGCTTTGTGACTGCGAGCAGGTCTTTAATCAACGGGTCACGTAACGAATAAATGACAGAAGTACCATCTTTTAAGCCCGTCACCACATTTTTATTTCGCAATACTGCCAACTGCTGAGAAACGGCTGAACCTTCTGATCCTAAAATACTCTGTATCTCATTTACGTTTTTATCTCCTTCACTCAGAACCTCCAGGATACGAATCCGCATGGGATGCGCCAGCGCCTTAAAAAAATCGGCTTTAAACTGTTGGATATTTTGATTCATGGCTAACGCCTCCTTAATCACTATACTTTTGAATATATGAATATCATAACACAACTTCACCCAAAAACATTCTGGAAAGAAGGGCATACCGGAGCATGGATTGTGATTTGGTTGCAACTCCTATATAATACACATTATATTCAAATATCTGATTATTTGATTAAAAGAACATAAGGAGTGGGTACGAATGCCGGACTCTACGAGTAATAACTCATCACATCAAGATTCGTCATCCTCTCACGAATTGACTACACCTTTCATGCAGGTAAGCAGACAAACCGTCATAACAATGGGGATTCATGCGTTACATGAGATTGGGTCCAATTCCATTTGTAACGTTTGTATCGCCAATGGAGGTTCCTGTTGTCAAGGGTGTCGACATCTTGTCAAAGGTATTGGATGCCAAAAACGAAATGCAAGTTGTACGGCATGGTTATGCGGGTTTTTAAAGTTCTTTTTGTATGAAACTGGTCTACTACGAGAATGGAATGACTTTTGGGAGCAAGTCCCGGGACAAGATTACCGTGAGGACTTTACGCCAGAGGTCTTTTATGTGACAAAGTCGTTATACCTTCCGGATCTTCGCAATTTGAGTGAGGCTCTTGCTACTGATCTTCATGAACTGGCTAAATCTCACATTGCGATCGGGTTTATCCTAACCCTACGGGAAAAAATCGATAAACAGATTGATCAACTCCACGAGTGTCAGCATAATCGGAAAAGGAAAACCAAAATAAAACGGAATATAAAAATGTTATCCAGTTCTTTCCACCGTTTTCAAAAAGAACTTCATGAATATCGACAAAAATTTCCGATTTCGTAGCAATTTCAATAAGGATGAAGGGTGGGAATATTGGTGTTTCATTCGCGTATTACAGCCATTGGAACGTATGTACCCCAACGAAAACTGACAAATGATGATTTGGAAAAGATGGTGGATACCAGTCATGAATGGATCGTACAGCGGACAGGCATTCATGAACGACGTATTGCTGAGCGAGACGAATTTACCAGCGATCTCTGTATAAGTGCAGTCAGGAATCTCGTCTCTCGGTATAACAAGACAATCGAGGATGTGGATTTTATTATTGTTTGCACCACTACACCAGATTTTCCTTTTCCTACAGTATCCTGCTTAATTGAAGCCCATTTTCAAATTCAAAACGCTGGTGCGATTGATATTAGTGCCGCTTGTGCTGGATTTACTTATGGACTTATCATGGCTCATGGCTTGATTGCTTCTGGATTGCATAGGAAGGTTCTGGTCATTGCCGGTGAAACGCTGTCCAAAATTACAGATTATTCGGATCGTACAACCTGCGTCTTGTTTGGCGATGCCGCCGGTGCCGTTCTCGTGGAAAGAGATGACCAGTTTGAGGGATTCGTCAGTCATCATGTTGGCTCCGATGGCACAGGTGGGGTCCATATTTATCGGACAGGGCTTGCCAATAGACTCGGCGAGCAAAAGTTGTGCGACAACAATTGCATTGTCCAAAACGGAAGGGAAGTATTCCGTTGGGTGATGCGAACAATACCCAATTCGATTCATCAATTGATGAACAAAAGCAGTCAGACAATAAACGATGTGGACTGGTTTATTCCCCATAGCGCGAATTTGCGACTGATTGAGCCGCTTTGTGAGAAACTGGAGTTCCCTATAGAACGTACGTTGCATAGTCTAACTCACTTCGGTAATACATCGTCTTCAACGATCCCCCTTTCACTCGATTTAGGGATTCGGAGTGGGAAAATCCGTGCGGGAGATAAAGCCTTACTGTATGGGTTTGGGGCTGGGCTCGTGCATGCGGGCGTCCTCGTAAGGTTACAGCTTGATCCTGTCGTTAACGAACCTCTTCCATTATAAATAACGATTATATGTAGCGGTGGCACCTTATGAAGGTGCCTCTTTGTTTTAGTGGGAATAAATCTTGCGAAGGGAGGGAACAGATAAGTTAAATATTCAAAAATTCAAATATTTATTGGAGGCCCTTGTTGTGTCATTAAAGAAGTCCCGCAGCCTGCTCTGTTTGGTTGTATGGATGTGTTTGCTGTCCAGCACAGGATGTCGTTCATTGAACCAGCCTGCTTTCAGCGAAAAGATAAAGCAGGAAATGAATCCTGTGCAAGCGATTCGTCTGTTGGAAGAAGGAAATCAACGATTTGTTACGGGGCATTTAGCAGAAAAACATGTCATTCGAAATCGGAGGCAGCTTATCTCCGAACAAAAACCGGTCGCTGTCATCATAAGCTGCTCCGATTCACGAGTAGCACCGGAAATTGTGTTCGATCAATCACTGGGGGATCTCTTTGTGATTCGCGTTGCTGGAAATATCGTGAATGATGATGTCATAGGAAGTGTCCAATATGCAGTGGATCATTTACACGTTCCGATTGTGTTAGTTTTAGGGCATGAGAACTGCGGCGCGGTTATTGAGGCATTACAAAGAAGGAGGCATCCAGCTTATTTACAATCCATTGTTAATAAGATTGAACCGGCTGCTGAAAAGGCGATATCCGCTGGCATATCCGAAAAAGACATAATTGACCGGGCTGTAATTGAAAATGTCAAAATGGTTGAGGATGAACTACTTGAATACCCGGCATTCAGGTCTCATTCTGGCTGTCGCGACCATTTGGATCGGAGATGGGTCCGCCAAATTTCTGGCTAAGGTACAGCCCGAAAAGTTGGCTGCCGCTGAATGGCATTTCGAAACCGGAAATCGGGTTTCTTTGATTGTAGGAGGTCATTTGAACCCGGACACGTTGGAAGTAACCGGTGCAATTGAAATCCCATGGGGGCTCAGCTTTCTCGCCACAGGCGATCCGAATGGAACCGTAGTGGGGTTGAACGATTTTCCAAGATCGGAATGGCCGCCGCTATATGTCCATTATTTGTTCGATTCGATGGTCGGCATCGGCTTTTATTTACTTGCTATTCCTGTTCTGTTCCTGACTATCAACAAAATAAAGCGCTGGAATGCCTATAATCGATGGCTCCTGACCGGGATTGTTGCAGGAGGGCCATTATCCCTTCTTGCCATTGAACTGGGATGGTTTTATGCCGAGGTGGGAAGACAACCCTGGATTATCAGAGGATATATGAAAGTTTCAGATGCGGTCACAACAAATCCCAACGTTGGTGTTACGTTTTGGCTTTTTGCCGCACTGTATGCGCTTCTCGGCGTCATTTGCTTATTCGTCCTTGGTCGATTGTTCCGAAACAAGCCTGCGGAAATGGAACTAGAGGAAAGGCGTATTATTTTGTAGAGGAGCATGGAGATGTCGTTGGAGCAGCTTGGAATTACGGTGCTTTGGGTGTTTTTGTACGGGTATTTGATCGTTGCTTCGATTGATTTCGGCGCTGGTTTTTATGCTTATTACGGCAGAGTCATCGGAATCGAGTCCGTTATTGGGCCGCTGATTTCCCGATATTTGTCTCCCGTCTGGGAAGTAACGAATGTGTTTCTGGTCTTTTTCTTCGTAGGTATTGTCGGTTTTTTTCCGGACACTGCTTACTACTATGGTACCGCTTTGTTAATCCCCGGAAGTATTGCGCTAATCTTGCTTGCGGTCCGAGGATCCTTCTACGCATTTACGAATTACGGGGCAAGAAAAAACAATCTTTACTTACTTGCTTACGGATCCACGGGATTACTGATTCCGGCTGCGCTGTCAACAGTTTTCACCATATCGGAAGGAGGTTTTTTGTCTTTTGAAGGCCACTCCGTCCACTTGTTGATGGAGGAGTTGTTTTTTAGTACCTATTCCTGGGCGGTGGTTCTGCTAGCCATTTCAAGCGTTCTATTTATAAGTTCTTCTTTCCTTACTTATTACGCGGCGCGTGCTGAAGATCGAAAGGCGCTGGAATGGCTTCGCCGGTTTGCACTCTGGGGAGGCATTCCGACCATCATCTCCAGCTTATTTACGTTTATGGCGTTGCGAAATCATAACCGAGACCATTTCCTAAACACATTGGATGTGTGGTGGATGTTTGGCTTGTCTTTTATTTGTTTTGCGATTGCGGTGTGGTTCATCTGGCGCAGGCATCGATATGGATGGGCGTTTATCTTGGTTATGGCCCAGTTCGCCTTTGCCTTTTTCGGTTACGGACAGTCACATCTCCCGTATCTTCTCTATCCCATCTTGACATTAACCGGCGGCGTGACCAATCCAGTGATGGGGCGTGCACTGGTTGCAGCATTCACGGCGGGGCTGCTGTTGTTGATACCGGCATTGATATTGCTGTTACGCTTGTTTTTATTCAATGCAGACTATGTAAAGGGGAAAATAAGATGAATCTTTTTGATCGACAAGACAAATGGCTCATGTGGTTATGTTTTGGAATTGCCTTTTTGCTTTTCTTATCGTCGGTTCGATATTTATTTTAACCGGCAAATATATAGGTTTGGCACTTTTTTTGTGCATTGTGCATAGAGCTCAGTTCCCTGCACGTCATGGGGCGATACGTCCGCTCAGCGATGCCACTCTCATCTTAAAGACAAGAGCACCGGGTTTTCCCTGTAACCATCGAAATACTCCTTTATAAGCAAGAAATTTCGCTTTGATTGTCATCCATAGTCATATGGGACTGCCGCTAGACATCAAGCTGGCTTCCCTGGTTTCAAGCATCTATATTTTGCTCAGTGCGCACAGCCATGACTGAATCAAGCGGCCAATTCGCAAGAACAGGCCTTCATTATTCAATCAGGGCCAGCGTTTCATTCGTCGGCCGAATCGATCGAATCGGGTCGACTCATCACCTTCGAGCATCGGCTGGTGCCCGTACTGGATACAGCACTCCTATGCTGCCATGGAAGCTGACAATTAAGGATTTGTATTGCATCATTCCCACCAACCCTGAGCTGTTTACAATGGAGCTCGAAGGCAGTGACTTGCTGCCCCCCTGCCCGTATCCATTGTGTGTAGAGAAAAATGAGCTTCCTCCGTCGATCGGGGAAGCTCATTTTTCAATCAATTGACCAGACTAGCCTTCCTGCTTTGAAGTTCATTCATACTTACTTTACCCCGTTTAGCGCTTTGTAATTGGCTAACGGCAGCTTTCACTTCGAAGACGTATACCGATCCAACAAGGCGAAGGCCCGCCGTCCCAGCCTTTTCTGTTCATCTAACTCAAGCGTTCAGTAGCAGTTGTATGGATGTGGCTCAGATGCTCTTATCAACACAAGCAGTCAAACGCTTCTCGATGTCGGAAGCAATGTTCATCAAGGCCTCATTCTCCACAAGTCCAATGAGAGCCGTTGGCTTCGGCATGCCGATCTTGGTCCTTTCATTCTCCACATACACAGCCAGTTTGCAGGGAAGGAAGTATCCGACCAACGCATTTTCGGACAAAACCCGCCTGGCCTCCACTGGGTTGCAGACCTCGAGAATCTGATACGGCATGTCGAATTCGACGCCTTTCTCGTTCAGCTTCGCCTTCATATCCAGTTGCCATAGGACGCCGAACTTCTCCGCCTTCAAATTTTCCGTCAGTGCTTCAACCGCCTGCTCAGGTGTTTTGGTAGTTTCAACTGTATAATGGAACATCGTTTACAACTCCCTTTACATCATTTCTGTACGACCAGAACGTAATGTGCGCCGGTGGGGTGATCCGTTTCCAGTATGGTAAAACCGGCTTGCTCAAACGAGTGTGTCAACTCCTCGGAGCCTATTCGATGGTGCAGCGGCGGCCCTTGATCCGTCTCCTGCTTTTCCCACTCTAGGCATGCACACCGGCCGCCTCTGCGAAGGACCCGGTGAATCTCAGACAAAGCCTGTTGAAGCGGCTCCGCTTCATGCAGGACCAGGGACGCGATGACACGATCCACCGACTCTTCCTCCAGAGGAATCTGCTCAAGCCGGCCTTCGATGGTCTGAATATTTTTTATCTGCTTCTGTTTCGTCTTGCTGCGAATAACCTCCAGCATCATGGGCTCGATATCCAAGGCAAGTATGGTCCCACTTGTTCGCTCTGAAACAGGGATGGAAAAATACCCCGTGCCAGCTCCAAGATCCAGAATAGTTGCTGACTCGTTCTCATTCAGGGCCAGCTTCTCTAGCAAAGATTCCGGGGGAAGAACAGCCTTACGTTCGGGACTGTCGAGTTTAGCCATATTTTCAGGATTAAAGCGACGCTCGTGCATGGGATTGTCCTCCATTCATTCACTAAAATACTTTAACCGTTTTTATCCTTGCCCTAAACCACGCTCACCACTCGTTTACTTGCTTGCCAGTTTACCTTTCCAAGCCCCGATGCCACCTTGCAGATGGGCGATCTCCTTATGGCCGTTCTTCAACAATATTTTTGCCGCACTTTTACTACGCATACCGCTGCGGCAATAGAGCAGCACGTCACGATCCTGGGGAATCTCGGAAAGCCTTCGGGACAATTGCGAAAGAGGAATATTCTTCGCATCGGCAATATATCCGCCTTTATATTCATTCGGTTCTCGGACATCGATCACCAGCGGTTTGCCGGGTTTGCCCATATGGCTCTTAAATTCCTCTGCGTTAAGGTTTCGGAGTCCTTTGGCCGGTTTAAAGCGCGAATATGCAAACCACACGACTAGCACAAGGATTCCGATATTAATGATTGTACCTGTGTCCAAAGATTCCACATCCTTTCGTATTCACTTGTTTGCCTGTCGGCTGAAAAAAATCCCCCTGCGCGGCACACAGCTGCCGGAAGCCGCGCTTATGCAGGATGCGGGCTGCTTTATTACTCTGATAGCAACTTGAGGACAAAATAATGACGGAGTCGTCGTTAGAGAGCTCTTTATGCCACACATAAGGCAGACGTCCGAGCGATATATTGATCGAGCCGGGAACATGCCCATGCAGATAGTCCGATGCATCCCTGACATCGAGTATTTTCACACTTGACTGATTTCGTGCTTTCTCCAATTCATGACAGGGCACATATTGGAAAGAAGGAACGGGCCAAAAGCCGCGCAGGACCCACAGGATCACGGCTCCGGCAAGAATATACAAGAGTGTTATCATATGAAGTCCTTTCTACAGTACTGCGACAGCTGAATAATGACACAGCTGCCGCAGACCATGGTTATTAGAGAGGCAAAACCTCATACAAGCTTTTCTGTCCAGGCGTTCAATCCGCCGGTCATATTTACGACGTCGAAGCCCTTCTCGCTTAGCAATTCACACGCAAGACCGCTGCGATTGCCGCTACGGCAGATGACGATCGTCTCTTTCGACGGATCAAGTTCTTTTAGCCGCTCGGTGAGCTGTCCAAGTGGAATGTGCTTGGCGCCTGCGACATGGCCGGATGCCCATTCGTCGGGCTCCCGGACATCAAGCAGGTTCAGCTTCTCGCCATTCTTTAACCTTGCGGCCACTTCTTGCGGCGTTGTTGCTTTCGGAATTTTGAATGCCATGTTTTTCACTCCCTCAGATTGTTAGTTGTTGTATTAGCGGCTCTTAACCAGAAGCTCCACAGCTTCTTTGACCATCTTTCCTGTATCGTTACCGGCAGCATGTTCCGCCATGATGCATTGCTGCAAATTTTCTGCAACGATCTGCGCGATAGCCTTGTCCGATGCGTTGCGAACGGCGGACAACTGTGCCACAACTTCTTTGCAGCTCTTTCCTTCCTCCATCAAACGCAGCACCCCGCGGACTTGTCCTTCGATTCTGCGCAGCCGGGTTTTGATTTCGTCCGTGTATTCGTAGTTCATGTCCAACAACTCCTTATACGAGTATGGGTATAGTATAAAGGAAAAAATTATAAGTTCATATACGCTTGTTCAAATGAATAAGTTTACCTTTCCGTTCGCGGCGTCACCCAGATATGCGGCTACTCCTGCATACTCCAGACCATCGATCAATTCTTCCTGTTTCAGACCGAGCAAGTCCATCGTCATCGTACAAGCGACTAACTTAACGCCTTGTTCTTGAGCCAGTTCAACCAGCTCGGGCAACGACAATGCTTTGTGCTTTTTCATCACATGCTTGATCATCTGGGGCCCGAGGCCGCCGAAGTTCATTTTTGACAAACCCAGCTTCTTCGCGCCGCGCGGCATCATCCATCCGAAAGCTTTTTCAAGAAGGCCTTTGTTTGTCTTTATCGGTTCGTCCCGGCGAAGCGCGTTTAATCCCCAGAACGTGAAGAAGATTGTCACCTCGTGATCATAAGCCGCCGCTCCATTCGCAATAATAAACGCCGCGATTGCTTTATCCAAATCGCCGCTGAAGAGCACGATTGTCGTTTTATCTTTTTCCAATTCCAACGTCACATACCTTCTCTCTCATAATATTTACTCATACCCCTATAGGTATATTAACGGACAATAATAAAGAATGCAACCCTTCTGCCGCGGCAAATGTTTGCAGATACGATTAATGCATTCACAAAATGGACGACCACACTTTAATGGCCGTAAGTGCGATCAGGACGACCAAACCATATCGAAGTACCTTTACATTGATTTTCGAACTGATCATCGTGCCGATCGGTGCTCCGATCAAACTGCCGATGACGGTATATACCGTCGCCCACAGAGGGATATCCCCGCCCGTGATTTTTCCGATGACGCCTCCAACGGCCGAAATAAAAACGATCGCGAGCGAGGATGCAATCGTTGTGCGCGTGGGAATTTTGAGCACGGTGAGCATAATGGGAATTAAGATAAACGCTCCGCCGGCCCCTACGATTCCAGAAACGATACCTACTACAAATGCCGCAGTAATGGCGATGATTTTGTTGAAACGGAGGTCATCCGTATCTTGTTGTGTCCCCCTGTTGGGTATTAGCATTAGCACGACCGCCAGTACCGCAAGGATGCCGTAAATCAGGTTGATGACATCTCCGTTCAACATACCCGAAACAAAGCCGCCGACCAGGCTGCCGACGAGGATGCTGCACCCCATATAAAGGACCAACTGTTTATTGACGACGCCCGTTCCGCCCTTTTTGCTTTTTTTCCGGAACGCGATAACACCAGCAAGTGAAGCGAAAAAGACCTGAAACATGCTGATGGAGGAAACTTCGTGGGCTGTAAAGTGTGCCGCACCGAAAAGGGATGGAATATACAGTAGGAGGGGATAATTAATAATTGCGCCACCAATACCAAGCAACCCTGAAAAGAAAGAGCCGACCAGACCGATGAGCACCATGACAATGAGCAGTAAGAAATCCATGACACCCTCCTGTCGTAAAGTTTTCTCTAATGCGTGACATCAAGTTGAATACAGGTTATAATTAAAACCAAGTAAACTTATCAGAAATAAGGTGATCCGATTGCTTCAACATTTAAAAAGCTTTTTCGAAGATAAATGCCCGGTGTGCAATCAAAGACTGCAAGCGAAAATCGATATGGCTTGCAGCACGAAAACTTGCCCCCATGGCCATTATACCGAAGAAAGTTACTGTTCCCTTGGCATCACTATCGTATATGACGAGGCGAAATAAGCGGGCCCTTCCGGGCCCTTCCGGGTCCCGCTTTTTTTATACTTTGCGAACGTAAAATTTATAAACGCCGTCTTCTTCGACGTGCTGAATGAGTTCGTGTTTCGTCTGTTTAACCCAGGCTTGAAAATCATTGACGGAGCCTTTGTCTGTAGACAGGACCTCCATAACTTGACCTTGTTGCAGACTATCCAAGGCTTTCTTCGCCTTAACGATCGGCATCGGGCAGGCCATACCTTTCGTATCTACCGTGATATCTGTATTCACTTTGATGTCCTCCTTTATTTATCATGAACCGCACAGCGGTTCGGACCAATTTCCATCTCGCGTTGCTCGTCTTCGTTCGGTGTAATCTTACCCATATTCGTTTGTCGAATCTCCTGATAGGCGTTCGGTTGAGGCGGCAAATTCACGGTTACCGTCCGCCGGAACGTCTCCTCGTCTTTAATGTTCAAGCCCGGATTGTCGCGGTAGAGATCTGACAATCGGGCCATGACGCGGCCGCCATCTCCAAGCTCCGTCACTTTGCCGAAGTGGGCAGGCAGTACGATCAAATCCTGAGCCAAGCCTTTGTAACGGTTGTACAAGGTGTTGCGAAGATCGCCGACCCAGTCCTCTGCTTTGCCGGCCAAGTCCGGGCGGCCGATCGATTCGATGAACAGGATGTCGCCCGTAAGCAGATATTGATCATCCACGATAAACGACGTGCTTCCGATGGTGTGACCCGGCGAGTATATAGGTTGAATTTTGATCTTGATATTCCCTACCGAGATCTCACGACCTTCTTCCAGTTTCTCATATTGGAACGTTACTTCTGTCGCGTCCTTGGGCGGCAGCCAGTACGTTGCACCTGTTTGCTCCGCCAATTTGCGCCCGCCGGAAATGTGGTCCGCGTGCAAGTGCGTGTCCAGCGTATGTTTAATGGCCGCTCCCTGTTCCTCAGCGAAGCGTTCGAATACATCCGTCATTCGGAGCGTATCGATTACAGCTGCTTCACCGCTGGAAATGACCATGTAGGAAAGACAGCCTTTTCCGATCCGCACGAACTGGTACAGGGAGCCCCCGTCTTTCAAATCTCCGATTTTCACCGGCTCCAAATGCTCGCTCCAAGATTTCATGCCGCCTTCCAGATAAGAGACGTTAGTTCTTCCTGCTCCAACCAATTGTTCTGCCACGAATTTGGACGAACCTTCCTTGGCGCATACCACAAGCAAAGGTTTGTCGCTTGGAATTTGGTCTAGCACTGGATCCACGCCGTCAAGCAAATCAAAATACGGAATGTTGATTATCTCGACGCTCTCTCCTTCCACTTTCCAATCGTCGAAGTCACTTTGATTGCGCACGTCGAGAATGAAGAGTTCTTTTTTGTTCAGAACGATTTTCGTCAGTTCTCCCGCTGTCATCGGGCGGAGTCCGGTTGCAGTAGTCAATGTTGATTCCCCCTTTGATGAATTAGAACGTCAAGGACACGTTTGCGTCCTTCGCGAAATCCAGGAATGTGACGGCGCCGCCGACTTCGATTCCTTCAATGAAATCCTCTTTCTTTAAGTTCATGACGTCCATCGTCATTTGGCAGGCGATGATTTTCACGCCCATTTCCTGCGCCATATTCACCAGTTCCGGGATGGAAGGAATGTTGGCGTTCTTGAAGCCTTCCGCAAAATATTCTTTGCCTGCCGGCAGCGGAAGCTGGTGATGGACCTGCTTGTGAATCAGGTTCAGTCCTTCGAAGGTGAAAAAGATGGCTACCTCCGCGTCGGTTGCTGCAGATGCCGTCGCGATGTTGAAAACCTTATAGGCATCGAACATTCCACCATTGCTTGCGATAATCGCTACTTTCGTGCTCATTTTAAACGACCTCCTTGGTCCATGATTAGATTTGAAAGTTCTTTTCTATCGGTCCGGACCACCCAGACATGCCGGGCTCCACGTTTTTTACGTTCTTGAAACCCTTCTCGGACAGCAACTGGCAAGCCAGATCACTGCGCGTGCCGGTACGGCATACAACATGAATATCATCTTCGGTATTCAGCTCGCCTAGGCGCTCTTCCAGTTCCCCAAGCGGAATGGAGACGGCGCCAGGAATCCGGTTAAACGCATATTCGGCAGGCTCGCGAACATCGAGAACGGTTACGCTGCCCAGCTTTTTCTCCAGCTCATCATTGGTCACGGTGTGAGGATATTTTTTCTCTTCCTTGATCTCATCCGCGCTCGATTTACGGATAAAGTGCTTAAGCACATCGCCATTCTGAATCGTGCCCAAATAGTGATGGCCGGTATTCTTGGCCCAGCCCTGAATGTCCGCCAGTGAACCTTTATCGGTTGCCTGAACCTCGATGACCTGCCCGGAATGCAACTGATCCATCGCTTTCTTGGTTTTGACGATAGGCATGGGACAGGCCAAACCTTTGCAATCGAGCGTCTGATCTGCTTTGATTTCTGAATGTGCAGTCAAATCGTAACCCTCCTATATTGGTGTTTTGCCGGGGCTTACATATCCTGTACGAGTTTACCCTACGGATTCACATAATATAATTACTCATACCCCTATAGGTATATTACATCCTAAAGAAAGGCATTGTCAACAGGGGAGAATAGTTAACTTCAGGGTTATGACTGTGAGTCCCCGCTGACTATCCACTTTATATTTACACTCTTGATCCCATATGGCGCTAAGGTATGTTCCAATACAATCTTCATCTTTTCCTGATCCAATTCTGCTTCCGAAGGATGAACTAGAATCGTCACCTCGCCAATCCCTTGTTCAAAATGCACCCCTTCCAGAGCAGAAGACGGCGGAAACGGGTTATCATATTTATCAATACGAGTATTTAACAGTTGCCCAATAGCTGTAATTCGAGGTGCCTTAATGGACGTTTTATTCACATAGAAAGTCTCGACTGGCACTGCCATACCGTTCTGATATAAATAAATAACATAGGTTTCTGTAATTTCCTGGTTCTCAGGAAGATCGTCTGATGACCGCAACGATTTGTTATTGACTTGTCCGATGATTCGGAGCGTTTCCTCTGTCTCTTTGAAGCCCTCGAACCGATATAACTCTTGGTTGCTTGCGTCTACAAGAAGCGTAGTCGGATTTGTCTTGATCCGGTAATGGTTCGCGAGGTCGGGATGAACATCCACATGTACGACTTCATAAGAAAGTTCATCCTGACATATTTGAACTTCGCGAAGCACATTGTTCATAGATCTGCCTAATGGGCACGCCGACAACGTAAACAACATCATTTTTTTAACGGGCAAATTCATGTTGAACACCTCTTTTCCATTATTTGATTTTGGAAACAGCTTCTTTCATGGTGTCATAATTGATAGCTCCTTGATATTTCTCGCGAATAACTCCGCTGGAGTCTAACAGATACGTAGTTGGATACGCGACGACCTGATACGTCTGCATGATCGTTCCTTCCGAATCTAATAAGATAGGAAATGTCAAGCCATAGTCTTTAACAAATGACATAACTTTGTCCGTTTTCTCCTCCGTCGGTGTTAAATTAGCCCCTAAAATGACGACGTCTTGTTGGTTATAGTCTTCATAAAACCGCTGCATATGGGGCATCTCTACTCTGCAAGGCGGACACCAGGTTGCCCAGAAATTAATAAGTACTGTTTTTCCTTTATAATCGGATAGCTTGACAGGATTGCCTTGCAAATCATTCAAGGTAAAATCCGGCGCCTGTTGTCCCTTTTGAATGCCCACTTTAATATTCTGGCCTGCGGATTCCCTGACAGAAGTCCCTTCAGACGATTTTTTTTCATAATAATCATAAGCCCCATAAGCAACAAGCATAACGAGGGCAATGATGGCAATCACACTTTTCTTCATCTCTATTGATCCCCCTTGTTAGAATGTAATGTCCCAAAATGTATATTGAGAAAGCCAAGCACTGATCTTTTGCAATTGGCCGGTAAATAGCAGCAGTCCCATTCCAATAAGAAGCCAACCGTTAATTTTCGACAGAAGAGGCATCCATCGATTCATTTTTTTCATCATGCTCATCGAATACGTCAACAACCACGAAATCAATAGAAAAGGAACTCCCAACCCAAACGAATACACGGCCAGCATCCCTATTCCGTTCCACAGTGTCTCCGTAGATCCGGCCAGAAGCAAAATAGACGATAACGCCAACCCAACGCATGGACTCCAACCTGCTCCAAACGCCACACCAGTAAGAAGCGAACGGATTATGCCGCGGCTCGCAGTTGGTTTGGTTTGCCACGTTCTACCGGACATCAGCAGACGAAAATTTAGAAATCCGGCCATTTGCAGACCAAACACAACAATCAACAGACCGCTTATTCTTTGTACCAGCTCGCGTTCTTGCGCGAAGAAGCGTCCAATGAAGCTTGCAGACGCACCCATCGTAATAAAAATCAGACTAAACCCCACGATAAAACTAAACGCCTGAAGGCTCAGATTCCACCGATTCACGACAAGTTTGCCATCTTGAAAGGTAGAGCCTGTTAAATGGGAAATATAAGCGGGGATAAGCGGAAATACGCAAGGGGATAAAAAAGAAAGCATCCCCGCTGCAAAGGCTACCAGGATTGTAAGATTATCCATGAGGACCTCCTTTCTGTTGCTTTTCATCCAACCAGGACCATCCTGTTAAACACGCGGCAGCCAATAGAAAAATGATCTGCTGTTTACTGAAGGACAACAACCATACCGGACGATCGGCAACCAGAAACGAAAGCAACACATTTCCGATCGAAAACCAAACGGCATGGTTTAATCCACTTCCCGAATCGGATCCTTTTTGAGAAACCAATAATGAGATCAGGAGAAGAACAGTCATTCCAGCGTTTGCTGTATGATACAAGGAAGACTCCTCGCCTGTAATAAGCAACAACAAGTGATAGACCAACCAGCCCGATAAAGTAAACCAAATCCCCATATCGATCCACATTTTGACGCTTAAATTTTGTTTCGAATTTCTGTACCAGATATAGGAAGCCGTAACCAGACTTGCTATCCATCTTCCGCGTTCCCCACCATCAAAATAAAGTAAAGACATGGGTTGTGTGATCACATCTATGGGATAAAAGATCAGAAAGCTTCCTTTCCAAACGAGCAACCACAGCCAGAATGCATTCGCTGCATCGGACAAGTATATCCGACGCTCCAAGCTGCCTCTAAGCCGATACTGCAGCATCAACCAGCCTCCCGCTCCATAACTCAGATAAAGAATCAGTTGCCCATTTAGAACGAAAGATCCGATCTGTATATTTTGCAATTCTCTTCACCTCCTTCTCACGTAAAGCCTAATCTTCTTCTTTAAAGAAATGATAAAGCTCTCCATTGGGGGAAATTACCTCCAAGTCCAACTAACCTCCTGTGATAGGCTTTGCTTAAACCGTTAGCGCATCCTTTTCGCTACGGTAAATTACAAAACTACAGGAGGTATTACAATGCTGAAGAAAAAAATGACCTTGTCTTTACTCGCTTCTGCTCTAATTTGTGGCTCAATTATAGCGGGACAACCTACGGTTTCGGCCGCGGGTCAAGAAGGAATCATCGAAAAAAGTGTTAACTTTCGTGAGAAGCCTTCCCTAAGCGGTGACCGCATTCGTTATCTAAAAGCCGGTGAACATGTCGATATATTGGAACAAGTAAATCAGTATTGGTTTAAAATCAAGGACCTGCGTGGTCAAACTGGGTACGTAACCACTCAAAGTCAGTTCATAAAAACGAATGGTTCCGTTACGGACAAGCCTGCTGAACCGGTATCTGGGACGCCCAAGAGCATTATTGACGCGGGTATGAAGTACTTGGGAACGCCTTATGTATTCGGTTCAAGCCGTTCCAATACCCAAACGTTCGATTGTTCTGATTTCGTCAGACAAGCCTTTAAAGATGGAGCCGGAGTTATTCTTCCAGGGAATTCAAGAACCCAGGCTGCTTATGTAAAGAAAATTGGAGCTACTACGACAAACTGGAGGGAGCTGCATCCTGGAGATATTATGTTCTTTATGTCCTACGAGGGGAGTAAAAGTAGTGACTACTCCGGAATCAATAAATCCTCGCAGCGAATTACCCATAATGGAATCTATCTAGGAAATGGGAAAATTCTGCATACGTATTCCGAGAAATCGGGCGGGGTTCGAATCGATCAAATTGAAGGGAAGCATTGGGAGTACCGATTTGTATTTGGCGGAAGCGCTATAAAATAGATGTGTAAGGAAGGGATGCTATTGTCCCTTCCTTTTCAAACTATCAGAATTGGAAATTTGAAGCATCTTCCTTCTCACGATTTCAGGTTCCAGTTCTATACCTGCACATAGCACTTCAAACCAAGCCGTATTCAAAAAAGCAAGCGCTTCTTGTCGGTTTTGAAAATTCTTCCCTCCTTTCTTTGGTCTGGGGGATATATCCAAATAGGTCAATATCAATATTTCACAGATCAAAGTCCGATATCCTTCATTCATCTTAAACGACCTCCTAAGCACCGTGCTTCAATACTATCGGAGGGGTGTTAAGTTTTAATAAAGCTAGGTTTGGCAATGATTGGTTTGCCTATACTACTATGTAGGTATGAATCACTTGCAGAGAAGAGGAGAGAAGATGGAACTTACCATAATTCAGCAAAACGATACGCATGGTTGTTTGGATGCCCATCCTGAATTTTTTTGGCATGATACACAACCTTCGTATATGACATGTGGAGGGTTTTCGCGCATACATCGATATGTAACAGAACTAAAAAAAAGACGTCCCCATGTCCTTTTTGTCGACGGAGGCGATTTGTTTCATGGCACAGCTCCTCTTGTATTGTCCAAAGGAGAAGCCATTATCCCATTATTGAAAATGATGCCGCTTGACGCATTCGTTCCAGGAAATTGGGATTATGCGTATGGCCCATCACAGTTGTTTGCTCTCTTGGATCAGGTTTCTTTTCCGGCCCTGGCAATGAATATGAAATCTTCATCCGCTGCCGCCCCGCTTAAGACGCAGTGGATTAAAGAAATGGGCGGAATTCGTATAGGTATGACGGGATGGACCTACTCATTTGTAGATCAAACGATGCCACCTGCTTTTTCCGAGGGATTGTCTTTCTCACTTGATCTAGCTGAGATGAGCCGGAACATACGAAAATTACGGGTGGAAGATAAGTGTGATCTCGTAATCGTATTGAGCCATATGGGACTGCCCCTGGACGTGAAAGCCGCTTCCAATATCGAAGGAATCGATATTATTTTAAGCGGTCACAGTCATGATCGACTTACCCATCCCATTAGACAAAATGGAACATGGATTATTCAATCCGGAGCCAGTTCTTCGTTTCTTGGGCAGTTTGAACTGAATTTTGAATCCGGCATGATAACGAAGGTTCAACATCGTCTTATTCCGCTATTTGCACATGAATTCGAAGAAGATCCGGAAATCTCCAAATTAATTGTTGAAATTAACGAAAGGCATGAAACGCATTTAAGTGAGATCATTGGGGAACTACAGACACCGCTGCATCGCATGTTCCTCAATGAAACGCCAATGGATCGACTAATTACCGATGCTTATCTCCATTCTGTCGAAGCCGATATTGCTTTATCACATGGTTGGAGATACGGAGCCCCTATTCTGCCAGGTCTCGTAACCTTGCGGGACTTATATCAAATCATTCCGACAAATCCAGAGCTTTTCACCGTAGAACTGGATGGCAAACAGATTCTGGAGGCTTTTGAATCTAATCTGGAACAGGTCTTCTCCCCTGATCCTTTCCACCAAAAAGGGGGATATGTCATGCGGGCAAGCGGCATCACAATGGCTTACAAACCTTATAATCCGCCTGGCCATCGAATTGAACATTTTCTTATCCAAGGAAAACCATTGAAGCTAGGAACCACCTATCGAATTGTGAGCGCAGGTGAACAAATTCTATACCACTATGATCCACTTAAGAAGAAGCTAGGGATCCATGCTCACGATGTGATTACACAGTATTTTAAGTCTTACAAGAAAATTGAAATCAGTGATACACCCAAAATTTTTTGCATATAGCAAAACAAACCGGTGCAATCCATGCCGGTCTGTTTTGTTATTTCAAATTTTTTTTCGAGTTGCGAGGCAGTGTTACCCAAAACGAATGTTTATTATTCTCCGACTCCAGTCCCACTCTGCCTCCATGCTTCTTCACAATTTCTTTTACAATAGCCAAACCAAGCCCGCTTCCTTTTGCTTTCTCTCCGCGATGTCTCGATGGATCCGCTTGAAAAAAACGTTCAAATACAAATCCGCGCACCTCTTCAGGTATTGGCTCGCCAACATTACTGACGGTGATTCGATACTGAAGAGGTTCGATAACCCCGATCACCCAAATCATCCGTCCCGTATTATAGCTTATCGCATTCTGTATCAGATTGTTTAACACCTGTCTTAATCCGCCTTCGTCACCGATGACAACGTCTTGTGAAACAGATACTTCCAACTCCATATTGTTGCTTTGAAGTTCCCATTGAAAAGACTGCGTGCACCGAGTAATCAGGTCATCGATTTGTATATTGCTGTAAGTCATGCTTGCAGCTTGTCGATCCTCCCATACAGAAAGCTGATGCAACTGCTCCACAAGCCGGGTAATATGCTGAGACTCTTCCAGCAGTGACAGATACAAGTCTTTATCCCCGACAATCACACCGCTGCTTAATGCCTCCAGGTAGCCGTTTAGATTGCTAAGAGGTGTTCGTAAATCGTGAGATATGTTGCTTAGCATCCTTTTGCGATTTTCTTCAGTCTGCTTTAAAGTCTGAGTCAAATCGTTAAAATACTGAGTCAATTGGCCAATTTCATCCACTGACGATACTTTAATGGGCTCTGGGTATGATCCGTCCATTAGCTGCCGTGTCAATTGGGTCAAACGTTTTAAAGGAGAAAGTATTTTCTTGATAAACACAAAATGGATGAGCGCGGCAACAACGATTGCTAGCAAACTTGCCCGAATCAGATAAAAATGCATGGTTCTGTTAAAGAAAATGTTCTTATCTTCACCGACAAGTCGATACTTTTCTACAAGAACACAAGCAAAATCCTTGACTGAAACACCTACTAGCCAGATGACAATGAGCATGACCAGAACGTTAACCGCAATTAATTTCCAAGTTATATGCTGCTTCCATGTACTAAACTGCTTAATTTGCGACAAAGCGATACCCCATTCCACGGATCGTTTCAAAAAAACACGGGACATCGCTCGATGTCTCGATCTTTTCCCTTAGCTTTCCCACATGAACATCTACCGTGCGGTCGATCACATTTTTCTCTTCGTTCGGATAAAGCTCGCATAAAATTTGCTCACGCGATAAGATTTGATTGGGATGTCTCATAAAAAAGTACAACAGTTTAAACTCATGCTGAGTAAGAGGGACAATGTTCCCGTTATATTTGACTTCTCCACGCAAAGGTTTTATTGTCAATCCTTTAAAACTAATTTTGCTGCATCGATTTGATGTTCGTCGAAGTACAGTATTCACCCGTGTGACCACTTCTTGAGGGCTGAAAGGCTTTGTTACATAATCATCAGCACCCATTTGAAGTCCTTCAATCCGCTCTGATTCCGTAATTTTGGCCGTCAACATAATAATGGGAATATCACTTTTGAGTTCGCAGCGAATCCACGTGCATAATTCTTCACCGCTTAGCTTCGGCATCATCAGGTCTGTAATGACGAAACAAGGATCATGCTTTTGAAAAGCCTCCTTTCCTTCTTCTCCATTTTCAGCCTCTAATACTTCGTACCCTTCTCTTTCCAGATATAGTTTAAGCAGCTTTCTTATTTTCGGATCATCTTCGATGATCAATATGTTTTTTCCCAGCATGCGTTCCCCTCCCTAGAGTAGGTTTTCATTTTATAAGGATAGTTTAAAGAAACGTTAAAGTTCATTCCAGAACTACAATTTGGATATCGGTTTCTGACAGGGTCGTAATCATAGCTCTACGGTGAGTCTATAGATCCTTGTTCACGGAAATTAAAAGAAAACAAACCGGAACCTTGCAACTAAAGTTGCCATGGTTCCGGTTTGTTTATATGCTTGACGTCAACCTTCTGGCGTTGGTTTCCCTTCAATCGTCAATGGTGCATGCTTCATGGACTTTTGTGGAACAATGGGATCGGAATATCTAACCTTATCTTTGAACCAATTTCGACGAATTATGATGAATACAACTGCTGCTATAATTATCAGCACTGCTATTAGCTGAGATATGCGAATGTTCTTTCCTGCTTCCATCATCCCCCAACCAAACGAGCTCATTGGCGACCAAGTCGTCTTAAGGAATGAGGCAAGCCATTCCGGTCCGGCAAAAACCAAGCTATCCGTGCGAACCCCTTCAATGTAAAAACGTCCAAGCGAATACCAAATGAAGTAACTCATAAACAACTCGCCAGCTCGCAAAAACGGCCGTCTGCGCAGCCAAAGAAGGAATAAGAGCCCTGCAAAGCTCCAGACAGACTCATACAAAAATGTCGGATGGTAATATTGACCGTTGATATACATCTGGTTGACTATAAAGTTCGGAAGATGAAGTGTGTTTCTCAGAAAACTTTCTGATACTGAACCGCCGTGAGCCTCTTGATTCATGAAGTTTCCCCAACGTCCAATCATTTGACCGACGATTAAACCTGGGGCGCATATATCTGCGATACGCCAGAAATTATAGCCTTTTTTACGTGTGTAAATGACAGCAGCCGCAATGGCAGCGATCAAAGCTCCATATATGGCAATACCCCCATGCCATATGTTAATCATTTCCAAGGGATTGTTCTTATAATTTTCCCATTCAAAGGCTACATAGTAGATTCGTGCTCCGATTAATGCAGAGGGAAGACCATACAAGACCAGATCCATAAAAAAGTCGGACTTTATGCCAAATCGCTTTCCCTCATGAGAAATCAGTATCAAACCAAGTAAAGCACCCAATCCAATAATGATTCCATACCAGTGAACAGAAAACTGGCCTATCGAAAATGCTATCGGGTCTAACATGAGAGATCATTCTCCTATCTTTATTTCTCCTATACTGAAATGTGTTGTGCGAGTCTCGTGCTTCTTTATAGGATTTTGTTCTTCTTGGCTCAAGCCTAATTTCTTTCGTGAATATTTTACAGTGGAAGGAAGTTTTTTAAGCCTTACCTCTTAAGAATTATAACACATGATATAGACACTTGCCGAATCTGTGACAAGGAAGTCTCTTACTGTACATAAAAAAGCCGTGTGCATCTTTGCAGCACGCACAGCGGCTTTCTTGTATCGATCCCCGTATTAGGATTGATAATATGGTCTCCCATACATCACTTGAAATTCGGCGTCAAATACATTGCGATAAACAACTTGTAACCGGCTGGAGGAGGCATCGATAACCTTGCCTTCGCCGGCATAAATGCCAACATGTGTAATATTCATAAATCTCCCGTTCGCCTCATAGCTCCAGAAAATCAAATCACCCGCTATTAGCTCATTGGAGGTAAGGGAAAGTTCGTTTTCCGCGATAAAGCGCGCCTGTTCTGCCGCCGTTCGGGGCACCTCAACGCCTAATTGCCGATATACCCACTGTACTAGATAACTACAATCGGTATAGTTATCTTTTCCTGCTTTTAGCTGGCTGTATGGATCGCCCAACCGAGTCAATGCCAGTTCGACAGCCTGGCTTCCAAGCACACCAGCGGGCAAATCGGATATAACCGCCGCAGACTGTTCGGACGTTAATCCGGTATCACCGTTCTTCCCAAGAATGGCCATCATCATGGGACGAAATTCAACCGATAGAAGTTCATTCGTCAAATCGACCTGTTCCGTGGAAAAACCATAGAGCGTCGCTTGCTGCTCTGCTGTTCGGGTAGAAATCGACAGTTGCAGGACGTGCTCGTATTCTGTTACCGACTGTTCCTCCACACTTCCATCACTCTGTTCAACGGCAACGGTTCTTGTATGCTCTAGTGTTTCGAGCTGCGAGTCGATCTGATTCATATCCCAAAAAACAGCCTGCAGCAACTCCTCTCTCTGTTGATCCATTGTAAACACTCTATGCGAGCGGCAAACTGGGCGTCCATTTCCTCTAAGATTTGAATCATTTTTTTGTGTCGGGTCCTGTATTTTCGTCAGCCACAAAAATGCCGAACGGTGAGGAAAGCAGCGCCGCGACGATCATAATGATTATTACCGCTCGCCGGGCTTCGTCGTCATCAAGTTATACAGTTTCGTGTGCCGCGGGAACTTATCGTTAAACGGTACAAGGGAACTGCCGACCTTCATCAGTCCATTCCCGGCGTCAACATTCGTAATGTAAGACAGTTGCAGATCCGAAATGTTGAGCAACTCGGCAAGCTCCATCCGGTCGGTGCTGGCCTGATTCAGCATGACGATGAATTCACTGTTTGCGAGCATGGTGCGGGCTGTATGGCTTTGCAGTAGATCGTCCACATTTTGCGTAATCCCTGTGCAAAAAGCGCCATACTTTCGGACACGCTTCCAGAGCGTGAACAGGAAGTTGGCGCTGTATTCGTGCTGAAACAAAAGGTAGATTTCATCAATAAAGATAAACGTATTCTTGCCTCTGGCGCGATTTTGCGTAATCCGATTCAAGATGTTGTCGAGTACGACCAGCATGCCGATGGGAAGAAGCTGCTTGCCCAAGTCGAGAATATCGTAGCAAATCAGCCGATTGTGGACGTTGACGTTGGTCGATTGGGCGAACGTATTCAGACTGCCGGAAGTAAATAATTCAATAGCCAGCGCGATGTCCTGAGCCTCCGGTTCTGCTTGCTTGAGCAGCTCCGCGCGAAAATCCTGCAATGTCGGCGGCTGTCCCTTATAGTTGCTCCGCAAATACTTGCGGTACACAGCGGCGGTACAGCGATCGATGAGCGACTTCTCCTTGGCTCCAAGCTGATGTCCTCCGATCAACTGCTCGCACAACGACAGGACGAATTCCGATTTAAGAATGATCGGATTGGCTCCGTCGCCATAATCCCGGTTCATATCCATCGCATTGATATGGTTCGACGAAGTAGCAGAAATGTGAATCGTCTCGCCACCCAGCGCATTTACCAGAGCGGAATACTCCCGCTCCGGGTCAATCAGGATAATGTCGTCATCGCTCGCCAATATCTGGTTGACGATTTCCCGTTTTGCGGCAAAGCTTTTACCGGAACCGGATACGCCAAGGATAAAGCTGTTTCCATTCAGCAGTTGCTTTCGATTGGCGACGACCATATTTTTGCTGATGATGTTTTGCCCGTAATAAATGCCGTCCGGATGCACGATCTCCTGCGCTCGAAACGGGATAAAGACAGCCGTACTTTCAGTCGTGAGCGTCCGCAAAGCATGAACCTTTCGCAGCCCATACGGTAGCACCGTATTCAAACCGTCCATTTGCTGATAGGAGAGCGTAGAAAACTGGCACAAATGCTTGCGGGCCGTAGTGAGCAATGTCTCCGTATCGCTATCGAGTTGTTCTTTGCTGTCCGCGACATGCACCATCGTAAGTAGTCCGAACATCATCCGCTGGTCGCGTGTGGTCAGGTCGCTAAGAAATTCCTTGCTTTCTTTGCGCTGCTGCTCCATGTCGTAAGGGATGACAGCAGAAAAGTTGTTGTTGCGATTTTGCCGCCGTTGCCAATTCGTAATGTTCGTTTCCACACCGAGCAGTCGATTCTCCACTTCGCGGACAGCTTCGTCGGTCGGAATCGGGATCACATCGAGCGATAGAAGCAAGTTGCGGTTCAAGTCGCACAGTTCAGCTACCATGCTGTCCTTGATGTAGCTGGCGTAATCACGCAGAAAGATGACCCGACCGTAGTATTCGCCCATCCGAAAATGATCTTTGGCAAACTCGAAGGTGTCCGGGCAAATGTAATCCTTGAAATCGTGACCCTTTCGCATCATCTCCTGCATGTCGAAGCGAAAATCGGCTTCCTCGCCAATCCGGAAGAAGTCATGCAGAATGCGCAGGCGGTCAGTCGCATCAAGCTCGGTACATTTCGAGCCGAGACGAGAGAAATGCGCCGTCAACTCCGTGCCGACCCGCGCGAAGTAATGGCGAGCTTCATCCACATTCTTTTTAACCACGGAGATGGTGATGTATTTCTCTTGAATCGTCCCATTTGTGTTGCCATCAGTCGCTTTACCAAGCAACATGTCGTTGTACTCCTGCCGATACACATCCAGCCCGTCGTGCTGGAGCGGAATAAGAATGGAACGTTCTACATCTGCCTGATTCAGCCGCCGATTGTGAATCGTAATCTTCGTCGTTGCGCCGCTGTCAAACGAATTAAGCAATTCGGAGTAGGAAAGGAACATCGTCTCCTTGTCCTCTCTCGATGCGACAGCGTAATTTATGTCCGCGAAACGGAACGACTTCGAGAACTTGTTGCCGACAGCAAAAATCCCGTCCGGCCAGATGGCGCGGATCGGGATCGCTTGTTGTACGCTTTTGGGAATGACAGACCGCTCCTTGTCCTGCTTCATGGTCCGCCTGAGCGTCTTAATCATTGCGCTTCATCCTTTCTTGCTCACGCTTGTGCAGGCTTCCTTTCAGCGCTTCGTAGTATATGTTGGTCGAGCGGAAGACAAGCCGTCTTGGCATCAGAAACTCCGACTTCACATACGCCCACAATAGTTGCTCCGCCGTCATACCGTGATAGCGGATAAACCCGAGCGCGGCGCAGGGAGCTGCCCCCAATATGCACATCCAACTGAGCGTTTCCAGTCCAAAATGACTGCGCAGCCCGAAATACAGTCCAATCGCCGCAGCGACCGCCAGAACAGAAAAAAAGAACTGCCGCAAGGACAGTCCGAAGAACAAGCTTTCCGTATAATCCCGGATTTCCCGGTTGATTTTCACTTCCACTTTTATCCCTCCCGGATGAGCAGTCTACGCCTCAGGCTCGTTGCATTCAGGTTTGAACAGTGTGTCGTCATCAAATGGCACAGGATTGCTCAATAGTTCCACAGCAAGCTGAAAGCCATCCTTCATCCCTTGCAAATATAACCACTCATTGATAATCGATTGTTTAAAATGATGTCTGTCCTCCCAAGCTTCAAATTCAGGCATACGACCAATATCCATACCAACAAACAAGACTTGAAAAGCCTTCTTTTCTTCAGCACGAACACGCTTGAGATCAGGATGATGCTCGAATCGTGCAGAAACGTAGTCCAATCGACCTTGAATAGCTGTTCGAAACCACGGTGGAATTTCCATTACCTGCTTCCCCCCCACAACTCTTTTACCTTACCTGCTGCTTCTGCTTGGCTTTCATGTGATGATAGCAGGCTACTAGCTGATCGACCTTCTGACTTTGCTCTTGAAATGCTTGATGGCCGGATAAAGAAATGGATTGCTTTATTAACTGTTCACCAAGCGTATTCAGCTTTCGCCGCTCCTCTTCCAGCTTTCTTAACAATTCGTTCATTTATCCATCCTCCCGTTTTTATTGTGAGAGCCGACATTTTTGAATGAAATACGGTGTATGTTAGAAGACTACTTCGATGGTAAGTTTTAATCTCATTTATGTCAATTGTGTGCTTCTCCATAATGGGAGTTATAAACTCATCCCCTTTAAAGAGGTGACGCTTGATGATTGGTTACGATAAAAAGAAGGTGGGGCAACGCATTCGGAAGCAACGAGAGGCTTTGGAAATTTCTCGTGAACAGCTGGCTGAACGAATTGGACGGGTCCCAAGATTTTGCGCCGATATTGAACGAGGTAAAGCCGGGATGTCCATTGAAACGATGTTCAGCATTTGCAATTTGCTCAAGCTTTCTCCTAATGAATTGCTTCTGGGTCAAGAGGAGAGCTCCACACCTTACGATGAAACAGCATTGATTATGGCTGCGCTCAATCAATGCACAGAAAAGCAGCGTAAGGATGCTTTGGCGCTATTGAAGCTTTTTCTGACAGCAATCCGATAACTCCCATCATTCACAAGGTGGTTACAGTCCCATCATTTCGCGCACGATGCGATCTGCCATTTTTACCGTACCGACAAGAACGAGCATGTTGAAAATGAGTTCCCCAATATACGTCCACACCATCGTAACCGCGCCCGCACTAGCATCGACGGCTGGGGGAGCGGTGGCAAAAGCGGAATAGATGATACAAGCCAGTACAATAATCGCGCCTTCCAGACACGCTGCCGCGTACCCTTTCAGGAACGACTTGCCGATATTTTGGCTTGGCTCCCCCGCAAATGCGGACAGCGGAACGGGGGCTATTGCCGTATACAAATAGATACGGAAAAAGCGCCCGTACACCGAAAGGATCATCACAAAGGATAGTACCGTAATGAACAAACTGCCGAGAATGGTGACGATCCACAGTGGAATGCTTTGCCAGAAGCCAACGTCTTCAATCGCTTGCGCTACCGTATCCGGCAAGGCCATAGCCTCTGACGTTCCGAACCCGGAGCGTCCCATCATCGTTGAGATGATCCCCTGTACAATAGTAAAGAGAGCCATCATCAACTCCAGCCCATAGGTTACGACCGCCTTGGCGAGCACAAAGCGGATAAACAGCTTGACGGCCATCTCCGGCCTTTTCACTTCCGCAAAGCTGCCGGTAGTCTTCACAACGCCAATCACAAAAAATAAGACCAGGAGTGCCAATCCCGTAGCTTGCAACGCACCATGAATATCAATAATCACACGCCATACGCCGCCACCCTTAAAATCCGCTGGCGATTGCGTAACGAGGCTCCAGATTTCATTCATCTTATCGTTCCAGGTATCCAAGGCATTTTCGAGATTGTCGATGACCCAACTGTTTTTTGCCATATTCTCACCCCTTCCGTAAACAGGGGACAGACGAATCGTCCGCCCCCCCTTATGCTAAAGCTTCAAGCTCATCCGGCAATCAGGGCAAGGATTTCCTTCGTAAACGTAATAATGACTCCGCCGGCGAGTGTCAAAAATCCGTTTGCGCGCTGAGAAGGGTCATGGGACTTTAGCGACAACCCAATTTGAACAATGCCAAAACCGAGAATAATCATGCCGATCGCACGGATTAAACCGAATATAAAAGTAGATAGGTTGTTGATTGTCGTCATTGGATCGCCTTCTGCATAAGCGGTAGAGGTGAATACGGTTCCCGCTAAGATCAGCACGATGTACAGGGCCAGCAGCCGTTTCGTTTTCATTTTCAAGTTCATCATTCCCTTCGTATAAATAGCGACTCTACTTCTTCTTCCGAAAGAAGTTCATAATCCCCGTCTTCATGAAGGAACACGGATTGCCAGTCCAAAGCGTGTTCCGCGCCGCCATGCTGAAAGGGAAGACCGTTACCATCCGTCGTTAGCGAGACATGAGGATGCTTGAGCAAATCATATTTGTCGTCCTGGACTGGATGTTCGCCACGAATAAAGAGCAGGCAAAAGCGGTTATCCAGCAGCCTCACCTCGTCGGGTGTGAGCAATTCGCGGCCTGATTGCTGGTAATTGATCGAGTAGCTGCCGTTTCTCCCCTTGCTCTGGCCGTAGGTATTGGTGTCAATCGTTTCCTTACCAAGCAGCTCCGAGACGTATTTGTGGGTAGACTGTTCGTTGCCGCCCAAGTACAAAAATTCGTCGCAGTTGCCCACAATCGATTCCCATGCGTCCTTGTACAGCGCCTTGAGCTGCGCTAAATTTTGCAAAATGATAGAAACGGAAATTTCCCGGCTGCGCATCGTGGAGAGCAGCTTGTCAAATTCGTCGGGAAGCGCTACATTGGCGAACTCGTCCATCACAAAGTGAACATGAACCGGGAGACGTCCGCCGTGCCGATAGTCCGCTTCGTACATCAAGCATTGAAAAAGCTGTGTGTAGAGCATGCCGACAATGAAGTTGAAGCTGCTGTCGTTATCGGGAATGACGGCAAACATCGCCGTCTTCTTCTCCCCCATAACGGGCAATTCCATTTCGTCGACTATGCTCATCCCCGCAATCGTATGCAAGTTGAACTTCTCCAACCGAACGCCGAGGCCAATCAAAATGGACTTGGCCGTCTTGCCCGCCGCCAGCTTGAAAATGTTGTACTGCTTGACGGCAAGGTGTTCCGGATCGCGCATGGCCAGCCGCTCGAACAGCTCATCAAGTGGACTTTGGTACGTTTCGTCCTCTTCCCGCACCTCAGCAGCAGCGATCATATCCATCACCATCGGAAAGTTCTGCTCTTCCGGCGGCGCTTCATACAGGAGGTACAGCACGAGCGCTTCCAGCAAAGCGGTCTCGGAACGCTCCCAAAAGGGATCGTTTGTATTGCTGCCCTTAGGAGTCGTATTGCGAATCAGATTGGTAACCAGCTTGAGAACATCCTTGTCGTCTTGCAAATAGGCGAATGGATTGTAGCCATGCGAACGGTGCGGATTGATGAGGTCCAGCACCTTGATGTCGTAGTCTTTGGACTTGAGCAAATGGCCGGTATCGCGAAGAATCTCGCCCTTTGGATCAAGCACGACAAAGGACGTATGCGCCTGCATAACATTCGGCTTGGCGTAAAACCTTGTTTTGCCGGACCCGGAACCGCCGACGACAAGAACATTCAGGTTCCGGAGATGCTTGCGGCCATCCAAGCCGATGCGTACCTGCTGCGTCAGAATCTTGTTTTGTTCCGGTTGCTTGTCGCGATACTTGGCATTTATCCGTCCGGCCTTGCCCCATCGTGCGCTGCCATGCTCTTCGCGCCGCCGATAGTTGCGCGGGGACGCCAAGTAGATGCCGACCGAAATCCCATAAGTCAGCGTGAACAGCAACAAGCTTCGCGGCGTATCCTCGACCCATTGAATCTGGAAGGGATGGTTAATCGCTTCGCTGAGATGCAGCAGAAGTGCAGGTAATCCCTTTGACAAAGCAGGGGCGGCAAGCAGCGCCGCCCACACGACCGGAATAAAAAAAACCGCAAAGAGTAAAAGATTACTCCTTGCGGTTTCAGCGCGCCGCATGATGACTCCGGCGCTTTATTTTTTGATAGGGAGCGTCAATCGCTTTGAGCAGTAAATCGTCAACAGGATCGGTCGGCCGCTGCTGGCCGATCAAGTCGTTGCGGAGCGCATTTAAGGCGTTGATGACAATGCCATGCTCGTAATGATCCATTCTCAGGATGCGTTCTTCCTCTTTCATCGCCACTCCTCCCAACGGAAAAATGAAAAGCAGATTCATGCCACGACTAGCGGGTGGTGGAATCGCTGCGATTCTGTTGCTGCTGTTGCTGCTGTCGCTGCTGGGCCAGCATACGGTGCATTCGACGGGATATGTCGTGTGCCGCATCCTTCATCACCGTCAGCTCGGCGCGAATATGCTGCGGCTCCAACTCCTTGAGCCGTTCGTGAACCCGGCCGAAGCGGAAAGTAGCCGTCTCGACGCCGAACTTTTTGCAAAGCATATACGCAGCACAGTAAGCTTGAAAATTGTAATGTGAACGGCTGTAGTCGTTATGGCCGCGATCAATCTCCGCATGCGCCAGCTCCTGTGCGAGCGCCCGAAAAATGTCACCAGCCCCAAGTCCGCGACGTATCACGATGCTTCGCGTATCCGGCTGATAAAGCGCATGAACCTCCGCAGGCAAGCTATCTCCAATCGTAATCGGAATAGGTGACCGGTCCATCAATGCCTTGATGCGCGTGCGGTCATCCGGGTAGATCGGCGATTCCTTTTTCGGTGCGGTTGTTTGCGCAACATCGAACATCTTCTTGGGGTTGTAGCTGATTGCGGTACTCCCATCTTCCCGCTTGTATTCCTCGCCTGGCTCCAAGATGTAGAGGCCGGTTTCCTTGCGACGGATATAGACGCCTTGTTCTTTCCAGCTATCAAAATCAGCAATGCGAGTGGCATCCGGGCGCTGCGCGAGAATAAGCAGCGCATTCGCGACGCTGTAGAGATCAAAACGGCTTTGTACGTCCAGATAATGCTGAAATTGTTCGCCGTTTTGCGCAATGTCGGCTGTGGCAGTATCAATCGTCTCATACGTCCACTGCCGCAGTTCTTGCTTTTTTTGCGCCCATGCTTCTTTGTCGAACGGCTGCTCACGCTGACCGGAGGCCGTCGTGACTTGGGGCTGGAATAACTCGTCCAGTTCGCTCATTTCGATTTCCCTCGCTTTCGACTCCCGGCCATCGGAACGGATGCTTTACTGCCGGACGCCGACTTCCCGCGATCTCTGCGCTTAGGCAACGACGGTTCCTGCACCTGCTTCCGCCGTCTGCTCTCTGCCGCCCGGTTTTCCTCCCGAATTTCACGCAGCAATTGGCGGACGGACACTTTTTCCTTCGGCTTTTCAGGGTCAATCGTAACCCTTTCGTATGCCGCGCTGCGCTCGGAGGTAGGCGCGGACGGAGAGGATGGTTCCGTTGTCCTCTCCTCCTGTGTCGGCGGGAGGGGAAGCGGACGCTCCGGTTCCGTTCGCTCGACCTCCCACGCCTCGGCCGCCGGTTGATTGGCTCCCTGCTGCGCGTTTACCGGCTGAACCTCCGCCGCCGGCTCGGGCTTTCCCAACAGATCGTCCAAAAAATCCTCACTGACTGCCGCGCCCTCGTTTGAAGCTGGAGGCTCGCTGGTTCCTTCTTCGGGTGTTACGGCATGTTGCTCTGGTGGTTGCGCCGCTCCTTTACGCTCGTCCGACTGCTTCTCGCTGCGGGACTTCACAATCTCCTGCTTGATGCTGGCCGTATCTACGGTCGCCAGCTTGAAGCGTTCAACGATTCGGTTGATCTTGGACGCATCCTCGGCCCGCACCATGACATCGCAAAGCCCGTCCACATTTTTCTTGTCACGCAGCGCGCAATAGAGGACACCGTACCGCTTCGCTTCTTTGCAAAAAGTCGGCAAGTCTTCATTTCGTACTGCAAACACCTTCAGCTCCTTGCCGCTGCGCAGCAAGCTTTCCAGGCGAATGCGGCCTCTTGTTCGTTTTTGCCCTTGCAGGGCGGCGAACAAATAAACGGCCAGATGCTTCGCGCCTTCGCCGGAGATTTTCGCCATGACCTCAATGCCACGAAGACTCATGCTGACGACCTGATCGGCCGCTTCGGTTCCGCTGCTCATGGACATTGGCCTCCCTTCGTGTCGATTGGTCTTCCTCGTTACGTTGCAGCTTGTTTGCCAGTTCGTTGGATCGGGCAAGAATGCCCGTACAAAGCCTCACCTCCTTTCGGAGCTTCGCAAGCTGACGGGAAAGTTCGGCAATTTGCGACTTGTACGATTCGATTTGCTCAGGATGCTGGCAGCGGCGAAGCCGGTTGTACAGCATTTTGCGGGAGCCGTATCCTTGCCGCAATTCTGTTTGCAGCTCAGCGTGGTAAGCCAACAATTGTGCTTTGCTGGAAATGCCGTGACGACACAGCAGCCTGGTCTGCTCCGTAATGGCCGTCAGATGCCGCAAGTCTTCGCGCAATAAAAAAGACGTCCGTTTGAGGGACGCGCGGGAATGGGGCAGAATCCCCATCTTGAATAAGTACCGCAGATACAAGGCTTGCAGACCGCTAAATCTACGTCTGATGTGCAGGGTGCTGCGAACGATGACGGCTCGCCTGCGCCGCGGCAACGGCATGGGTGGCTGACGCTGCGGTAACTGGTTTTGCAGAATACGCTCTTTTATCGCATGCTCCGTATATTCATCGCCAAGACTACGCAATCGAACAAACCGCTCTTTGCCCGGCGGACGTACCGCCAAATGCTTGACGTTCGACTTCATTTCATAACCCTGCTTTCTAAGGATCGCGAAGAATTGCGTCACCGTCATGGCAGCGGCGATAGCGGCGTCGATGTCCTCGCGAATCAACCCGCGCCAAGTCGGCTTGCTCTCCTGTTCCGCTCGCCACTCGCCGTAATGCTTGGTCTTACCCGGTTCCGGCTGCTCGATGACCGATAAGGTATGCTCCCGGCAAAGTCGATCGGATGTTTGCCGCATCAGCGCGTAAGAGGCTTTGTTATCGTAATAGCGTTTACCATCCAGAAACGACACCGAGTTTAAGACGAAGTGATTGTGCAGATGCTCCTTGTCCAAATGGGTCGATACCACGACTTCAAAGCGCTCCCCCCATAATTCCTGTGCCAGTTTGACGCCAATGGCATGTGCCACCTCCGGCGTCGTTTCGCCCGGAGCAAACGCCTGATACCCATGAAAAGCTACAATGCCATCGGTCTTTTGAAATTGTCGTTTGGTTCGCAGCATTTGCTCGTAAGCGGTGAGCGGATCGCAATTGATCCCGCTCACGTAAAGCTGTTTTTCAGTTTTCGCATCCGCGCTGGTATAAGCGAGCACCTGATGTAAATCATCATGCGCTGCACGCGCTTGATCGGTTTTATCAGGATTGGTGGCATAATCCAGCACACGCTTGAGGCGGTCGGTAACATCCCATATTGCGGTTGTTGCCATGTACGCTGTCCCCTTTACGGTGGATGTACGTTAGAATTTCCTTGTAGCTCGATTCTCGGTTCCGGTGCGGTCACGGCCTGTTGAATCTGCTGGACGGCGCGGCGCAAGTGATCTGCTTCCTGCTGAAAAACTGCCCGATCCAAATGACCTGTCGCATGGGCCTTCGCTGCGAGTTGATTTAGGTTATTGCCGACGGCATGGAGCTCGCGCATCATCGCGAAATAGTCTTTTGGCGGCATCGCCTTCGGAACATAGCCATTAATGAGAGATCGAATATAACCCTCCTGTGAAAGTCCCGATTTTTTCGCGCTCGCTTGGAGTCTAGTGTTTTCATCATAGTTCACCCATACCTGAATGCGAATCGCTCGTCTTCTCATCATGTTCACTTCTTTCTTCAAAGGAAATGGCCCGCATGAAATAGCTGAATGGTTTCTGCTGTTTCTGAAAAATACCGATCATTGTTGAACCTATATTCTTGACAAAACAGCGTGCTGTTGAGGTAGGGGTATTAGGGGTTTGCCCCTAACAAGCGAATTTGGGAGACCAAATTCAGTGCTTGCTACAACACGAGACATTCGTCTCGCGTTGCCCTTCAAGGCACCTGCCGGGAAAAAGGGAGGGGCATCGAAACGACAAAAAGACGCTGATCGCTCAGCGTCTGTCACTTAAAGTTGTTCACACATCCTTTGCTGCATGGCGCAATATTCCATAATCTGACGGTGGAAAGAGGCGTCTGATTGGCGCAATGCTTTGCATCAGTTGCACGTATAATTGTCCCGTGCTATCATAAGAATAGAAACAAGGAGTCGGACGCCATCCGACTCCCCTGTACAACATTTGGGTGGGAAGCCTCCCAGAGAAGACTTATTCGAAAATAACCCGTACCCTCGGCGCTAACCTGGGCGGGTTATTTTCGCTTTTTCAGGTATGTGAGCAATGCCAGCAAGAACATGCCGAGCATAATCACTTCTGTAAGCGAAAATTGCATAAGCATCACCTCCGCTCTGGAGGCGATACTTTCCCACCCAAGTCAGTTGTACATCCGTATTATAACAAACAAAGAAATAGATTAATAGAACACAGAACCGCTTGTGTTCCCAGCGATTTCACCCGACGCCGAGCAAAATACAGAATACCTTATCGAGTTGGCTCTTCGCGCTGTTTACGATAGACCATCAGGTCGTCGTTTACATCTTTCACGAAGGGCGGCTCGTCAGAAATCTCATAAGTTTGACTGAATAATTGCCGAATCATCGCTGCCGCAGAACGGCCCGGTTCGTCGTTGTCCAAATGAAACACCAGACGCTTCACTTCCGGGTAGCTTTGCAAATAGTTAGTGAGTGCAGCCGGTGCGATGCTTTCCTTAGCGCTGTATATCCCGGCCAGCGACAGTTGATGCGATTGTCGCCAGTCTTTCCCTGCAATTGTCTCAAGGGTGCAGTAGGATAAGAGATCAATTGCACTTTCAAACAAATGCAGCTCGGTGCCGTTGTCATCGGCCGGTATAGCGAACGAATACCGTTTATCGCTGCCTGGCGCTTCGCCCAGATATCGAGTGTTGGTTGTCCCGCGAATTGCCGCATAGCGCGGAGTGCCTTGCAAATCAAACCCAACAAAAATCGCATTGTGGTACATTCGGCTTTCGTACAGTCGTCCCGTTTTGAGACAAAAATCGATTACATCGCGAGAAATGCCACGTTTGGAGAGATAAGCGACGACGCGATTCGAAGTCTCATACGGTTCGGGAAGCTCCAGCCGCGCATTTGAACCATCTTGCTGGATGGCAGAAGTAGCCGGAGCCATGTGAACTGGCGGATTACCGTCAATTTGCAGCACCGCATCGGGAAACGACATGCCTCTTACTTTAATGAGGTAGTCCAGCGCAGAACGACCTCCGATCCCCCTAGACCACCAGAACCATTTATCGTTGGAGATTTTAAGGCTGTCATGGGTTCGGGTCGAATAGGCGTTGCGTGAGCAACGAACCAGTTCGTATGGTTCGAAACATTGTAGATAGGTGAGCAGATCCCATTGCTTGGCACGTTCGATTTGTTCCTTGTTTACATAGCTCATTACCGTAGTTCCTCTCTAAAAAAGTAAGTAAGAGACGACGGCTTTATTACTCGTGTCTCTTAATCGTAAGGCTGATTTTCTTTCATCCTGCCGCACTTGGTCATCGTGCCTTACCCTTCTTTTTGGGATACAGATAAGCACTTCTTTCCCTCAACTCTGTAGCGCCTTTCTGTTTCATGAATGCGTCTAACTCGCTTTCATAGACTTGACTGGTCACCCCGTTCGAATCACGGATGTAATAATACGTGTCGCCAAATCCGTTCTTCCCTTTGGATATCAATTCTAATGCTGGCACGGTTTCTCCCTCCTCGGTCGGATCGGTTCCGTAACAAATAGGCGGTAGAATTGGGCAAAAGCATCCGCCGCCGCTTGGGATGGCATACAACATGTGCGTTCCTCCAGAAATGCGAAAAGGACCCCAAAGCCGGAGTCCATTTCGTCATGTGATTTTACCTTTCCATTGCTGCTATCGCTCTCGATCCGCAACCCGCCGTTCGGGTGCTTCCGGTTCTTCATCCGACACGCTGTCCACGGCTTCGTTTTCCCGTTTGTCCATGTTCAGCAGCACATTTAACTCCGCGAGCCGCGCGGACTTGGTTTGCAGTTCCTGCTCTTGCTTGAACGGTGCCTCGATCTGCTCCTTCGCCGTTACCATCTGTTGCTTGAGTGTTGCGAGCTGCTCACGGCAATAAGCGAGCTTATTCGGCAAATCCGACAAGGTATTGTTTATTCGACTCATATTGCCACCTGCATCCGGTCCTAACGTAATCGTATGGCCCAAAGCGCCGCGCAGTGTCACTTTGTATTCCTTTGCAAAGCTATCAAACGATAGCCATAAAGAAAAGCCCATGTAACTGCCTGCTTCCTGCGGATCGGGAGAGGTCATGCCCTTGCAGGCTTCTAATAGCGCTGCGCCCGCCGAAGCGCGTTCCGTATACGTAAAATCTTTGATGGTCATACCGGGAAAACGGGAATCGTCGCTGCTAGCCTTATCCGACACTTGGGTGCGCATGAACAAGGCCACGTCCTGCTCATACCCGGCAATACGTTCCTCCGTTGACTTAATTTGTTGCGGCAGCATTTTGAGCAGCCGATCCTCCAGCGCATATCGCTGGCTTAAATGATTGGCCTTGAGCAGCTTGAGCTTCGACACTTGAATGTCGAGGTCCATCTTCTCCTTGATGTACGGATTACCGGTCGCCAGCGCTTTAACCTCGGCATAGGACAACGCCGTCTCATCAATATCCTCGGCAGACCGTACCGGCGATTTGCTGGTCATAATCTGCGAGATAAACCGCTGCTTGTTCTCCAGCGTTTGATAAAGATAAGCGTCGAACGTGTTCTCTGTAACATAACGGAAGATGTGAACCTCGCGGTTCTGGTTGCCTTGCCGAATAATCCGCCCGCTGCGCTGCTCCAGGTCGCGTGGTCGCCACGGACAATCGAGGTCATGAAGCGCGATCAACTTGGTTTGAACGTTCGTTCACAAGCAGCACCCGAACCTGCCCCGTTCGTACTTTCGCAAACAATTCTTTCTTCTTCACTTCTGTGTTGGCGTCGTGAATAAAGGCGATCTCCTCTGCCGGAACGCCTTTCTCCGTCAGTTTTCGCCGCAGCTCGTCGTACACATTAAAGGTTCCGTCTTGCTTAGGGATAGAAAGGTCGCAAAAGACCAGTTGCGCGAGCCGCTGCTCACGACTATCGGCCCATTTCTGATAGACGTTATCCGCGCAAGCGCTTACCTTACTGCCTTCGTCATCGGGTAGCATGGCGTTTGCCAGCCGTTGATCGAGGGCCAGCTTGCGTCCGTCGTTGGTGATCTTGAGCATGTTGTCTTCATGCGGCTCTACTCGCTTCGCTCTCACCTGTTCGGCGCGGCTGGCGAGATCCGCGACCATCTCACGCTGAAAATCGCTCGGCGGCACAGCGACGTTGTGGAAGTAGGCTTTGGGAACCGGAAGCTGGAGCATATCCGCCGTCTGAATGTCCGCCACTTCCTTAAAAACGTTCATCAGCTCCGGCAAATTATAAAAACGGGCAAACCGCGTTTTCGCGCGATAGCCCGTTCCTTCTGGTGCCAATTCGATGGCGGTAACTGTTTCGCCAAATGTCGAAGCCCACGAATCAAAGTGCTGCAAGCCTTGCCCGCGTAGCCGCTCGTATTGCAAGTAGCGCTGCATCGTGTACATCTCGGTGATGGAGTTGGAGATCGGCGTACCCGTGGCAAAAATAATGCCCCGTCCTTCGGTCAATTCATCCAAATAGCGGCACTTGGCAAACATGTCCGACGACTTCTGCGCTTCGGTTTGCGACAGCCCGGCGACGTTGCGCATTTTCGTATAAAGGAACAGATTTTTATACGAGTCTGCTTCGTCGACGAACAATCGATCTATGCCGAGTTCCTCGAAGGTGACCACATCATCCTTACGGCTCGCGTCGCTCAGCTTCTCCAGCTTGACCTGCAGCGTCTTCTTTGTCCGCTCAAGCTGCTTGATGGCGTACCGCTCGCCCTTGGCTTCCTTTAGCTCGCGGATGCCGCTTGTGATTTCGGATATTTGCTCGTAAAGCTGCTGCCGCTGGCGCTCCGCCGAGATCGGAATTTTTTCAAATTGCGAGTGGCCGATAATAATCGCGTCGTAATCGCCGGTGGCAATCCGTGCGCAGAACGTCTTCCGGTTCTTCGTTTCAAAATCCTTCTTGGTGGCGACCAGCACGTTCGCGGACGGATAGAGCATCAAAAATTCCGCTGCCCATTGCTCGGTCAGATGATTAGGAACAACCAGCATGCTTTTGTTGCACAGGCCCAAATGCTTGCTTTCCATAGCCGCGGCGGTCATTGCAAAGGTTTTGCCCGCGCCGACGCAATGGGCGAACAGGGAATTGCCGCCGTAGAGCGTGCGGGCAACCGCATTGACCTGATGCTGCCGCAACCGGATTTCCGGATTCATCCCGGTGAAGCGGATATGACTTCCATCATATTCGCGCGGACGGATGGAATTGAACCGATCATTGTACAGTCGCGTGAGCTGCTCCCGGCGCTGCGGATCTTGCCATATCCAGTCTCGAAACGCTTCCTTCATGGCTTCCTGCTTTTGCTGTGCGATAGCCGTTTCCTGCTTGTTCAGCACCCGCTTTTCCACACCGTTCTCAACGGCCGTATCGAAAATTCTTACATCCCGCAGATTCAGCGTGTCTTCGAGAATTTTGTACGCATTGATGCGATTCGTACCATAGGTGACATTAGCCTTAATATTGTTACTGCGATCATCGCTTTTGCCTTTGACGTTCCAGGCTGCTGTGTAGCCAGAATACATCACATTGATGGAGGTTTGGTACATATACGGCGTATCCACCAGTTCGAAAATGAATGCCCGAATGACTTCCGGCGGCAGCCAGGTTGCGCCCAGTCGCACATCAATCTCGGAAGCGTCCAAGTCCTTCGGCTGCACGGCTTCCAGCGCTCTAACATTTTCAGCGTACCGCTCGGTGTCATAGGCCGCAAACTGTTTGGCAGCGCGCAGCTTTTCACGCACATTGCCCGATAAATACGCATCCGCTGTTTCGTAGGTCGGTTGTCCTTCTTCGTCCAGATTCTCAGGATTCGGGAAGATCACGCCGCGAAGCTCCTGCACAAGCTGTTCCTGCGCGAGTCCGGTCAACTCTGCCATATACGGCAGATCGACGCGAGCTTTCGTACCGATGGAAACCGCCAGCGCCTCCGAGGCCGTATCCACCTGTTTGATGTTGGCTCGTTGCCGAATGGTACGCTTCGTGAACATATCCGCCTTACGTAGCAACCGTCCTTCCTCATCTATGACTTCCAACGAACAGAGAAGGAAGTACGAGCTGTCATCCGAAAAGGCAAGGCTATTGGCGCGACTGTTAATCAGGCCGTATTGCGCTGTGAACCGTTCATATTGCGTATCCAGCTTGCGCTGCTGCTCCCTTATCGCTTCGTCGCTGTAATCCTCGGTCTGGTATTCGATCAGTTCGCGCACCGTGTCCCGAAGCTGAATCATGCCCTTGATACGACCCGCCGCAGTTGCTGATGTTTCAACCGGCCGCATCCGGCTGTTTTCCCGAAAATAGATTCGTCCCTCGACCAGCGCAAAGCTGAAATTACGAACGGACGGGTCGGCAAGCAGGGAGACCTCTTCCTCCTCCGGCTGTTCCTCCCGTTCCAACTCGACCCACTCCGCATGGATGTTCGTCAGTGCCTCACGCAAAAGCTCGTCCAAAGGAGCGTCCGGGTAGGGCCGGCAGGTCGTTTCCTGTTGATTGCCGTACATCCGGTCATCGTAGGCCATCGTACCAAGCACCATTTCGGGGCGGGCTGCAAAGTAGCTATTCACCGGCACATCCTCTGCCGTAACGCCGAGCGAAAGCCATTCCTCGGTTTGCTCGCTGACAGCCACCATCCGGTCCCGTTTTTGCAAAAACAAAATGTCGGCGGTCACTTCGGTTCCGGCATTCGCCAGGAACGCATTGCTAGGCAGACGCACCGCGCCGAGCAGCGCGGCCCGTTCCGCGATGTATTTTCGGACGGTTGGGTTTTGTTTGTCCATCGTCCCTTTCGACGTAATGAAGGCGACAATCCCGCCTGGACGAACCTTATCCAGCGTCTTCGCAAAAAAGTAGTCGTGAATCAGAAACTTGTGCTTATCGTATTTTTTGTCGGCCACGCCGTAGCTGCCGAACGGCACGTTGCCAACCGCGAGGTCAAAAAAACTGTCCGGCAAGCTGGTCTGCTCGTAGCCGCTGACAGCAATCGATACTTGTGGGTAAAGCTGCCGCGCGATGCGCCCGGTGATGCTGTCCAACTCCACGCCAAACAGCCGAGCGTCCTGAAATGACTCCGGCAATAGACCGAAAAAATTGCCGATGCCGCAAGACGGCTCCAAAATATTACCGCTACGGAAGCCCATCCTCTCCAGGCATTCGTACATCGCCTTGATGACGATTGGAGAGGTGTAATGCGCATTCAACGTGGAGGCACGGGCAGACTCATATTCCTCCGGGTCCAGTAAATCTCGCAGTTCCGCATACTCCGTTCCCCATTGTGGATTTCCTTCATCGAATGCCTGTGGAATCCCGCCCCAACCAACATAGCGGGCAAGCACGGTTTGTTCATCCACTGTCGCCTGACGGTTATCCTTCTCCAGTTGCCCGAGCAGCCGAATGGCTTCCACGTTCCATTTGTACTTGGTTTTCGCTCCGCCGTGTCCCAAATCGTTATTCGTAATCCGGTAGTTGCTGGCTGTAGTCGATTCAAGTTGGTTCTCGGGCGTGGCAGGAGAAGAAGTGCCGAGAGATATCCTGTCCTCGTCTGCTTGTGTCGCTTGCTCCGGTTCGTCCACCGGTTCCATATCCCATTCCGCATGTTCCGAATCCAATTCCTGCTGGCCGGAAATTAGATGATCGTTCAGTGGATTCTCGCGCAGCATGCGTTCGAAATCCCGGCGGTTCATTTCCTGCATGAATAACGGAAATTGAACGTTCTGCAGCACAACCTTTCGCGGCTCCAGTTGCGCAATTTCGAATTCATCCGCACCGATAAAGACTTTGCTGCCCTCGGCATAGGCATAATGCGCATGAACCCGATTGGGTGTTTGTATTTGCTGTGATTCATTCGATTGCCATTCGGATAGCGGTTGGATGTGTTCCGTTGTTTCCGATATTCGTTGCCTGCGCTGCTCCTCCTGTTGCTCGGCATAAGCAGGCAATCGCTCTTCTTCCTGACGGTTCAGGTAGCGACCTGCTGCCAGCAACTCACCGATACGCTTCTGTACCTTGATCCACGGCAACACAACCCGTACATTCGGGTTCATAATGGAACCGCGTGTCAGCGTAATCCCCTTACTATCGTGATTTTCATGAATATCCGTGCCGATCAAGGCAGAAAGGCGTCCGCCAGTGCCATATTCCCGTTTCAGAAAATCCGCGTTTTCTTGCGCGGATAACGACTGTTGGAAAAAGAGCGCAACGCGAAGTTTCCCGTTCTCAATGCCGCTGCCGTTTTGCAGAACGGTGTCGATTGCAGCTTGTGGAAGTGAAAAAGCGGAGGCTTTATCGCTCTCCGCTTGTTCCACCCATAAGGTCTGTTGCTGAATAGAAGGCATCGACTTTCGAGCAGGATCAAACTCGTTAAGGATGATCATGCTGTCGATATGCCCGGCAATAACCGACCAATCGTAAAAGCTCTGCGCCGTCTTGCGTTCTGCCGTGCCTGTCCAAAGACGCAACACGTTGAGGTACGGCTCAAATCCGGCTTGCGTGCCGTCGGCTAGTGTCAACTCGGTGATTCCTGCTGGGAACAAGTTGCGTATATACAGCGTTCGTTCCCGATTGTCCTCATGTATGCCGTAAAATGCTTCTATAGCTGCCTTGCTCTCTGAAAGCGGTGCAGCGCGGAGCATGTCGTTGATGACCGTCTGGTCATGAAAAAACGGAAGACTTCTGTCCTCCGTTTCCCGGTCGTACCATTTTAGTGATAAATCAACTCTGCGAGAATCAGTTCCTCGGCCTGTTGCTTCAGGCTGTTCATGTGACCCATCCAGCCCATCGGGTCGGTCGCCTTCTCCGGTGCTGGATACTGCCGGATCAGTTCCTGCATCGTCAGGTCGATCTGCTCCCGCGCTGTCCGGTCGATGTCCGCCAGATGCTGATTCAACTGCTCCGACAGCATCAGATGGGCGTAGGTTCCCCTCCGTTGGTCCTTGAGAAACGTCTTGCGCAACATCCCATATTTCCCGAACCTCATCGGATCGGCCATCGTCAGGTCGGGCAGGAGGTAATCCCCGTTCGGCGTGTAGGTCAGTTCCATGTTTCATCATCCTTTCGCGTGCTTTAGCTTCATTTTGCGGCAAGGATTCTGGCCTTGCAACGGTACGGCTGGCCTGACGCTCTTTTTTTCGCTGCTCATCGCGGCGCATCGCCCGGACGGTGGATTCAATCTCACGCAGCATGGTTTCAGCTACGTCGCTGATCGCCGCGCCCAAATGAGAGAGCGCAGGGAGCGTATTGAAATAGCCGACGCCGGACAGATCGTCAACGCTGATGTAATGGGAGGGTTCCAAACCGCAGCGTGTCAGCGCCATAAAGGCGACCGCGTATTGTGCGGCTTCCCTGAACAGCAGTTCTACATGCGGCTCATCCAGTTCTTCCAGCAGGCTGCTGTCGCGTTCGGTGAGCAGCATCCGCACGTAATCGGCGCTATGATCCTCCACCGCGTTTCGGGCAGCGGACAACAGCGCGTCAACCAGTTCCATCCCCGATCCCGATTCACTGCCAAACGCATTTTCCAGCGTTTCAATGACAGCCTCCGTGTCCGGCACCTCCATGCGCCACAGGGGGACGGTTTGTCGGCTTCGGCTCTGCGTATCTGACACATCGAAGACATGACGCAACCCCAAATGACTGCCCCGATCCTCGATCAACGCGATGCCTTTTGCGCCGCGCTTTACCCACCGGTTCAACCGATTGTTCCAGATTTCAATCGCCGCGCAGGCTGTAGCATCTGGACGCTGCGCGTAGATCAACAGTTGATCCTGAAACGGATACTTGTAGTTCCAGGCTGCCGTCCGTAAAAAATCGGCCCAGCGCTCGGGATGATCTGAAACCGCGTGGGCCGTACTCGCGGCAAGCTCGGCGATTCGCTGTAACTTTGCTGTCACCGGTCGCACCTCCTTATACGAAGGTAATTTGGTTCGTCAGACGAATGCCTTCCTCGGAATATCTTGGCGTGAGCCGAATAAGTCCATTTTGCTGAAGCCGATGTAGGTTGCGACGCACAGCAGAAGTGGAAAGACCCACCTCTGACGCAAGTCGCCTGGACGAAAGCAGTACCGCGCCGTTTCGCCCGCCTGCACGATCCAACAAATAGCTGTACAGCAGCTTCGCTGCAGGGGGAATAGATGCTCCGGTCAGCAACCGGTAACGGGCAAGATCATTCATAGAAGTGCATCCTCCTATCGTTCCAGTTCAGACTTCTGCTTTAGTGGTGCCGATGAAGGGGAATGGAGGGGCGACGAAAATTCATTCATTCGCTCCGGCCGGGCAAAGCAATATAAATAGAAGTTATAGTCGCCGGCACGCGGAAAGCATCGCAGATAGTAACGATGCTTTGCCGTCTGTAAACAAAAGCCATAGACATCGCTGTGCCGTGCGCTTGGTAGACGGGCCTCTGGATGTTTTATACAAAAATCGTGCATGCCACTGCGGTTTTGAAGCAGCCCCTGTTCCGTCAACGCTTGAATGACCGCTCCAAGCTCCTCCCGAAAATCAGGAGTTTTCAACGAAGAGATATGTTCGAACCAAGTCGCCCAGAATGCCTCCCCATCTTTGCCGAAATCACCGCGCACATGCCCAATACAACCGCGTTCTGTATCCTTCTCGATGGAGGCGGAATAAAAATAAGCCTCATCCTCAGATGTGGCAATCTTCAACTTCTCAATCATGCTCTTTTCCTCCCAAACGATATGCTGTCTTTAATGGGTGCCGCCCGTACCAAAATCGTCGTAGCTAGACAAGTCGGCGTGATAAAACACAACGTCCCCGTCTAGCAAAGAGAACATCCCCCCGTAAGGATCGACAAAACTGCGCTGAAAACCTTCCATCTGCCACTGGTTGTCCAGCGGCGCATTTTTATACTGCAAATGCGGGTGAGCAATGTCCTTATTGCGAATGGTTTCGATGTCAAAATTGACTACAAAATAGCCGTCACGCAGGAAGATCGGCGCATTGTCGTCCAACCGGTGGGTACGTCCGTACTCGGCCAGATTCATGCCTGCTGGCACTGCATAGGGAGCAGCGGGAAGGCTATACTCGCCAAACCAGCGCTGCACCGAGGCATTAGCTCGTGCAGTATCAATGCCGGACGGCACCTGCATACTGCCGATAAACATCCGAAGCTGCGAAGGAAGTAACATTCCGTCGTAGCCGCCGACGTAAATCCGCTTTTGCGCCGCTTCCTTCAAATACTGCTGTACATACGATGTCTGACTGCCAGAAGAACCATTCACCCTCCAAAGTGAACTGGCAGTATTGGATAACTCCTGCTGCGACACATTGCGCATACGGGTATCAAGCGTCACCAGCCGCTGCTCGGTGTCTTCCGTGGAGCCGATCCGAATAAACCGCTTGGTTCCCGAATGATAGTACAAGTCCACCTGTTGTCGGTTTTTGCCCTGCTTGTCAACGAAATAAAAGGTAGGCGTGATTTTAATCCCGTCGCCCGCGCTGAACATGTTGCCGAGCGTTTTGACCTCAAATTTGAAGTGATAGCCTGTTTTTACAACAACATTTTTCTTTCCGCTCTCCGGGTGACTGCCGGGCCGAATCGGCAGCACGTAAGGGGCCGTATTGCCGCGCGTCGCGCCGTCGATACCTTTTGTACCAACCCAATAGCTATTTCCGGTCGGCGTCGCACTGCCTGCCGCCGTTCTGAACACCTTTTCCCACTGGTAGTCGGCAACATCGGTAATTCGGAAGTCGAACAGACGGCCAATAACCTCAACCGCCACAACTTGCGTCGCCACATGATTAGTTAAGTCCAAATTGGCATTACTTTGTGATGTGAATGAAGCCGGACTGTTTTCGGCAAACGTTCGGAATAGTACATCATAATTTCCCTCATCTACCCAAACGGGCATGTAAAAAGTGGTTGTAAGCTGGCCGACAGGAATCGAAGTCCAGGTGTCCTTCGGAATCAACGTTGCGTGGTCAGCCTTGTATACATCGAATGGGAACCTTACCTGCTTGTCTCGCACATATTTGGCATAGTCCCGATTGCCGTAGCCGATAATGTCTCGGTGCGGCCCGCTGGTAGGAATCGTCACGGTAAAGGAGCGATCCAGAATAAGCGCCGAACGATCGGCTGTCGGCACCGTTTTCTGATTGTGCGCCTGATCGTCGGCTACAGATGCCAGATTGACGACGGGGGTATGCACCGTCACCGGATTGATGCCGTTGATCGGGAAGCTTTGGTTCGACCCGCCTCCGATGCCCTTGACCAGCGTATAATAAATCGTCCCCGTGCTTGGCTGGCTCCCCTTGTTCGTTTTAGTCGCATCGATGACAAATCCCGAACCATATAAAACATCCTGACCGATCATGGGAGATGCGGGAATCGCCCCCGGAGCAGGAGCCGTTTCCTCCACCGTCCGATTGTCCATGATCGTTTGTCCATTAAAGACGACCGTGTCGTTCTTGACCTTGATTTTCCCGACCGCATTTTCAGCCTCTGACTTCCAGTTCTCGCTTGGAACCGAAGGTCTACTGGAGCCGCCGTAAACCGTTTGACCGGAAAGCACAACGTTGCGATACACCGGGTCCGTAATATGGGACGAGACCGCTGCATCATGGGTGGCGGAAACAGACGGTGCGGTATACCCGTTTGCTTGCAGCGTTACCGAACCGGAGGGCAGGGCATAGTTGGCGACTGTCGCCTTCTGTAAGCCGTACACTTCCAAACGGTCTACCAGCCAATAGCTGTACTTTCGTTCCACACTGTAGCTTTGGGTGACCGTTTGCGTGTCGGATCGGGATACCGGAATCGTGGTCGAATGACCTTCGCTATCCGGCGGGCCGGGAACATATTCCGTCCATCTCAGCGTATAGGTGCGACTGACTGTAATCGGATACGATTTCGAGCCTTTCACTTCTGTGAACGTGTTGCGATACAAATACGCTTTGGCGCTCGCGTTAACATAAAGGCTTTCAGAGGTCGGTATTCCCTTTAAAACGTCAAATCGTTCAGCGCCGCGAGAATCCGCCTTTATGATCGCCGATGCCGTGGCATCCATCGCCTCGACTTGCTGGCTCGTGCCAGGTAACGAGGTATCGCCGCCGTCACTGTCGCCTTTGCGTACGGTGTGATCCGAGGTGGAATCTCCGCTGTTACCATTAGCATCTTTCACGACGACCGTGATTTTGACGGTAATGCTGGAGCCGGATGTGAATGGAATTTTGATCGGCAGCGATTTACTTGCCGTCAGCCCGCTGAGTGAGCCGGACTTATCGTTAGGCGTAACGAATGTTGCGTTCTCTATTTTTGTGATCTCATACGTTTTGAGCGGCACGGGTGACTTCGCTTCAAATACAAAATTCCCATCAACCGTGGTAACTGAAGCCTCGACGTTATCTGGTGCGTCGATACGGGAGGTCACGGTAATCGGGGAAGGAATTTTATAGATGCCGACGAAATTGGAGCCGCCAGAGCCAACCAAGATGGAGCGTTCGAGCAGCTTCGCGTCGCCTTTTTCTTGTATGAATAGCTTCTCATCCGGCTTCTTGTTGTTTGTGATATATGTGCGAACAATTTCATAGGTCTGGCCGCCAGATGTGAGCTGCGGATCAAACGTATAGTTCACTTCCTCTCCAGTCTCGTAGACGCCTTTGTCGACTTCCTTGAGCTTCGTACCATCTTCCTTTTGATAGATCGCCTTTACCGGGTTATTTTCAGCGTATTCGGCAATCGCGTCCGTTCCGCCAAGCGCCGCCGTGAAGCTTCGCGTTCGCACCTTCGGATTTGTATCCGGATTTTCCTGTAACCAGCTTTTCTGCGTTAGGTCCTTCTTCGGCGATAGGTAGGAGCGGACAATACTGTACGTTTTCCCGTTATCCTCAATCGTCGCAGGAAACTCGTGGTTGATCGTCTCGCCGACTTTGTAGTCACCCTTATGGAACGTGACCTCAGGCTGCTTGAGGATCGTTCCTCCCACGGTTTTCGCAACGACATCGACAGGAAAATTCGCGCTGCGATAGGGGACGTGAATCCCAAAGTAATCATCGAGATCATCCGGGTGCGCCCAAGGTTCAGCGTTCTTGATTCCTTCTAACGTGTAAAATGGGCCTTTGCGCACGTTTCCATTGCCATCGACGGAAACCATGATTGCGTACAAGTACAGGTCGTCGTTGTCCTTGATGTCTCCCATGCCTGCTTGCCACATGCCGTCCGTTACTAAATCTTCACTGACTTCGTAGTAGGTCGTGACCGGCTCTCCGGGAATTGGGGGGTTCGGATTTTGCGCGACTTGACGCACCTGTTGATTGACAAATGATGCGTGACTGCCGTTACGCGGATCACTGCACTGTTTGGATGATGTATTCGTGCAGAGTTGGTCACGACGCACCGTCCAACCTACCGTTCTGTAGCGGATGGACGAGGTTGCTGCTGTGCTAGTGATTTCAAATTTGATCTTACCCTCATCTACCCGGACAGCCGGTGTCGCGGCATTCGTAAGAAACGGAAAGCACGACAATAAAAAAGAGCATGCCAGCAGCATGCTCAACGTGATTCGTATGAATTTAGGTTTGCGCATCTAGTTCGAGTCCGCCTTTCTAATGATATGATTGCGGAACAAACTTGCATTCGGATCGACCTTCAACGTATTTCCCCAATCGCCGCCTACATTAGTGGATAGAGAAATATCGGCGTAGCCTTCGTACCAAACACCTTTCTCAAACGTTTGTTTTTTCGGGAACCACTCATCGTAAAGCAAGTCATTGCTTGCCTTGTACGAGACGAATTTAATCCTGAACTTGGATCGCACAAAGTTGTTGCCAAACCCATCTTTATAAATCATGGATGGCTCGGGATCAAGATAGCCTTCCATCTGGATTTGGTTCTCTTTGACCCATTCTGCGTAGCGGCGAATATGCTTCAGTTCGGCATCAGAGTTTTGCATTTTGGTAGCAAAAACCGCCTGCGCCCACGCGTCATCAATCGTGTTGTAATTTACATTCAGCCAAAGCACACCGAATGCTTTCAGTCTTCCCATCCAAATATCCACGTTCTTCTTGTTGAATTCCGGCTTCGTCGAATAAAGGACGGATGAAACTTTGCTGTCTGTTGGATGCGAAAATGGATAGCCCATCTCGTACATTTCGTTCGGAACGTCCGCAAGAATGTATGGATAATCGCTCGCATTCTTCGGTAAGTCGGTCGTGCGTATCAAGCGCCCCCATTGGTCGGTCTGCGCCGTGCTATCTTCGCTGGCCTTGATAAACACGGTGTCTGTCGGATTGTCCCAATCCACCTTCGCACCCAATACCTCGCTGACGAAACGGAGCGGCACAAACGTTCGACCGCCGCTCAGGATGGCTTTCGTATCCAAAGTGACCGCTTTGCCATCTACCTGCACAACATTTTGGTCAATCGTCAGAACGATAGATTGATCGTCACTCGTAATCGGAACCGTTTGTGTTTTCGATTCCCAGCCGACTTTCGCTCCGAGCGATTCGGCGACAAAGCGTACCGGGACGAGCGTTCGCCCGTTCTCATCAATAAACGCCTGCGCGTCTGGAAACCAGATTTTTTGGCCGTCCATGACGACGCTGACAAAGGTTGGCGGTTTACTGGCTGCGCTTGCCGTCAAACTGAATATACTTCCGAAAAGTGTCACAATGAGGAGGGATACTAACCTTCTTTTCAAATGCCTCACTCCCTAAAGAAAATGTGCGAAACTGGAAAAACTTTCTGTTGCCTACATCATAGTGCCGATTCTGTTGCCTGTCCACTGTCCGGTAGCCTCTCCTCAGCAGGAACCAGGAGCCGCTCGTTATTCCGTGCGTGAAGCTCTTCTTCTTATAACAACAACGACGATGACAAGAATCAGCAGCGAGCTCCCGTAGACGCAGGATGGGCGCAGTCCAAATGAACCTTCATGAAGCGGAGAACCGTCCCCAGTAGCCTGAATCACGGTTCCTGATGGCATAGTCCGACCGTCCGTTACTTCAAAAGGGAATTCCTTCTGTTCTATACGGTTACCCAGCGTAGTCTTCACTTCCACCGTGTAAGAACCGGGAGAAAGCGGCCTGTTTAGCTCCGCCATGTACTGTGCGACCGTGCCTGCATAAATGGAATCAACCGTTGATTTCCTTTCAATCAAAAGCTCGCTGACATCGTCCTGCTGTTTGAGCTGCACCTCGATCTCCGGTTCGGACAAGCTTTCGCCTTCATTGACCAGCAAAATCGTCAAGCTCGCTTTTCCGTTCTCCAGCGTGTATACGGCTGCGTGCGGGACAGCCTCAGGAGGCTTCGCTTCGTCCAACTTGTAGTTGAGGACGACCCGCAACCCGATTTTACGTGCCGCCGATTCCCTCATACTTTGATCGTAGACGCCGATGACGGACACGTACTGGCCCGGCTCCACACTATCAGGTATCTGCATTTCCATTGTAAAGCTTTGCGTCTCGCCAGCCTTGAGGGTTATACTGCGATCCGGCGCCCTGTACCATGCAGCCGAACCGGTATCGGGATCGCTCGGTAAAGTAAAATCCTTACCGCCGCCCAATGCGGGCATGGCATCGGCCGCATAGAGCAGCGCTGTTATTTCCTCATCTGTGGGATTCGTGACGTGAACCGTGTACTCGCGCTTATCGCCGGGTACTATATCCTCGACATATGCGCCCAACTCCGGATTGATCCGGTCGGAATCCCCGCTGATGACCAGTTGCTGCCCATCCATAGGGTTTGTAAATCCGGCGGCTATACAAAAAACGATTGCCGCCAGCAACAGTCGAATCCACATGATTGATGAACTCCTTTACTTCTATTCCGCTTGCCATCGCTCACATGAGCGAATAGGCTACGTTCCTGCTAGAAGGCCGAGCCGAGGCAAGGCAGGGGCATATATCCCTTGCGCGCGGCTGCTTGCCCGCTGGCAAACGTTTCTTCGGCCGGATAGGTGTAACCGCAGGAACTGCGGTAGTACACCTTCATACTGCCTTTTCTGGCCCCGATGATCGTTGGACGTTTCACGATGCGGCTCCCGCCAAGCGCATAGTTGTTGTACACCTTTGCTCCCATCGGGATACCTTGTACAAAAGCCAAAACGCCCACATCATCCACCGTATTGTGCCAGTCCTCATCAGAGATCAGAGGCAGGGTGAACGTGTAGGACAGGCCATTTCGAGAGACCGTTTCGTTATATCGATTGATCCGGTAGGCCAACTCGTCCTGGATCGCCCGGACAATCGTGCTTCGTCGTACCTGCTCGAAGAGCGCAGCATCCTGCAAAAGCGGAATCGTCGCTTGCTGCCGAATGTCCTGACGCAAGCCCTCATGCCAGCTTCGGCTGACCGCATCGTAAGCGAGTACCTGCTGGTCGAGCGTAAAGGAAAGGCTGTTACCCGCCGAATCGGAATACGCATAAGGCTTCTTCGTTCCCCAAGCCGGTTTCATGACGGTTTTTCCGTCAGTCCCCGTCCATTCTTGCTCGGAATAGACGTAAAAGCCGTCGTACCCGATGATCACGATAGCCGGAATGTAGCGATGCAGGACACCTTGCGACACCGGATCATCCCCAGCGCCGAAGCCTGCGTCCAGCGTCCGGTAGAACGCCGCTAGTGCTTCTTCCTTGTTCAGCGCGACATGTTTGGCCGAGGCATATTGCGCTTCCTGCTGCTGGCTTGCGTTAACGACGAGCAACCTCGCGGCGTCGTCCACCGCGGCATCCAGCGCAGCGTCGTATCTCATCTCTGTCAGCACCGTCCGTCGCAGGGTATCTGTCTCATTCCGGTTGACTATCGCGAGGGGGAGAAACAACAGCGCACCGACGATTGCCCATTCAATCCATTTCATTGCGCACCACCCCGCCATACGGAATCACGATTTTTTCATTTGGGCTGATGGTATTATTCAGAAAATCGAAGAGCAGCGTGCCTGCCGTTCGGTTCGTATTGCGCACAATCACCGTGAAGCTGTCACCCGCGCGCATCCGATAACGTCGGCTTGGGTCATCCTTTGCTGCCCGATTGTCAGGGAACAGCACCGGCAGGATCTGCGAATTGAAAAACGCATCGTACTGTACCTCGTAGTTGCCCTTAAAGGTTTCGGGCCGTGTCGGATCGTCGTAAACCGGTACATACTTCTTGCTGTCATGCTCCATCTGAACGTCAAAGCTATTGCCGGTCGCCGCAAGTGCGGTCATGAATTCGTTATACATCGTTGGCGTGATGCCGCCTTTGTCCCGAACCGCATCAACGAAGGCTGTCGTCGCGCGCAAGGCAACCAGTTCCGAAATATCGTCCTGCTGATCAAAGGCGGCAGAGAGCGGGTAGAGGTAGAGCAGCAGAATAGCGATCAATACGGCGAAAATTTTGATCAAACTGTTCATGGCAGGCTCCTTAGTGTCAGGCGCTGCAAGTGACCGGAAGCGTCCCGCTCATAGGCGGGCTGATATCGCCCCTTCAGACGTATGCCTGCGGACGAAAGCTGCTCCCGTTCCAGCGGCGGCGCGAATCGAATGCCGTCTACCACCATTTCCGCATCTCCTTCATCTAGGCGAGCGATAGCTTGCAGCACTTCCGCACCGGATACCGAACCGTCGCCCGAGAGCGGTACAGCGATTTGCTGCAAGTTGCGATCCTGCGATTGGCCGGTTACATAGGCGAGCGAATTGAGTGAGGCACCGGTCTGAAACAAAATCAGACCGCTTCCTGCGGCCATGAGGAAAACGAGCAATGCTGCGCTCATCTCCAGCATCGTTCTAGGCACATAGTTCATGCGTTACACCTCCTTCATGACGAAAGCGTCCAACCTGGGCCGGACGCTTTCGTAACTTCATCCGACCTTATTGCTGCCGGAAGATGATGCCGCGAATGACATTGCTGCTGTCCAGCACCAGCGTGCTGCGGAACTTGCCGCTTGGATTAACGTAGTTGATGTCCGCTTCGTCTACGGTCTGGCTAATCTGGCCGGGTGCGGCTCCGACGATTGCGCCGTAGGTGACGCTATCCAGAGGCACACCGGTATTGACAACCTTGCCGTACCACTGACCGGTCGGGTTTTTGCCGGTAACGATCTGGATGCCAAATTGGTCCTGATCGCGGAACTTGCGAAGCGCGTTGACAACCTGACTGCCCGAAAGCGTCGTATTGTCATACACCGTAAACGCCGTTTGTGAAAGCTCCGTCTGGATATTGCTGAAATTGCTTTGAGCCGCCTTGGTCGAATCCTGGGCGGAAATAAACAGCACGACAGCCAGTGTAATGAGTGCGATGGCAAGGAAAATTCCTGCTGCCATGACAAGTGCCTTCTGCGCATTGGACATGTACAATTCTCTCCTTTGATTGGGGGGATAAAAAAAACGCCTTCCCGCTGATGAAGGAAAGCGTCTGTATGGGTTACTGGATGCGTTGAAGCTGATCGTAGTACACGGTCATCTGATGCAGGCTGACGACGACAAGCGGAATGACCAAATACCCGAATATCAGCGTCATCAAGGGGGCAAACCCGATCCAGCGGCCCCAGCCTGCCTTTTGTTCAATTAACTGTTCATACTCCTGCTTGCGCTGCTCTCGCGCAAACCCCTGCTCTGCTTCGAGATCGTCGAATGCCTGCCGGATCGTCAAATGCTGCGAAGCCATTTCCAGCTTTTCCACGATCCGAACAAAAGGCAGAAACGGTGCATCTTCTTTGAGCTGCGCAAGCGCCTGCTCCTCACCCTGTTCAAAATGAAGAAGGCAGGATTGCAGTGGCTCCTTGAAGACCTGCGCGAACTGCTCCATCCATAGCAGAAGCTGTTCAACCGACATCCGTTCCATCCCGGCCAGCATGGCAATCACGGCCTGCAACTGATCCACCTCGTGTTTCATCTCCATCTGCCGCATACGCCGCTGGAACAGTCGAATACCAACTGGCAGCGTGTACCCGCCCCATCCTGCGGCGAACGCCAAAAACGCTTCCCACCACGCCAGAAAAGGCTGATTCAGCTTCTCCAGCTTGCCCAGGATGCGCCGCGCCGCCTCTCGAAGCTGATCCTCCTTGATCTGTGCAGCCGGGTCCTTGCGCAGCAGACTGATGACGCTATTTTCGCTTCGCGGCCTCACCTCCTTTAATTGATCGAGCATCCTGCGATCCAGAGCGGCGGCTTCCCGCGCCTTCGTTTCCTCCTCCGGAGACAACTGCCCGAAAAGTGTTCCCGGCTTCACTGGTGCATACAGCACCTGATGCCGCTCCGCTGCATGCAAGGACACGAACAAGCCCAGCACCGTCAAAAAGGCTGCGAACCCGGCCACGATCCGCTGCACGTAAAACCATTCGAGACGTAAGGGAGAGGCTGTATCCTTGAGCAGCTGGGTTATCCGTTCCGCTTCTCGCGAGCCGGGAACCGGCCCCAGCCTGTGGGCTAGCCAGCGCATCCACGGCCAGCCATAGACCCGTTGCTCCCATCTTTTTCGGCTGGTGGGCCTTGCGGTCGCACCCAGCTCCGACAGGTTGCGCAGCAGCACGTAGCATAGCCACACGACGACAAGCAGACAGAGTTTGACGGCCCAACCGAAAGCGCTGGCGTAGAACGTGTCCATTGCCGGAAAAAAGTGGCTGGCCCAGGCTTCAATCGGACGGGTAAATAGCAGCGGCAGCAGCGCGATAACGGTCAGCCCCTGTAATAAGAAGCTGAGACGCTCGCGACGCAGCAATTCCAGATTCAGTTCGATGGACAGCTTTTCCAGTCCCTTGAGGTAGACCGAACCGCTTTCCGTTTGCTGATCGCCATGCTCCTTGATGAGATACGACAATCCCGCAAAGCCCTGCAAATAGCGATTTGGGGCATGCTCCACATATTGCGCTAGTTTATCTTCGGCGTCGCTGTCCGTCAGCATGTCGTACAGCTCTTGCCCGTGCAGTGCCATTTCATACGGCGCGCTGTCCGCCGATTCATAGACGGCTTCATCCACCATCCCGTGACGATGGTAATGATGTCTCACATCCCCAAGAAACAGACGAAGTTGTCGCAGCAGCCTCATTTCGAGCCGATAAACACCCATATCCGAGAGGATGCCGTGGCCGACCCAAAGACCAATGCCGAGCATCGCCAGCGTGTAAGGGTCGCGCACCGCCAAAACAAGCGGAATCGCGGCCAAAAGCAGGACAAGCCACATCAAGAGCGCCGATTTCATCACCTCAAGCCGCAGCTTCCATTCGTCCCCGAGCCGCAGGATGACCAATCGCCTGCGAAGGTGCTGCAAGTACATCCTTAGAACCGGCATCTGCTCGCAAACGCTGTATAGCCGCTGCATGAAACTGTAAACCGCCTGCTTGCGAGGCGCTTGCCCCGGCTTACGCAGCGCTTCGTAGCGCCGGACTGCCGCCACCTCCGAATCACGCCGGGACAGCCACAGGAAGGCCGCGACAGCGGCAAAAAAGAGCACGGTTGCGATGCCAAGCAGAGGGGAGAGCCATTCCCGAATCATGTCTCATCCCCCCAATGGGATGCTAGAAACGCATCAAAGACGGCCTGATCGGGGCCGCTCAGGTATTCCGCAATCTCGCAGCGACTTTGCTTGGACAGGGGATGAACGGCAACGTAACGACCGTCGCGGTATTCGACGAGATTTTGGGCGGTGTACAGCGGGCGATCCGTCGAGCGGCGGAAGTATTCGAGCGTCGTTTCCATAAAGGCTGCCATCCGTTCGTCCTTTGTCATTTTCCCGCGAAAGGCTTCCGGGTACGCCGTCTCCTGCGGCACTGGGACGCATTCCGTAATGCGCTCGATATACCGTCGTCCGTCCAGGTCGCGGCGAAGGTGAATATCGAAGTTGACGACGCTGACGACCTGCTGCTCTGCCACACGCTCGTTCGTAAACACCTTTGTTTTCAACAAGGAATTGCGGAGAGATAGCACAAGGTCACGGAAGGTTTTGGCGTGATGCGTGAACAAGGTGAATAATGATGCCACCTGTGCCATCTGAACCATCCAAGCGGCGACCGGATCGGTCGCTACCTCTCCCAAAATATTGACGGAGCCGTCCGTCTTCTTCTGGATGTCCAGCCCCTGTTGACCGGAAATCGTCTCGGTTTCGCGCAGGCTGACGATGTTGCGTTCCGGGTAAATTTTGCGCAACTGAAGCTCGAAGCTCATTTCCTGTACCCGGATGGGCAGCACTTCTGGAATATGACGCACCATCGCCATGAGCAACGTTGTTTTGCCGCTGCCCTGAGCGCCGGTAATCGCGGTGATCCGCGCACCCGATACCAAGTAACGAATGAGGCCAATCGGCAATTCCGCGCCTTCGTCCTGAATCAACTGCTCTAGCGTCGCGCTTTGCACGTCGAATTTGCGCACAAAAAAAGCCCACGATTCACTGAATCGGGGGCGCAGCACGACGACGCGGGAGCCGTCTGCCATTTCATTGACCTTAAATCCGTTCGCCTCGGACAACTGGCCGGGAAAATTGTGCTTATAGATGATCTGGCAAACGCGTCGCAGTTCCTGCTCGGAGCCGAAGGACAAGAAGCTCAGGTGGATGGACTTCCCTTTGTAAAACAGCCATACGCTATCATGCGAACGGGGCAGCGACTGAAGTTGTGCGTCCTCCTCCAGCGACCATTCGCCCTCCCACATGAGCGGCGGCAGACCAGATACACCCCCGGATACGCCGTCCACACGCATGTCGCGCAGCTCGTCCACGACGCTGAATCCTTTGTAATGCTGATAAATCCGCTGGACGACAAGTTGGAGCTTATCGTCCGTCGTCAAACACGGCGCTTCACGGGCGAAGACGCTACGAATATCCTCCGCCGTAATCCGGTACGTTTCAAGCTGGCCTTCCTCGTTTCGTCTTTGCCGATCCCATTCATAGGTTTGAACGAGCCGGTCGAGCGCATGAAGCCCGGCTTCCTTTTTATATGTGTAAAGCAGAATATCAAACTGGTCTTGCGCGGAGAGGGACTCCGGCTGATGAAAAGGCAGCAGGAGGTTCAAATGCGCATCGTCCAACTCATAGCGCTGCGCGAGCAGGTCGGCAATGATCTCCTTGACGTATTCCTTGTCCCGCAGATCACCGGAGGTGCAGCCCCGCAGCGCCTTTTTCAGCTCCGCCCGTTTGCTTTTTCGGCGGCGGTATTCTTCCTCCGACAAACCGAAGTCGGCCAGGTTGCTGCTGGTTAACTCGTGTAGCGTTGCTTTTACGAAAGTGGTCATCGCTTCCAGCGTATATACCGATGTGTCGTCCGTCCGTTCCGGCAATCGTCGGCTCAGGCGCAAATAAAGAAAGAAGATTGAAAGCAACAAGAGCGCGATCAGGATGAAGGCATTGAGCATAGCCGTCATGGCGTGTCGCCCTCCTTCCCTCCGAAAAGATGCTGCCTTGCGCCTGCGCTTTCGATCACAGCCTGCGCCAATCGTCGCACCTGCTGCACGAACAGGTGGTTCTCATGACCGCTTGCTATCTTCCTGTTGCGAAACCAGAAAGGATTCGCTTCGCCATGCTGTGCCGCATCCATCCAGCCTGTATTATGTGCAACAGGGTACACGGTCGGTCCTATACGGAATTGACGCATGAGATTTTTAGAAGTAAGCGTCGAATAAGGGTCGTACTGTCCGAACACGAGCAGCGTTCTTCGGCCTTGCAGCATCGCTGCTTCTGCCGATTGAAAAAATCGCTCTAGAAGGAGACGGTTTTGCGGCAGGCAGACGACCCATACGTCGGCCTGCTGCCGCAGCATTTCGTCCCAAGCCGACCCGCTGCCGCTCCCCCCATCCAACAGCACTACATCGTAAGCGCGGCGGGCAACCGCAAGCAGCGGTGTGAGCCATTCCTTTGCCGTTTCAATAAAAATATCCTCTTGCTTGATGGAGCCGGGCAAAATATCCAGGCGATCCCGCAGTAACGGATGGGCATAGTCACGCAGCATGACAGGCTCCAGCTTGCGGTTTTTCAGCAGACGCAAGAGCGCATCAATTCCCGTGTCCGGGTTTTGCATGTCCTCTCTTCCGGCAGGTCGAAAATAGGCTCGTTCGACAGCGGCGTAGCTGCTTAGCAAATGCCCAAGCAACAGCAATCGCGCCGAATATTCCAAACCCATGCACGTCGCCGCGGCGAGCAGATTAGTCGTTGTCCCGGCCTGACCGGATACAGGACTCCAAAATACAACGGTAGCTCCCATAAACGTTCTCCTTTCTACCACACCCGCACCCGTTTACGGGCGGTTGCCCAGGCTCGTCGCGCTGTCTTGCGGTCGCAATCGCCAAGCTGCTCCAGCATCGTCAGCAGCATCTCGCGAAACGCCCCGGTCAGCCCGCGAAGGTCGATGCGGCCGTGGTGTTGATTGTTCAAATCGACGGCTGCATCGCGTTCGTCCAAAGGGAAGCGAAACACCGTATCCTCCAACTGGATATGCCGCAACCGCTTTTCGGCTCGCCACGCTGCCAACTTTCCCGGTATGTCAGGGGAGAGCAACTCGAAAAAAGAGATAGGCTCTTCCGTGTTCTGTAAGCCGAGACGAAGCATCAGTTCCTCGTTTTTCTCCAGCGATAACCGCCTTCCATCCCAGCACCACACCCGCTTATCAAACTGGGACAGGTTGTGGTGGAAAACAAATTCCGTATGGTCAGTGTCCACCAGCATGATGTCGTATGCCGGTGTCGTCCCTGCCTGTGCCAAGCCTCGTTCAAGCTGTTCGGGAGTGAGATAGCCGTAGGCCACATCCATACCTTCATAATCCTGAACGGCGCTATTGGCATAGGCGTGCGGCAGATAACCCCGAATCGACTGCGTGACGGTGGAATCCACCAACAGCACTTTATTCCCCAATGCCACAAACAAGCGACCAAGCACCAACAAAGCATGCGTCTTGTCCGCTACGCCGATAAAAACAATTTTTTTCATATCCGCACTCCTCATTGATTGAAGATGTTTTCCCACTTATCTTCGCTTGCCGGAGGCGCTTCGGTTGCAGGAGGCATACTCGATGGCAGCGACGGCGAAACGGCAGGAGGGGGCGTCTGTTGATTTTTCGGAGATTGCGTAGCTGCTGCACCAGCAGCATCACTCACGCTAGGCTGGGGACCATTCGTCGAAACTGCTGATTCTCCAGACTGCGGTGTGCCTACTGGCTGTGTTCCGCTCATGGCATTGCCCTGCCGCGTCGTCATCCGTTCGTTTTGCAACTGCTGCTGCACGGTTACACTACCGCTGGTGACGCGAAGTTTGTCCGAGTCGCTGACCGCCTTCAAATTGCCATCCAGCGTTTGACGCAGCGCGCGGGCAAGTTCGATTTTTGCAGTTTCGAGCAGATTGGGATCGAACGCCATCAGGTTCAATACCTTCTGATTGGCCGGATAGTTGACCACAGCCGCTTCCTGTAAGCCCGGCTCGATGTACGGGAGGGCATACAACCGCGCTCCCTGCAAGTACGCATCAATAATTGCGCTGGACGTTTGGAGGATGTCCATCTCATTCAGTTCCAGCCACACAACCGTACCGGACAGCTCCTGTACCTTCTTTTTAGATAAGAGAACAAAGTCCTCGCCGGTTGGAAAGCCGATTCGAACGTCTATATATTGGTTAGGTTTGAGATTAGAGGGAAGCTGAATGACCTGAAACTCCTGTATGCGCAAATCCTTCGGAATGGGCTGCCCTTCGTACAATAAAGAGGAAAGTAGCGGCGTTCCTGATGCAAGCTCGATCTTGGCGTTTTTGCCGATGATGCTTTCCCGGTCGGTGATGACGCCCGGCGGAACCAAACTGACGGGCATCGGAACAGCCTTGAGGTCATCCGCTTTGAGCGAGACGCCTGCCGGTATTGTTTTTGCAGTCGTCCAGACATTTCGGCTGTTTTGCTGCTCCTCCTTTTTCAATTGCTGAATCTGCCGCTCATACTCCTCTTTCATCTGTTGCTGCTTTTGCTGCTGATCGGTGTGCTGCATCAGCATATACAAGGCCGCTGCTACCAGAAGCGCCACGCTGATCGCGATGGCTCCCATGATGAGCGTCTTGCGGTGTCGATACGTCCATGACATCGTTCACGATCTCCTTTCATTTATATAGAAGATACCTAGCGCTTCTCTTAACGCGCTTCGCCTCGCGGACGCGGCTTTGATGGGACTTGATCCGCTTGTCGTTGTGCCAGCTTCTCGGCCGCCCATGTGGGCGTATGCTCCGGCTTCAGGAACCCCATCAGGTCTTCCCGGTTATAGCGGTATTCATCGCCGGAATAGAGGGTTTCCGCATAGACCGCCCGCCCACGTGAGTTCCCGGAGGCACCGAAGCCTCCCGTTACCCAAATCAACTGATGGTCTGCCGTGCGAAATTCCGGTCGCAACCAATCCAAACGGGTCACAACAATTCTGCCGCCGAGATCATCGTCACTTTTGATGGGCAGGCATTGGTCGGGTTGAATGGGAGGCATCGGCTCCGTGATCGTAGCGCGCTCGGTCTGGAGTTTCTCGATTTCCCATTGCAATAGCTTAGTAAATTCCTGCATTGCGACCAGGTAATCCGCATATCCTTCTGCACCGTAATACTGATCGATGCCAAACAAATTATTCTGCGAGCAGTAGCAAACCAAATAGGGCTTTTCGGTATTCGTGATGTCGATGCCTAAAACAACCTCCACCCTGCCAATGGGTAGCGCTTGATAGACTTCGTAGTCACCGGCCATTCGTTTCTCTTGCTCCATCGTCAGCCCTCCCGGTTCTTTTTGTGGTCACGTTTCTTGTGCCAGCCTTCGGCTTCCTGAGCCTGCTTGCGCAGTTGTGCTTCTTCCTCCTCGGATGGCCTACTACGCGCAAAACCCGGCTTTTCTTTCATCAGACGTTCATACTGACGCCGTTTTCCTTTCGTAAAGTCCATTGATGATCTCCTCCCCGAAAATGGGCATAAAAAAAGCTCTCCGTCAGGGGAGAGGGCGCATGAACAGGACGGCAACGGGGGAATTACCGTTCGTGCTCCCTCTGCCGCCTTTTGTACCAGCTTTCCAGCAGTTGCACGATTAGGTCTTCCTTTTGTTTTTCCGAGAAATCTCGTGGGAAAAAGCGGTCGATTCGTTCTCGCTGAATACTCATTTTTTCTTTCTGATTCGGCTTTTCCTCCGTCAGTATGGTGTAAATGACATCTGTATTCAGCCTCCCTTCTTGACTCATCTTTTTCATACGCTGAGCCTGAGCAAGTGAAGGCGTGCAGTCCTCGGCCTGCATGGTCTCGAATAGGGCTTGCTGTTCTTTCTCGGCCAAGTAAGATAACTCAACGGCAGGATTAAAGGCAATCCGTTTGTCGTCTACCATTTCGAGAATGTGAGGAGTGAGTTCGGTTAGGCGAACGTATCTAAATATTTGGTTTTTGCTTTCACCCATCTGTTCTGCTAATATCTCGCTTGATTTCTTTGCAGCAGACTTGTTCCCAACTTGGGAACGAGTTAAATCTGTTCGTTGTCCTTGTCTGTTCATAGCTTCCAATTTCATTTTGTAGGCAAAAGCTTTTTCACTCGGAGAAATATACTCCCGTTGCAGGTTGCTATCCACCATGATGATAGTCGCCTGATCGTCATCCAACTCGCGAACGAGACATGGAATTGTCTCCATACCAGCCAATTCACTTGCCTTCTTTCGACGATGTCCGGATACCATCTCGTATCCACCGCCTACCTTTGGCCGAACTAAGCCGGGAACAAGGACACCATACTGCTTGACACTATCCGCCATTTCTAACATCGCTTCATCCGCCCTTACCTTAAAGGGATGACCGGGAAATTCACTAATTTCAGCCAATGGAATATCCATCACCTTTTCCCGTTGCGAATCGTTGCGGCTTTCCTCTGTCGAGAATAAATCATCGACTTTGGTCAGTTTTATGCTGGCGAGCCGATCTTCTTTCGCTGCCAATATCCTGCACCTCCTTCGTAAGTGCAGCGTAGGCTTTAGCAACCTGTCCGTTCGGATCGTGGGCATAAATGCTTTTGCCTTTGGCACTTGTTTCCGCCGCTCTGATGGACAGGGGGATTTCTGTATTGAATACACGCAGCTTATCCCCATAATCTCGGCGCAAAACTAAAGAAATGTCTTTGGCGAAATTGGTTCGGCTGTCTACCATCGTGAGCAGCACACCGTCCACAGCCAGCTTCGGATTAATTTGACGCCGAACGCGGGCAACCGTCTGCAAAAGCTGCGTCATGCCTTTGGCGGGCAGATAGTGTGCCTGTACCGGGATGATGACGCTATCCGCCGCTGCCAATGCGTTGATCGTCATCATGCCCAAGCTCGGCATACAGTCGATCAGGATAAAATCGTAATCTGCTTTTACGGAATCAATGTACGAACGCATAATCGTTTCCCTGCTCATCGTATTGACGAGTGCCACTTCGACTGCCGATAATTCGATGTTTCCCGGCATCAGGTCAATACCTTCATGATGATGCAGAATGCCTTCCTTCGGTTCATACGGCTCCTCCGTCATGCTTTTCACTAGCATTGTGGCGAGTGAAATGGACAGACTATCCGGTTCATGGAAGCCTAACGAATCCGTCAGGTTGCCCTGCGCATCCGCATCCAACAGCAGAACCTTGTTGCCCTCGGCAGCCAGCCCGATTCCCAAATTAACTGCAGTTGTCGTCTTGCCCACGCCGCCCTTCTGATTGGCGAGGGCGATTACTTTGGACATGTTAGAATCTCCTTTCACGCATAAAGCCGGTTGCTCTGGCATTCAGGGCAACCGGCTTATAAAGAATATCTATGTAAAAAGAGAACGCCAAAAAAATCGTTCTCTTGGATATTCCTATTTTAATTTGTCGTCGTTTCGCGGAGGTCTTAAACCGTCGTAAAGTGTTGAAATCCAAATCTGCTTCTCATCACTTTTCAATGGTCACAATGCCAATGTTTTTAAACAGGGGTTTGCATAACAAAAATAATCTCGTCCGGCGGACAGTGGTTAGCCGTCCTCATAGGCTGTCGCCTCTCCCAGGATCACTGCAAGCCGCCCCCATTGCGATAACTGTGGCTAGACGGATGTATCATTATCCCCTCCGCACGGATTATCGCCTAAATGATACCACCATTTATTTTTGCTTAGGTAATGATCGCTAGCACCCTATAAATAAGGATGGTCGTGGCGTACCTGCAAAATGGCTTTCCCTTTCAGGCATGCGGGGAACGTACCGGATGAGAAGTTATGTTATTGTCAAAGAACGGTCGAGGACGTGTCCCTCTACCATCCTTTTCATTTTTGAGGTCAAACCGGACCCTTCTTTCAAAAAAAAATCGAAAATAAAAAAAAACAGCACCAAACTCGAAATAGAGCTTGGTGCTGCGACAATTTATTAATGGGCAATTTAATTGAATTGAGGTTAGAACTAAATTTAGGTTAAGTCTACATTTTCAGCAGCTTTAGCTAAGGGTTAATGAGGGTTCACTTGCCATTGCAAGTGATTGATGATCATAGCCAAGAAAGTGAAAGACCACCTATCAAAGGTGGCCTTTCATATAACAACTCATATGACTTAATGGGTTCGCTTTAAATTTTCAATATAATCCATAATCCGAGCATGTTTAACGAATGGCGGAATAATCGGCTTATCATCAGGAGTAATAGCGTAAGTAAGCCAGTCATCTTCTTCTAATTCCCATGCATTTTTTATTTTAATATGTTTTTTCAGGATATGATAGTCAAATAACAATTCTGGCCTCTGGTTCTTGGGATTTATATAAGCAGGAAGTATAATGTATTTCCATGTTGACTCTACCTTTTTTAGGGCACTTTCGAAATTTCTAAGATTAAAATCATTGTCAACATCCATTGTATGAAACCTTGAAAGAACAGTAATCAATCCAGCTTTTTGCGAATCTAATGAGTTCTCAAGATTTGCGGTTAATATCGCCTTATAAAAGAAGGGATTTTTATTATCAATTCCTTTTATTATTCCAACTCGTATTTTATCATTTTCATCAGCCTTACCCACTAAGGTATGCCATTGTTTGAAAATCGAAATAGCTGCTTCTTTATTATTAAATGCTAAAGCTAATAAAGGAGGCCCATTATCATTAGTCCAACCAAAGAAAATTCCTTTCCACTGTGCCCTGTTCCATAATGGTATATTTATTATTTTTGTAATTTCAATGTCTTTTTGACTTACTGATTCAGTATCAAACTTCTCCTTATTATCCGACTTTCCACGGTTTATTTTTTTCTTATCTGTCTGGCCTACATCCAACTTATCTAACTGAAATCTAATTGTGCTATCTCGTATTAACGGATAATTATTCCCCTCAGGATTTAGCCATTTATTTAAAGAGAGCATATTCTTACCGAATAAATCAGCAATGATAAAAATACTGCTTGTAAAATTCAATGATCTTTCGAAAGCTTGATCCTCAATTATCAGTTTTTCAAGCTGCTCTGTATTTCTAAACATTATTATTTGAGCAATAAATGCCGCAAAGAAATTAAGAATAAACTGTTTAGTTTGTTGCTGCGCTTCAAAAAATTCTTCCTCACCAAAATCAGAGCAAGTAATAGTGAATATAGGTTCAATATCACTGGGTTCATTTTTGAAGTCAAGATGGTATTTTACCGACTCAACATATTTAACTTTAATCGTTGCTCGGGGAATCATCCCTACCAATCCATCTAAAATAGCCGTTGCAAGGAAGCTTTCGATTGCAGCTAATATACTTTCGGCTAATTCGATGCATGGAAATTTGGCATCTGATTCAATATTAATCAGACATCCCATTATTTTTGAAGAAAAATACTGGGTGCCATCGATAACAAATATCGGTATATCCGGTATTTGCTCTTTTGCTGGTTGGTTATACCATTGCTGCATAAATTCTTCTATAGACTTTTTATCATCGTTGTAAGATTTCTGAATCTCTTCATCTATATAGCCTAGTGCATATTTCAATCCAATGGCAGCCATATGAAGACCTTCATGATCTAATACATCTGGTAATGATGCAAGTGAGTGGAGATCCTCAAAAGATGTTCTTAAAAGAAGCATTCCCAATATTGCATCGTATAAGTTGATATCATCGATTTCGTTTAGTCTCGTTGCATCGTAACCACTTGATATTAGGAGACCTTTTACCAGTCGATCTAACTTATACCATTCTAGCGAATGAGGAATTCTCCCATGCCGAAGTTCAATCATCTTTAGTTCGGTAGAACAACCAACTAATAAGGGACTGACATTTCCAAACTTCATGTAATCAATAAAGGCGATAAAGAAAGCATTAAGGTAATAACCACGTCCCGCCCACAATAAGCCAGCTTTTTCACAAGCGTGAGCCATTAAAGTCATTGCCAACAAGTACTCATTTTTACTCTCATCTTTATATAATTTTTGGAGGGCACGACCAATATAACGTATAGCGCTATATGGTTTTGATTCAATTAGTTGCTCTCCTCGTTTTAAGAGTAATTTTGCAGAAACTAATTCTTGTTTTCTGCTGCTTGAAGCTGAAATTATTGTATCAAATAAGGAATCATATTGGGGACTATCCTTTAAATTTGGGCTAACATTCATAATCAATTCAGAAAGTGTATCAAGGCTAAAATCAAGAACCCCATCACAATCATTAATGATCTGCGTTAGTTCATCAACTAACTCATCGACATTATCCCCAAGCATTAATTTTACAAAGACAAAGTTAGCCCTAGCTTCCAAAGCAGCATTAGGGCGTGTCTTATTGTCAATAAATCTTCTGTATTCTTCTATCAACGTTTTAGTGTGTACTTCAAACTTGCTTACTTCAAACTTGCCTCCAGTTATAGTATATAGATTCATCCATAGATTTGTTAATCGTTCAAGGTCAAAGAAATTATTACCATCAAGAATAATAGTTTCATATATACAATACTTTTCATAGAACAGATCGAACTTTTCATACCACCAATACAAAGTCCATGCCCATTGATAAGCACATTCTTTTTGCTGAATGATCGTTCCGTATTTATCTGAAAGCGCAATAGCTCTCTCAAAACGTCCCTTTGTAATATCAAACGACAGTTCTAGTTCCCTACTTAATATTGCTGCTTGTGTTGCATTCTCTACAAGAGCAATACTGTTTATTCCTTCAACGATGTATTGACTTATCTCTTTTTCTATTTTCTCCAACTCTGACTGACGTTTATAATCTAATGGGCCTACTTTCCGTTCATCAGCAAATGAATCTGAAAGCCCAAAAGACTCAACCGCTATTTGTTCACGATGGTTTGAAAACAGTTTATCCAATATCCATGATCTATCAAGCACTCTAGTTTCAATATTATATTGATTGGATAATTCGTCTTCTATAGCTGCTCGTTTCTTATCAGGAATATATTGATTGCTTATAAAAAAGATTTTTTTGTATTCTCTGGATGTGGAAACGATATTCTTAACATCTGATTTGATTTTGGATCTCCAGTCCCTTTTTGCACTTATCGCAAAAGCCCATCTTTCGGAAGATGCTTCTCTTCCTATACCACTAAACCATGATAAAGATAAATCATCGGATACCGGATATGTTTCCGAATCCACCTTACTATCTCCTCCTCCGGTTGGTCCAGTCTGAGGTAGAAGGTTTGGACATATTTCATGTTCTGCCATGCGTCTGCAGAATACCTCAAAATTCTTTTCTTGTCCTCTGCTTGTTAAGCTATCAAGATAAAAGTCAAATATTTCTCTATTTAAATTTGCTTTACGGATAATTGTAGAGTCGGAGTATTTTTCAGGTCTTTTAGCTTTTAAAAGCTCATATGGGGATATGGATTTTTTCATTACATCGCTCACCTCCAAACATTTTCTTTTCTCTTGCACATTATTTCTTTATTTTGGACTTCATTGAAATTTAATCTCTGGAAACTTTTCATCATAAGGGAAGTCGGGATCAAAAACTTCATCTGCTCTTGCTTTAATAACTTTTTTATTTCAGTAGAGAAGTAACCTAAATACACCATTCCATAAATTTTAACACGGCGAATCACAATTGGAAATATCAAACAAAAAGGAGGCGCAGAACCAAACCTGATCTGCTACCTCCTTATGCTCAATTTATACCATTTCTCCTACCTGCGGCAGGTGTCTTACTATGATTTCGCGAATACTTCGGATATGGAATTTTGTGAAGTACTTAACTAAAGCGTATTTGAAATATGAAGATAGCGAGGTAAATATGAAAAAATTCAAAGAATCTTACCCAGACCATATGTCGTATGATAACGAGACATACATAATGAATGAAGTACCTAATAAGCTGTTAACAAGCATGCCCAGTATCTTGATAAAGGGAGCTCGTTTGAAAATTGACTCTTACTCAGGACCGGGAAGACTTGTTAATGATTCAGTAATGGAAGTAATAGTGAATAAAATTGCAGAATATTCTTACGTTGAAAGAACAAAAAACTGGGGCTGGGATTATCTAATACGCGATCTTGAGAGAAATATTGATTCGCTCGGAGAAGTACCATTTGCAAGATTTATGGATGCAGTTAGTGATATCACGTTTAATTTTCTTGAAGCCTTTATAGTTGATGATCTTAACGAGATATTCGAATTTGTTAATTTCGGATATAGATTAAGTGACAATTTGGAAGAACCTTGGATATGTATCAATCACAATACTACAAAAACTATTGAAATTGAAAGTGTAGCAGAATTAACAAGAAAGCTGTGTAAGCAAACAGCTGATCATATAGAACAAGCAAAAGAACAATTAAAAAGATCTGAAAATCCAAGGGCAAGAAAAGATGCTATTAGAGACTGTTTATCAGCAATGGAAGCACTTATGAAGCGGATAACAGATACAAAAGATGTAAGTGGAGCCAATAATCATATGGTAAACAACCGTGAAGTATGGGGACCCAAAGTGATAGTGACAGAAGGTCATAAGCTATGGAAGTTATTTCATGAAGACTACACAGATATTAGACATGGTGATTTCGATATAAGTTCTATTACACTGGATGAATCAAGGTACTTTATTGATAGGATTTTATCTTATGTTATATACATTTCAAAAATTGCTTTGAAAGAACTAAACTAAGTTTTTCGAAGTAGTAGAGTCGGGCAGAAAATCTTGCAGGGCAAGATGGCGAAGCCATCAGGCAATTAAATTGTCTCAGTCTTTCGGATTCGTGAAGATACAACGTTATCAGGTATACTCGCGGGCACAAAAATACTTTGAATTTGAAATTTATTGAACTAACGTTCCGCTAACGAGTAACGTTAGTTCAATAACAACAGCGGCAGTCTAAGATTTTATTTTTCAAGTCTTGGTCTACCGCTGTTTGATTTTTCCAGTCTCAAACTTACAATTTGAAGACTAACGATTTTCAATCTCATCACCCTCAGTTTATAGCTTTATTTTCATATGACATTAATATACCGCTTCAATTCCACACCTTTGAAAGACTCATTGATACAAGATATATTGTAATTATCAGCTTCGTATATCTCGAAAAAAACAGGTGCGTATATCTCGTTTTTCGCTTATCTTTTCAGCGCCTGGTTCGTATATCTTAGCTGAGAAAATTCAAGTTATGCGAAGTCAAAGCGACAAAAGCGAAGTGGGAAAAGTGGAGAACGCCTTGCGGGGAAAGGGATTCGGGCATTTCTGAAGGGGCAAAAAAAGGTTCGTATAATATAATGTTATCGGATGTTCCCCTCTTCTCGAATTACTTACACAGTTCTATTGTCATTTCAATTTCTGATTTTTCATTCTCATCTATTATTTCAACTGTTACTTCAGTTATTCTCTCAGAAAAAGATTCCACTAGGCTTTTACAATTTTTATATGCTTCATCTAATTCGTTTAAGTCTTTCGTTCTTCCGAGAGTTAAATGAGGCTTGTAATTTGTTGTCTTCAAGAAATCAGGGTAATAATCACTTAAAATTTCTGTATAAAGTTGTTTATGTAGTTCTACCAGACTCTCCGTTCCTTTCGTGATATTTAAGAACAAATAATTTCCTTTTTCTATCGTTATTCCTTGAAGCGTCAATTTGAATTGCTTTATATGTCTTATCGATTTCCTAATATGTCCCTCTAGTTCACATGTTGCAATTGAACTTTTGAAAGGAAATACTAGGGTAATATGTGGGTCAACATAACCATATAGGGGATCGTAGATTTTTCGAATCTTCTCGATCATTTCTTGATTAGTAAAATGAGTGAAGATCATAATGCATCTATGAATCATTAGATTACCCCTTCTATAAAATATGTTATTAAATGCTTTTGGGGAATTTCGGATAAAGTTCGTGTATTCACGACGTCCAACTCCCTTAAGCCATAAGGACGGCTGCGACGCGGTTAGGGAGTTGGATGTGACCGGCAGATCCTACTTCCCCGCTGCTGAACATGCCTCCTCTAATCAACTTCTAACTCCTGTCCGGACCGAGGCCGAATGGCCCGAAGCGTGAATATTGTGTTATGCGAAGCTCTTAACTCCCTTGCAATGACTTACAAATTCTTCATTATTAGTTGTCCTTTTATTCTTTCAACAATTTCTAATGTTGTAAGTGTTCCATCTATAACAAAATCTGAATCAGGTTTCACTGATCTTACCATCTCTAAATATGCTGTTCTTGCCTTTATTAAATATTGTTCTAAGTCATTCTGAATGTCATTTGGATTGTCTTTAAAATCTCTGATTAATCTTCTTGCCATTGCAATATCAAGCGGTGTATCAACGTATATCGTGAAATCTAAATATTCCCGCATGCTTATATTGAGATAAGAAAAAGGATAATCAAGCAATACATATTTCAAGTCTTTATTCTCTAAAAGGGATATGACATCTCGAGTGAAAGGACTAAGATTCCATTCATTATAATTTGCTCCGCGATCTACCCAATCACATATATCATTTGGACTTTCCTCAAAATCATAATCATCAAAGTAAAGTGCTGTTGCACTTACTAATTTCTCTTTCAACAAATTAGTTATGGTTGTTTTTCCTCCCCAGAAACGGAGGAAATTGAAATTATCGTAGGTTTCTTAGCAGAACTCATAATATACATCCTCCAAAAAGAGTTAAACAATATGTTGTGGCACTTCAAGAGTTTCGCATAACGTTCTTGTATTCACGACGTCCTACCACCTTAAAGGAGCGAAGCGACTGGCCGCGATGCGGTTAGGTGGTAGGATGTGTCCGGCTGCTTCCGCTTCCTTGCTACTGAAAATTGAATCCTCTTCTGACTCCTGCCGGACCGAGGGCCGAATGGCCCGATGCGTGAATATGGTGTTATCCGATGCCTCCGACTTCTTCGCTTTACTCACAAATCATTCTTAAATCTATTAAATCAAGCCCTTAAATCAAGCTCTTAAATCAAGCTCTTATCTGGAATTGTATCCCATTCTCATTCTGTTGGCATTCGGTTATTTCTTTATCTGAATTAAATAAAAGAGCGCCGCAGCACCGTATGGTGCCCCCAAATCCACGCATGTGAAGCGAGTAATTTAATATTTCTTTTTTGATGTTAGAACCGAATGTAAAAGTAATACTGCTCCAACTATCAAGGTGACAAACACTACAGTCATGATAAAGAGCACTTCCTCTTGATCATGAACTCTATTAATTATTCCGAAAAACCAAAAAAGTTCTATGATCAAAATTACAATCCAAATATAAACGAAACTAGAATGATTATTTTTCAAACTTAATCACACCTTTCAAAATTGGGGTTCGAACTCGGAGGTTTCGGATAACGTTTTGTATTCACGACGTCCAACTCCCTTAAGCCCGAAGGGCGGCCGCGATGCGGTTAGGGAGTTGGATGTGTCCGGCTGATTCTGCTTCCCTGCCTACTGAAATTTCTTCTAGCGAATCTTCTCCAACTTCGGTCCGGACCGAGGGGTGAATGCCCCGATGTGTGAATATGGTGTTAGACGAAGTTCCTGGCTTCTTGATATACACTCACTAGTGTTCTTTGTCCCTTTCCTTGCTATTGAGAATACTTAGTTCTTTAATGATTAAATCCAATCGATTTATTATTCTTTCATCATTCTTTACCTGTATCTTTAGCGTGTAATGAATGGTCCCTAATCCTACGATCATTAGAAATAAAAACAAAATGTAAAGGAACATCAAGATCTCACCTTCTCTATTAAGGTTTAATCCACAATATTTATTATCAAGCGCTCCGTCGCTGGAATTCGCGACTTCTTCTAGGATATTGTTAATATTCAAACCATAATCTTTACCCCTACGTTTTACAAATTCTGTATATAGAAAAAAAACTCCTTCTCAAACGGAGAAAGAGTCGAAAAATAATGTGTTTGATTGAATTCTGTAATGCTCTCAGGAATTTCGTCTAACGTTCTTGTATTCACGACGTCCCACCACCTTAAGCCCACCAGGGGAGGCCGCGATGCGGTTAGGTGGTGCGGATGTGTCCGGCTGTTTCTGCTTCTCCGAATACTGAAGTGCCTCTTCGAAATACATCAGACTCCTGCCGGACCGAGGGACGACGGAGTCGTCCCGATGCGTGAATATGGTGTTATAAGATGTTGGCGCCTTCTCGAGATACCTGCAGATTCCATTATCATATGTATCTTGAAACAGTTTCAGGGTACTCACCATTTTTGAAACATTTCGCAAGGCAGTATCCGGCTTGCTTTATATAAAATCCATAGGGCCCATTATCACCTGAATAAGGTTTTAATTCTGAAATCATCTCGGCTGTTTTATCTAGTCTTATTTTTCCCATGTTTTCTTTCAAGTCATTCTTATTAGGAGAGAAGTAATAGATTACCTCTTCATCATTTTCTATTTCCTTAAATAAATAGGTGCTCCAACTCACATGTATCAATCCTTTTACTTAGAAATTATAGGCTTCCATGTCCCACCACTTCCATGATATGTTTCAACGCTGAGTTCAAACAATCTTAAACAGTTTGTACATTCAAACTTGTGAACTAGAACATCATCTGGGAGTGATTTTCCTTTTTGTATCTGTTCAAGATCACAATTTGAATCTACTAAGATAAGTACACTATCTTGAATAAACGTTTTTATTTGCGAAACAATATTAAAATATTCGTATGGATGATTAATTTCAATTGTTGTTGAGATATCTTCGCATTTATTACACATATTGAGCACTCCATGAATTTAATATTTGCGCCAGTTTCTTATAACGTTCGTGTATTCACGACGCCTCACCACCTTAAAGGAGCAAAGCGACTGGCCGCGATGCGGTTAGGTGGTTCAGGTGTGTCCGGCTGAATTACCCTCGGCTCTTCTTCATCGGTCCAGACCAGGGGGCGGAAAAGCCGTCCCGAAGCGTGAATATGGTGTTATAGGATGTCAGCGCCTTCTCTGAAAAACTCACATTTCACTTCAAAGTTGTAATCCATTCGTTATAAAATTCCTCGATAGATTCATTCAATATCTGTTCAAATTCTTCAGGTTTTCTGATAATTTCGTTTAATATTTTCACCCCATATTTGTCATTAATGAAATTTACTATTAATCCACTATAAAAATATGCTGTTCCTCCAAAATCGTCGAAATATGTTGGACTCTTTAATTTGGACCTCTGTCAAGATAGTAGACACAGATTTTCTTCCTATACAGCTTGACCAGGGTACATACGTTCGTAATCAGAAGGCGTGTGGTACCCTATCGTAGAATGGATACGTTGATTGTTGTAAAAAAACTTCGATGTATTCAAAGATACTCTTTTTCGCTTCTTCGCGTGTTTGGTATTTATTGAGGTAAATTAGTTCCTTCTTCAATACGCTGTGAAACGACTCGATGCAAGCGTTGTCGTAACAGTTTCCCTTGCGACTCATGCTACCAGTCATCTCATAAATCTTGAGTTGCTTCTGGTAATCATGGGATGCGTACTGGCTTCCGCGATCCGAGTGATGCAGCAATCCTGCGCCTGGCTGTTGACGGCCATGGGCTTGCCTTAGAGCCTGTAGCACAAGCTCTTACGTCATCCGTTCACTCATGTGCCAACCGACAATCTTACGCGAGTACAAGTCCATTACGCTCGCCAAATAAAGCCAACCCTCATCGGTGGAGACATACGTGATATCAGTCACCCACTTCGCATTCGGTTTACTTGCAGCAAACTCCCTGTTCATTACGTTTTCTTGAACCGGTAGGGAATGCTTGGAGTTGGTTGTTGCCTTGTATTTCTTTACGGTCTTGGAACGGATTCCATTCTCCTTCATGATACGGGTGAAGGTACGACGAGAGATGTTGACACCTTGTTGATGCAATCGTTCGGTAATTTTAGGGCTTCCGTATAGCTGCCTATTCTGGTCGTACACTTCCTTGACTTGGTCCGTCCATTCCTTGTGCTGACGCTCACGTTCACTCTCAGGGCGTCCTAACCATTTGTAATAGCCGCTACGAGATACTTCCATTATGCGGCACATCTTCTCCAGTCGGTACTCGGAGCGGTGTTCGTGGATGAACGTATATTTTACCGACGGTCTTTCGCGAAGAAGTGCATCGCCTTTTTTAGGATTTCATTCTCCTCTTGGAGATCACGAATATATTTTTGCATCTCTTTTATTCTCTGATCTTCTGGGACTAGCGCTTGTATAGCAACGATTTCTGGCTCACCGCCATACCTTTTCTCCCAGCCATACAAAGTATTTGCATTAATCTTAAGTTCCCGACCGATCTCTGCTACCGACTTCCCACTCCTTTATATATTTAACTGTTTGCTTTTTGTACGCTTCATCATGCTTGATCTGTTTCATAGACACAGTGTCCTCCGCTCAGTTATTGAATCTAGTATAATCTGTGTCTACTATTCACTCTAACTCCATTCTGCTTCTTCTAGAATAGTAAAAGAATTAAACTGCTAGTCGTAAATTCTCAATGGATGGTTGTCTTCTAGTTCGTGATAAAATCTATTAGGGATCTTTGACTCATTCAATCTTTCACTTATAAAGCTTCCGGTCGTTGACTTGCCCGACCCAGGTATGCCATCAATTATTATTAATTTTGTCTTCACAGAAACTACTCCCTGTATGATCTATTGGCTTTGCGTTGATTTCCTATAACGTTTCCGTGTTCACGACTTCCCACCACCTTAAGGTCACGAAGTGACCGGTCGCGATGGGGTTAGATGGTGCGGATGTGTCCAGCTGATTATGCTCCCATGAAAATGCCTCGGGCGGACCGAGGGCCGAGTGGCCCTAAGCGTGAATATGGTGTTATCTGAAGGAGCTCCTGTTAAACCCACAATTCGCCTTTATTCATTAAGACAATTTCTTGCTCCATGTATTATGGTCTTTATGATTATCCGATCATTATGTATTTGATAAATCAATCAATACCGATGTATAAAAATTTCCCGCACCTCAGGATCGTCCATTTCTGGAACTACACGTCCTCGATGCGGGAAATCATTTAGTGTCTGTGCTTTATCCATTACATCATCATAAAATGCTAAGGCATAATACATGGAATCCTGAGAAATATATTCTACAATGTTTTGTAAATCTTTATACGCCGTTACGGTCCATATTATTGTTTGTTCAGCCATTTATCCATCCTCGCTTTAACCTCGTCATGGGATAGTAAATTGCCTTCATCAATGTCCTTCTGTCCTTTTTCAATTTTGGATCTGACATACAATGTATACTGGATGTCTTCAATTGAACAGTTCTCAGGAAGTTTATCAATCATTTGTTTTACATCATCTTTTAACATGTTAGCATCACCTCAGCTACATTATATCATAAGGGTTTTGGTTTGATGAATTTCAAATAAGCTTCGCTCTTTCAGATAACGTTCTTGTATTCACGACGTCCCACCACCCTAAAGGAGCGAAGCGACTGGCCGCGACGCGGTTGGGTGGTGCGGGTGTGTCCGTTGAATAATCTTCCTCGAAATGCCTCTGTGGACCGAGGGCCGAATGGCCGATGCGTGAATACGGTGTTATCAGAAGTATCTGCCATCTTGAATAAGCTATTAAAATCTCTCGATTAGTACACTATTTCTGTTATATCTATTTCATCTTCTATTGACTGCATGCATGGCTCACATAGTTGTTCTTGTATTCACGACGTCCAACTCCCTTAAGCCCGAAGGGCGGCCGCGACGCGGTTAGGGACATTACATCTCTGAATCCACATCTAACTCCTGCCGGACCGAGGGCCGAATGGCCCAAAGCGTGAATATGGTGTTATAAGATGTTGGCGTCTTCTCTGAAATACTCCACAACTATAAAAAATGTCCCTAACTATAATGTCAGGGACTTACTCTAGTTGTCATTTATATATGTCTCCTCTTGGACCTAGGCGTACTACATATATGATTAATTCATTGTTTTTGATTTCATAGATAACTCGGTAACTCCCCACACGAAGTCTATAATAATTGCCTTCCTTACCTTTCATCTTCTTAGTATGTGGGTTTTCGTATGGCTTCTCACTCAATTGTTGAAGTGCATTAAAAATTCTTCTAATAGTATCTTTCTCTAGATTCTTTAGTGACTTCTCTGCTTCACCCGAAAAGATTACCCTATATTTCGAGCTCACGTTGTAAGTCCTCCAATGATTTAGTCCTGCCGCTTTGAAGATCAAGTTGTCCTTGTTCAATAGCCTGGATATCTTCAGGTGTTAAATAGTCATCTTCTTCATCTATTTGTTTTTCCAGTAACCAGGACAAAAAGCTCTTCGCTACAACTTTATTCTTATCATTCAAATGATCTAAAATTTGCTCAAGCTCATCATTTGGGACACTCATGACTTGTACCCCTTTGAATTATCATTCTTATTATACGCCAATATATAAGGATGCTCCAGATTTTAGTGTTTTTATACTTCATCTCGAGTTACTCGTAGAAATCGATCTTGCACCAATTTCTTATAACGTTTCCGTGTTCACGACGTCCATTCACCTTAAGCTGCAAGAGTCCTGCGACTAGCACGATCTCGGCCGGCCGCGATGCGGTTGGGTGAATGGATGTGTCCCGGCGATTGCTTCTTCGACTTATCTCCCGGGATCAAGGCGGCTTGTCCGCCGATGCGTGAACATATTGTTATCGGATGTCCCAGCCTTCATTGATAAACTCAATATTTATTTTCCTTTACATTTAGAATATTTCTAATAAATGGGGTTGCTTCTGAAAATTTCATTTCACGGTATTCAAACCTATCATATATTCCTCTGCCAATTAAGGTTTCATAACGTCCTTTAATTTCCCCTGTGTTATTCGGATCAAATACCATAAATCGTTTTATTCTCGACTTGCCAGCTGTTCCTAATGCAAATAAATATCTAAAAAAGGCATCGGATTCTGGAAGAGAGTAACCAATTACAAATATATTTCTAGCAGTACTTAAGTCCTCTGCCGCTTGGGTCCAGACATTTGTAAGAGTGCCTTGATAATCTGTTTTGTTCCAAGTTGGAGGGACAATTACAGGAATATTTTCTACAGATTCGTTACAATGACTTAAGTCGTGTAAATGTTCACTTGGAGTAAGTAATACATTCTTTACTTCACCTAATAACCGACTCCAATTGTACTTTCTAAAATAATCATTAAAGTTATAAGGAAGTACTTCTTTACAATGTTTGCATCTACCCCAATTAATTGATCCATGCAATTTTAAATAATGGAGTCGACTTCTGTCATTAGAGTGAGACAAGCAATAATCTGGACTCTGACTCGTGTAATGTAAAGCAAAATCCAAAGCAACATCATAATTAAATGAAATTATTGAAGAAGTACTGTTATTTGAATTTGAAGCTTGTAGATCGTTTATTAGATTAGCAAATTCTAGATATGATTTTGTCGGTCTTATATGCTTATCCGATGCTGGTAACTTTATTGTTTTTTCAAGGGTTTTAACAATCAATTTGATAAGTGATTCTCTAGCAACTTCAATTTCATTGCCCGTCCTCGTGCCAAGTCTATTGATAATTCGAGCCATTTCAATAGCTCCGAAAAGCGTTTCAATATTGTCCAATTTTAAATAAGATTTTGAATGAATAATCTGCAAATCAGATATGATAGAGAAAACTTCTTGAAATGCTTCTCTTTTTTCATTTAGTACATTTGTCATTAACAATTCCTCGGATATATCAAGGAAATTATTCATTAATGGTGCTCCAGATTCAAAAGATGCACCAGCACCTAGAATAAATACATTCTCTACCATGAATTGCTTCCTCCTAATTGCTTGGATTTCCGATAACGTTCATGTATTCGCGACGTCCATTCCCCTTAGATAGCTCCTATCTTAGGGAATGGATGTATCTGCCTGAATTACCTCATCGAAATCACTCCTGGCAGATCAAGGGCCGCATGGCCGCAGCGTGAATATGGTGTTATCTGCTGTTGCCCTCATCCTTGAGATTGCCCGACAATATCCCTGCTCTTCTGATAATTTCTATTCTTTCTTCTCTGCCTTCAATATTCTTTATCATATCTAAAGCGGTTTCAAAATTCATTATTACATATCCAGTCTTTTCATATCCTTTTGGTATTTCACAAATCCTTTTTACAAGTGTTAAGAAATAAATAGTGTATCCGTTAGATTCCTTCCAAAACCAGCTAGCGAAGGGCACTCTAATTTCAGTTAATTCAATTCCTGCTTCTTCCATCACTTCTCTATCTAATCCATCTTCTATTGTTTCGTTCTGTTCTAATCTCCCACCAATTGTTGTGAGTACTTTCTCTTCTCGATCCCAGACCATCATCAAGTTACCATTATCAAGGAGTGGAATGCAGTGAACTCCGCCTATTGTGTCCGGCTGCTTCGCTTCCTGTATCTGAGTTCACGCCTATCGAGTCCACTTCAACTTCTGCCGGACCGAGGGCGAATGCCCCGATGCGTGAATATGGTGTTATCCGAAGTTCCTGACCTCTATGAGTTACCCCGAAATGAAACCTTTCTCTTATATGCATCTTCTAATATTTCTTTAATTCCTTCAGCTTTCTTCGTTATGAATGTATTCCAAAAAATCTGTCCTTTACGCGCTAATTCTACCGGCGAATAACCATCTGGATCAAAACTCCCCCAACATCCATCTGTTGTAAGCTTATCCCAGCCCATAAAATCAGCATATTTTCTGTTTTCTGTAGGAATTTGAGAACCCATTGAAAGTAACTTCACTTTATCTGGACATAACCACATTGCTGTACATACAGACAATAACCCGCCGTGCATTTCATTTAGCCCTTCCAGTCCTGAGGCTTGAATAGCTGTCTGCCAAGCATCTCCATTATGATTTGGATGAATCAATATAATTTCTGGATATTTATAGTTAATATGTTTGATAAAAGATCCTTCCCAATAGGAACCACCATGTCCTGAACATAAAACAAACTTTTTAAATCCTTGTCGTATTAGTCCAGTCACAATCTCTTCTAATAATAATGTTATTTGGTTCGGGCTAATTGTTACTGTCCCTTTAAAATTCGCATGTTCCTCAGAGGTATTAAACGGTAAAGTGGGTAATACATAAGCATTTAATGCTTGCCATATTCTTCGGCATAGAGTTCAGCTATTACAGTATCCAAGTGCATGGGCAAATATGGACCAAATTGTTCGGTTGCACCTACAGAAATAATAGCGGTATCAATACCGCTTTCTGATAATTCTTTGGTTGTATTCGTATAGTTCAACATAAAAGAATCTCATCCTTGTCTTTTATGGTCTCAGGAATTTCGGATAACGTTCTTGTATTCACGATGTCCAACTACCTTAAGCCAGAAGGGCGGCCGGGATGCGGTTAGGGAGTTGGATGTGTCCGGCTGTTCCCACTTCCCTGTTCTGAGTTCACTCCGATCGAATCCTCTTCAACTTCTGTCGGACCGAGGGCCGAATGGCCCGATGCGTGAATATGGTGTTAGCTGATGCCACCCCTTCTTCGAGCTACAAACGTGATCCAATTGCTTTTGAATTCTATTTCCTTATCATATTTCTTTTCTTTCATAGATTGAGGTAGATAGCTCTTATAAAGGATCTCCCAACCATGATATAGATTCTCTAGTAGTAATATTGTTCTGTCTGTTTCTAAATTAAGTTCTATTAACCGTCAGCAGTTTCTTGAGTTTCAATATCTATTTCCTTTACTTCAGTACTCATTAATATTGCATTTATTCCGTTGTCTTTTGTTCCTGTAATCATCCGATTTACTACCATCTTTAATGCTTCCACTGAAGATACATGTTCTAAACAAGAACAAGCGACTATGTAATCAAATTCTCTAGGGGTTATTAAGTACTCTTCTGCATCAGCAACTTCCGCAATGATCTGATCTTGAACATTATACTTCCTAGAATTTTCAATCAATAAATCTATTGCAGTTGGGATCAAATCAACACAAGTAATCATTCCATTAAGATTCTTTACTATCTGAGCTATTGGAATGCTATTTCTACCTACTCCACAACCAAGATCAAGTATTCGTATATTTGGGTTATTCAGTAAGTCTAGCATTTTCAATACGATCTTGACTGGCCTAGCTAACCAAGTTCCAGGTTCAAAGAGCGTACTCTCTAGGTAAAAAGATTCGTGGTATTTGATCTCTTCTGTGCGAGCTTGAATAAATTTATTCATAGATCACCTTATCTTATATAGTTTATTCGCACTTGGGTGGTTTCAGCTAACGTTTGTGTGTTCACGACGTCACACCGACTTAAGGCGACGAAGTCGCCGGCCGCGATGCGGTTAGTCGGTGCGGATGTGTCCGGCTGATTCTGCTTTACTGCTGCTGAAATTACAACATCGATTCCACTTCTTACTTCAGTCCGGACCGAGGCAGCTTGACTGCCGATGCGTGAATATAATGTTATCCGATGCCTCTGTCTTCCTGAATTTGCTTACATATGAGTTCTTAATATAATTCTTTGAACTCTTCATGACTCCCTAAATCATCATGATTATCTTGATCTCTTCGAGTTTTTGATCTTCGTGAGTTTTGAGTTTTCATTTAAATAAAAAATAGCCCTTAAATGGAATTGTAATCCATATCAGAGCGTTTATCATCACTTATTTACATATACACGGTTTACGATTCTGTCTCTGTCCGATTTGTAGAAATCGTGTCACGAGTAATACACGCTTCAATCAATTAGCTAATTTACAAACCTATGATTCCATCTATTCATTTTTTACTTTTCTTCGATGCCATCCAGAAGACAAGTATCACAATTGGGATAAAGATGAACCATGGAATGTTGATCGTACTTTCTGTGATAAAGGCGAGACCCAACAATCCTATGGAACCAAGAATAAGCCAGAGACACCCTCTTCCCAACGTTTCCATTCGCGTAGTTCCTCCCCTCCAAAATTGGATTGTAGATTTCTTAATCAAGTATTGTAAGTTTATTTCATTAATGAGTATCACATACCAAGAATACAAGTGCTTGATGAGCTGATTGTAACCGATCTTTTCCTCAAGCATCTACAATCAGAATAGTCACTCGGAGGTTTCGGATAACGTTTCCGTATTCACGACGTCCCACTGGCTTAAGGTTCCGCAGGAACCGGCTGCGCTTGCGCAGTTAGACAGTGCGGATGTGTCCGGCTGATTCCGCTTCTCTGCTACTGCCAATTGCATCTTAGAATCCACTTCTAACTTCTACCGGACCGAGAGCCGAATGGCTCGATGCGTGAATATGGTGTTAGACGAAGGATCCTCCTTCTATGAATCTACATTCATCTCCATATATTCATTAGTTTTTGATAGATAGTGTATTGATTTTCTTTATTCGTCTTTATTCTTAAATGTATTTCTTCAATGCTTTCCTTTTCTTTTTTACTTAAAAAAGACATATTGGTTAACTTCTAATACTAATTTATTGCTATACCACCTTTCAATCAGTGGTAATATTTCTAATCTTTCTTTTTCATTTTCAATGCTCTCTTTAAATCATTAAATGTTATTTCATATCCCGAGTTTTGACTGTACTTATGAACAGTCACTTCGGTTTCTATGCTACATAAGGGACAGCTTATAAACATACCGATCCTGTAGTGTTCAGCCTCAAATAATGATTTTCATTTTATGCACCTGGATTTGATTAAATTTTTCGCTCATCTTAGGGGAATGGATGTATCTGCCTGAATTCACTTCCTCGAAAACTCTCCTGGCAGATCAAGGCCGAATGGCCCGCAGCGCGAATATTGTGTTATACGCTGTTACTGCCTACTTGAAATACTTAACTATTTATTTGAAATAAGACGATTTTGTACTTTTCTAGATAATTTCCAATAGTCTCTTAAATTATTATCTTCTGACTTAAATAATGAACCTATTTCAGTAAATTTGTTAGGATTTGTCATCAGTTCAGATTGATTTAGTAGGCTATATTGATACCTTAAAAAAGTAAAGAAATCACTTGTAATTGCTCGTCCGTCTTCATAAATAATATTTGATTCAATCCATTTATCATCAACTTCTTCTGGATTATATTCTTCTTGTAAACTCAATAATGCCTGATTATACTTTTCCCATTCCTCAAGTAATTGCCTATTATGTTTTGAGTAGTTACATTGAACAATCATTGAATTTGATGTATAAAAAAGAATCCAAACAAAATCTGCTCTTACTAATTTATTTGATAACAGATCATTCTTATATCTTGAAAATAATGAATACAAATTTTCGAATTTGTTAGAATCAATAATAGAGCTTGGTCGTAGATCTAAACATATTTTTTTTACAAATATCAGCAATTTCAAAAAAAATAATTGCAGATAAGAATCACTTCTTTCATATTGATCTTTAAGCTCTGCAGTAATTGCGCATAACGTTCGTGTATTCACGACGTCCATTTCCCTTAGATAGCTCTTATCTTAGGGGAATGGATGTATCTGACTGACTCGGCTTCCTCGAAATCTCTCCGGGCAGATCAAGGGCCAAATGGCCCGCAGCGCGAATATGCTGTTAGATGATGTGGCTGACTTCACTGACTACACATTAATGAAAAAATTAAAACCGCAATTTGCGGTTTTATCAAATAAACTTTGTAGTTATATTAGTCCCATTGATTCAAGTAATTCGTATTTATTTTTTGGTATACTGCGAGTCAAATCACCATTGATTACATCAATAGCTTCCCAGGACGAATAAATTACAAAATCATCTGAAGTAGGTATTATTCCACTCCAGTCATAGTTATTTAATTCATATGCTATTTCGAATCGAAGATTTTGTGATACTTCCCACCACTCTTCATATTCTTCTTGTCCACCAAATATTTCAATAAGTGTATTCTGCTTTTCTGGGAAATTTGGATCTTCCGACTCTAGACCGATTTGATAATTAACTGGCATTTCTCCAAAATTCCATAAAAGCCACTTGTCATCAGTACCTTCTTCTTCAATCATCTGCTTTCGGTAGGATTCTACCCTAATTGTATCAATCCAATGACGGGTTCGTCATCAGAACCATATAGTGCGATATAACAAACTTTATCTCCCTCATCAAGTTTAATACGCTTTACGGCATTCGGAATACTAATCAAAAGATCTTGTTTAAGTTGAACAAGAAACTGTCCCTTAATCATAAAAATATAACCCTCCATATTGCAAGATAGAAATAATTTCGACATAAAATTCCATTTACCTTCTAAATAATGTAATTGGAATTTGATGAAAGTATTATTGATACGCTCATTATTAATGTATTTTAAGAACTTTCAGCCATTTCATCTAACGTTCTTGTATTCACGACGTCCAACTCCCTTAAGCCCCAACGGGGCGGCCGCGATGCGGTTAGGGAGTTGGATGTGTCCGGCTGCTTCTGCTTCCCTGTGTTTGAGTTCACTTCCATCGAATCCTCTCCAACTTCTGCCGGACCGAGGGGCGAATGCCCGATGCGTGAATATGGTGTTATAGGATGTCAGCGCCTTCTTCGAGTTCACCCCAGAAAATCAATTATTCTGTCTTTATATTCATCCCATTTGTAATTCTCATTTCTTATTATTAGCTTTGAAATATCCCATTCCTGAACGATTTTGAATACAAAATCCTGATTTATAGTCCAGAACTTCCCGGCTTCTACAAAATCGTTATCTGTATGAATTCCACATACACCTTGAGTGAATTCAGGTCCACGAATCTCACAAATCCATCTCCAATTTTGTTCTACATTCACTTGGTAAAAATAGATTAGAACGGGATCAAGCCGACTTAAAATAGATTGTATTTTCTTTGTCAGATCCAACAATCTTTGTTCTTCCATTTGCATGTTAAAAGCAAATCCAATTGTGTCTTGAAATACATAGCTCTCCATAATTGTGATTTCTTCTCGATCTAATTTATCATTAATAAATCACTAAAGAGTTGCTCGACCTTTGCAGCGAACCATTCTGCTTTTCTAGAATAGTAAAAGAATAAACTGCTTGTCGTAAATTCTCAATGGATGGTTGTCTTCTAGTTCGTGATAAAATCTATTAGGGATCTTTGACTCATTCAATCTTTCACTTATAAAGCTTCCGGTCGTTGACTTGCCCGACCAGGTATGCCATCAATTATTATTAATTTTGTCTTCACAGAAACTACTCCCTGTATGATTATTGCTTTGCGTTGATTTCCTATAACGTTTCCGTGTTCACGACTTCCCACCACCTTAAGGTCACGAAGTGACTGGTCGCGATGCGGCTAGGTGGTGCGGATATGTCCGACTGGCTCTGCTTCTTTGCTGCTGAAATGCCTCGCCCCGCTTCAGACCGAGGGCGGCTCCCGATTTTTTAAACGCAGGCACAGGAATATTATACAGATTATAGGTTTATTTTTGGCTAAATTTGTCGGATAATTACAAACGGTTGCTCATAGAAATTTCCAATAAGTCCATTTTAGAATTTATCATTCTGCAATCTTTTCTTCCACATATCGCCAAAATAAGAGCTTCTCATGTATAATATTGTCGTCTGGTAACTCTAGCAAATCCCTCAACCGATGAGGATCGTTTCCGGTGATTTTGTGGATAAACTCTTAAAAGGTTTGGCGTACGTCACTGCCTAGCAGCCATAATTATGGGCATTATTCAAGCGAATCAAGCTGACGAGGTAATGCGTGAATTGGTGGGTAGATATTACGAATCGGGATTCAGGTGGGGCTTAGCAATTTCGTGGTGGTAAGTGGAATTGTAACAGCTATCGTATTGTATGCATTAGGTATGATGGTCGAGTATTTGATGGATATTTCAAGTCGGCTTCGCAACCTTGAACATGAAGCAAAGAAAAATGGTGAACCTGCATCTAGAATGGGAAACTCAAAAGCTAACATGAGTTAAACTTGAAGGATTTAAGTTATAAGTTTTTATCATATCTAACCCCGCCAGCCACATGGCAAGCGGGGTTGTTCATTTGCGTTGAACGAAATAGTCCGAAAACCGAAGTAACCGAGCTATTACCGATTCAACTAAAAGAGCCCACGCGATTACGTGAGCTCTTTTAGTTTACTACGTATTATCGTCCTTCACTAAGTCGAAAGCTTAAAGCTGTACTATTCGTACATTTTCACTCCTTCGGGCTATCCAATCTACACGAAAGCATCATCCAACGATAATACAGTCTAGTGATCATCCGGCATAACCTTTGTTACTTTTAACCTTCTCCAAGTTCTGTTAATCATATGATTTTAATACTTTGTGATTTCCATCACATCCAATCTCCGTCTACCGTTTAATATAGAAATCAGAAAGAACATCATTCACTGTTGTTGAAAGCAACCGAATAATAGCGGAGTTGCAGGTCATAAATCTATTGCGATTCTATCTCTATCCGGCGACTCCGATTCCCAACAAATCAACCCAAATTGGAGGAAACATCAATGAAGATCGAAATGATGTCTAACCTGCCCCCTACCGGCGAAAGTGTTGCCAAATTGGCCTCGGAAGGCAATCAGCTGATTATCGACATATCAAGCATTTCTGGGTTCTTCGCCTTCTGCTTAGTATTCGTGGGTTTATGTTTGATCGTCCCGGTTATCATCTACGAAAAATACTATAAAATCGCGGACGACGAACCTGCTAGCGAGATAAATCAGGAAAATCGGGAAGCAACCGATCAAGCCGCGTGAACCCATACATTCGACGGACATTTGACCATAAGTTAGCATGAACAATAGTTCGGGATTGACCGCTCAATACAATGGGCGGTTTTTCTTTTGTCCTAGAACTAATTTTCTCCCGCACTATTTCCCCTCTTCACTATTTTCTCCTCCATCATTCATTCCTATTTTCACTCTCATACATTGCCTTAAACTTCTTATTTTCCTCCTTCAATTTTTCCACAGATTGCTTATAAAATTTGCTTTGGCCAATAACCGCAAGAACCCCAATTACAAATGGAACAATACCGAATGTTAAGGTCGAAGTTGTTACATTCAATTTATTAACCTCATCCCGCCTTCAAGCATTGCCATCAATTCATGTTTCGCATCGCTGCTCACAAACAATATAAAATACTCTTTTTTCTCCACATCGCTATATCCAATATTATCTTCGCAAGAGCTCAGGTAATATTCCGTGCCCGTCATGTCTCCTCGAGGTCCGATTCTCTGCCCATTTCTTTGCAACTGGTTTTCCTTACTCCTTTATCTTGTCGCCGAATCCATCCAGGAATTATCGTAAGTGTACTCGATGTTTTCCCCGTCGAAGTCCAAATCCACGTAGATGGGGTCCCCCTCATCGGTATATCGAACGATCATAACGCTACTTTTCTCTTACTCCTATAGTCCTCGAAGAACGCCTCTAATTTAGCCACATCGCTAATCCCGCCGGCCCCGCAACGACATAACCTTGATTCGTCGCTTCGCCGTAAGACAAGTCAGAGTGAGAGGATTCAAGTTTCGTCGGTTCAGATTTAGATGAGAATTGCATGACGACAATATTAATGAAACGATCATCCATCCAATTAACCTTTTCGCATTCGCTTTTTCAATTCGGTCCACTTCCTCATTCCCGATTAAGCCGTGCCTTCCCGCTCCCCTTCGCACCCTCCCATTTTACCAAAACATTCTAACTTCTGGAAAATAAAATAAACCCCGCCCTGCCTGCTCCACGATCTATCTTCCCAATCCCCTCCCGATCCGTTACAGTATAGTAGAAACTTCTCATCACCTGACTACTCACACAACGTGAAAATAACGGCTTATCCAGGAGGACTTCTACGACGATGCACCATCCGACACCCGAGTTGCGACATGCCCATGCGCGGCGACAAACCGAACCGTCCGTCCGAACACGGCACTTGATCTTCGCCGCGGCGACGATCTTGTATTGGACGACGTTATATATTTACGTACCAATCCTGAGCCTTATCTGCAGGACCGCGGACTCTCGATGGGCTGGATCGGATTTATACTTGGCAGCTACGGCCACTCAGGTCATTACCCGGTTGCCTCTAGGCATGTATTCGGACGTCATGTCCAAACGCAAGCCGTTCCTCATCGCGGGAATGCTGGCGGGACTGATCAGCTGCGTCTTCTTCATGCTGCCTGGAACGTGGGGCGGACCGCTTGCCGGGCGTTTAATGGCGGGGATATGCGCCGCGGCCTGGGTGCCATTTTCGGTATTGTATGCCTCTTATTACCCAACGAACCAAACTCATCAAGCGATGGGAACGCTGAGTTTCCTCACCGTGTCCGGCCAATTGATCGGCATGAGCGCGAGCGGCTGGCTGGCTTCGGTCGGCGGCTGGAACTACGCTTTTACTTGCGGCATATTCGTTGCCGCGCTCGGAACGCTCGTCGCTTTTTTTGTGTTCGAGCCGGATCAGCGGCCGAAACCGACGACAGACCAAGCGACCACTCCTCCGGAGCAGAAACACATACGACGAGTCGATCGGGCCATCGTCTCCCGCGTTCTTCGCTCACCCTTGCTCTGGACGGTATCCGTCCTCTCCGTCCTAGCGCACGGAATCCTGTTCATCACGATGTTCGGATTCACGCCGCTTCAAGCGGTCGAGCTTGGCGCCAGCGAAGCCCAGCACCGGCATCGTCGTCGCCTTCATGGTCCCGCACGCGCTCGTCTCGCTATGGACGGGGCGATATCTCGCTCCCCGCTTCGGCACGCGCCGGGTCGTCATCGTCGGCTTCTTGCTGGCCGCAATCTTCACCGCGGCGATTCCGTTCAGCCCCAACCTCGGCTGGCTGGCAGCGACTCAAGCGCTGAACGGCATTGCCCAAGCGATGTACTTCCCGCTTCTGCTCAGCTTGGCCATTCGGCATTTCGTGCCGGAAGAACGGGCGACGGCGATGGGATTGTATCAATCGGTTTACTCGCTGGGCATGTTCCTCGGACCCTACATCGCTGGAGGATTAAACGCGTTCGGCGGCCTAAAAGCCGGCTTTCTCTTCGGGTCCTCCCTCGGTCTGATCGCTATTGCCATCGTCTTATCGAACAAAAGACTTGAAACTTAACTTGTTTATCGTAAAGAGACCATCAGGCCCCTGACGGTCTCTTCTATTTCATCTGAATACCCGTACTTCGAATCAACTGAACTTCTATTTCATCTGAATACCCGTACTTCGAATCAACTGAACCCCTTAAACTCTGCCTTGCCAACATTCATTTTGAAAGATCCGTCTGCGTAGAGAAGAGGGCTTTTCTCGGTGAATCGCTTGGAATATTGCTCAACATGGCTGACCTTCATTTCCGATGCAGAGGTGAAATCGATATGCGCAATGGCCACCCAATACGCGTAGTTATTTTTCTCGTATAAGGACGACACGACTTGCTGACCCTGATGATTATCGACTACCGCGCGCGCCTTCATGGAATAGAAACTCCCGATCCCATTGCTAATAGCGCTGTAAGCCGCAAATAAAACATACTTCAGTTCTTCAGTACGATGGATCGTAATCGTTTCCTGTCCCTTGCCTTTAGAATCCCCGTCTAGCTGAATGAACGGAGATTTTTGAGGCGATCCCAGATTACGATAGTAGATTTTCCCTAATTCATTGTTCTTAGTCACGTAGAAACAATAGAGATCTAAATCCTTCGAGGATTCCCATTCCAGTCTCGCCGTCACTTTCCCCGACTTCTTAATATTCACGCTTCCTTTTTTCTCTAAATTCACCTTGCTCAACTGCACGGAGGGAATTTTCTCCACTGGTGTTTGGGACAGAGTCTCCGCA